>CAWCZQ010000005.1:0-512629 GCA_963800205.1 uncultured Candidatus Saccharibacteria bacterium
CTCCGGGGACTGGATTCGAACCAGCGACCTAGTGGTTAACAGCCACCCGCTCTACCGCTGAGCTACCCCGGATTAGCACATGAGACAAACCGGCGGTTTTTCTCATCGCGCCGGCAAAAAGGTGCGACTTTTTGTCGGGCTGCTCTTTTCCCTTTTATGAGAGACCTCAAGGGGTATGCAACAGAGAGGATTATATCCGAAGAACCCTGTCCGCGCAAATACCTTTAAGAGAACTTTGGCTATAAATGCAGGGTAAGCTGATCGTCGCCTAATCTTTTGCGAAGTTTGCTAGTTTTAAAACGCACTGGGACTTCTTTGAGTTTGGTTGTTACGTAGGTGCGACCACGGCGGCGGTGTTGTTGAATGATGCTGCGGTAAGCTTCTTCGTAACCGGTAATCATACGATCGACCGAGAAGTGTGTCTTGACGTGGCGGCGGCAAGCTTCGCGCTTGATGTCGTCGATTTTATCGACGGCGCGGATCATTTCGCTGGTGCTATCGACAATAAAGCCAGTGCGGCCATCGGCGATGACTTCTGGAACTGAGCCGCGGCGCATAGCCAAGACTGGTGTACCACAGGCCATGGCCTCCACCATGGTCAGGCCGAATGGTTCTTCCCAAAAGATCGGCATGAGCAGAGCGCGTGCTTTTTGGTAGTAGTGCACTAATTGCTCGCGCTCTAATAGCCCAAGATATAAAATTTTGTCATTGAGGTGCGGTTTGACATGGGCGTCGAAGTACCACTGGTCGGCTTGCGACGTCTGCCCGATGATAATCAGACGGGATTTGGTCTGCTGGGCCACCTGTATCGCCTCTTTGACGCCCTTGTACGGGGTTATGCGGCCGACAAATAGTAGGTAATCTTCGTGGGGATTGTTTTGGCGGAACAAGGTGGTGTCGACGCCGTTGTACACTGTCGCGGTGTAGTTAAGGTCGGGAGCACCGCGGCGTTGATTATCCGAGATAGAAATAAAATGCTGATTGGGTGAAGCGAAGGCTTCCATGGTTTCGGCCCGCAGGGTGTCGATTTCGTCGTGCAAGGTATAGACTACTGGTACTTTGGGATAGATTCGGGCGTAGGGCATGGCACTTTCCGGGTGATGAAAATGGAGGATATCAAATTCACCTTTGTTGGCACGGCGGAACATGTCCTGGACTTGCACTTGGTCGTACAGGCCGGGGATGTAGTCCATAAACAAATCTGAGCTATTGAGCAGCTCCTGCCATTCGGCATTGTTGGTGACTATCGGCCGCAAGCTGGGCGTGCGGACCGTGCTGACATTTACCGTGCTTCCCTGCCCGGCGTAAAAAGTTACTTTGTGGTGGCGTTTTTCGAGTTCTTCGCCGAGCAAACAAGCAATATCAAGCGGCGAATACATTATGTCGTTGGGGCGTGGTGCAGGTAAGATACTGCGCGCCATGGTAGCGATTCTCATATAAATACCGGTTTCCTTCGTACCAAAACGCATTATTGCATGATTAAGAGGCGTTTTCAATTGCCGCCAGCTTTTATCGACGTCCGAAAGCTTGGTACAATACAAGCATGACCACTTTTAAATCGCCCTGGTTTTGCGGCACCGTCATGTACCAAATCTACCCGCGAAGCTATAAAGATTCTAATGGCGATGGTATTGGCGATTTGCCGGGCATAATAGAAAAACTAGAGTACCTAGAATGGCTGGGTGTTGATTCGGTGTGGCTGTCGCCGTTTTATCCCTCGCCAATGGCTGATTTTGGCTACGATGTGAGCGATTATCGTGATATCGACCCAATGTTTGGCACGATGAAAGATTTTCGGCGACTGCTCAAGGAAGCCCATGCCCGCAACATTAACGTCATTATCGATTTTGTGCCGAACCATACCTCCGACGAGCACTCCTGGTTCAAAGAATCTCGCGCTTCGCGCACGAACGCGAAGCGCGATTGGTATATCTGGCGCGATGGCAAGCCTGATGGTTCGCCGCCCAATAACTGGCTAAGTATGTTTGGCGGCTCTGCCTGGAAGTTTGATACAGGCACCGGCCAATATTACTTGCACAGCTTTTTGGAACAACAGCCAGACCTGGATTGGGACAATCCAGAGGTACGTGCCGCCATGCTCGACAACATGCGGTTTTGGTTGGATTTGGGCGTCGATGGTTTCCGGATTGATGCGGTCAGCATGATCTCGAAAGACAAACGCCTGCGCGACGACCTGACGAATCTCGACTACCATAAAGGCAGTAACCCCTACCAAAAGCTGGAACATATCTATAGCCAGCAGGGCCATCGCTTGTTTGAATATTTGCGCGACATGGCGGAACTCCTCAAGTCATACAATAAAAAATTCATGGTTATCGAAGCTTATCCGGAAGAAGGAGCCTCCCCAAAAGAGGCCAAAGAGTATTACCAGCGTTACTATGAACGGGTCGATCCGTCGGTGGCGGCACCGTTTAACTTTGAGGGTATCCTCGCGGATTGGGATGCTGAATACTACGGCGAATTTATTAGTGAATTTCAAAAAGGCATGCACCAAGATTTTGTGCCGGTATACTGCTTTGGCAACCATGACCAGAGCCGGCTGGCGACTCGGCTCGGTCGGCCGGCGGCACGATTGTCTGCCATGCTGCAGCTGACCTTGCCGGGCATGCCCACGATATATTACGGAGAAGAAGTTGGTATGGTAGACGGCACAATCCTGCCTAATCAGACCCAAGATCCCTTTGCGGCTGACCGGCCAGAACTAGGGCTTAACCGAGACCCTGAGCGGACACCAATGGTGTGGTCGCCAGAATATCATGCCGGTTTTACAACTGGTAAGCCGTGGCTGCCGATTAACAAGGATTACAAACATTGCAATGTAAATGTGCAGTCGGGAAATCCGGACTCATTCCTGGAACTGTATCGGTCGCTCTTGCACCTGCGCCGTTCTTCCCTGGCGCTCAAGCGTGGCGGTTTCCGGCTGCTGAAGCTCAAGGGTGGCGTACTGGCGTACCGGCGAATGTATGGAGATGAATCGTATTTGGTGCTGCTCAATTTTCAAGACCGCACTCATGTCATCGAATCCGACAGCGTGCATGGTGAAATACTCTTGACCAGCCATGACCGCCATCTCATAGGACAACAGACCGATGGTACCGTTCGCCTCGAGCCTCACCAAGGCCTGATAATCCACGAAACTACGCGGAGTCGCCAATAGCGACCGTATCGCCACCGATATTTTTGGCAAAGTAGCTATCGTGCGAGATATAGATAATAGCGCCATGGTAGCGAGCCAGCGCATCCTCGAGCTCTTCGATACTCGGCAGGTCGAGGTGGTTGGTCGGTTCGTCGAGGATGAGTAGCAGCGGATCGCCGAGCAGCATACGGATGAGCTGAAAGCGGGCTTTTTGGCCGCCGCTGAGCCGATCGATCGGTGTGTCACCATCGGTGGCGGGATTGAATAAAAATTCGCCGAGCAACTGCTTGATCTTTTGCTCGCCGACTTGCACGTCTTTTTCCAGACATGATTGTTCGATGGCATCGTGGAGCGTCATGGTAAGGAATTTGCTGTCTATTTCCTGTTCGTACTGGCCGATGGTCATTTCCTTTTCGGTGGCGATGGTGCCGCTAAAACGTTGTACCGCTGTCGTCGCTCCGATAGCTGCGGCAATGATGGCGTTGACGAGTGTGGTTTTGCCGGCCCCGTTGCGACCGTGCAGACGAAGGCGCTCGCCTTCCCGGAGGCTAAAGTTGATGCCGGCAAACAGTGGCTTGTCGTGATAACCGAGGCTGAGGTCGCGGGCTTCGACGAGCAGACGCGACGAGCGGCTAGCGGTGCTGCGGGTGGAGAGCTGAATGTTTTTGGCTTTGTACTTTTGGTAGGCGGTGCTGAGCTTGGGGTTGAGGTCTTCGACGTTTTCGCGGTCGATCCAGAATGAGGGGCGCTCGGCGCCAGAGAGTTTCTCGAGTTCGGCCTCGGCCTTTTCTTCTTGGGATTTGAAGCGTTTGATGGTGCCGGGGTCACGGGCCTTTTCTTTGAGGCGGCGGAAGCGGACGAGGTCGTCGGTGAGATTTTTGATGCGGCGCTGGATGAGATCGTATTCGTTGACCTGCGACGTGATTTGATTTTTGTTGATCGACAAATAGTGATCGTAATTGCCTTTGAAGCGAGTAGGCCCGGCCGTTGCGGATTTCGATAATCTTATCGACGACGCCCAGCACATCACGGTCGTGGGTAATGACGATGACGGCTTCGGGAGCGGCACTGAGCCACTTGATAAACGCAGCTTTGGCGACGTAATCCATGTGGTTGGTTGGTTCGTCGATAAGCGCCAAGTGGCCGCGGGCCCGTTGGACTTTGATGAGTTCGACCATGCGTTTTTGGCCGCCACTGAGTTGCCCGAGTTGGCGCTCGAGTAAGATCGGGTCTAGCTGATAGGCCTGCATGGATTGGGTGAGCTCGTCTTCTATTTGGAAGTAGCCTAACTGCGTAAAGCGCTCTAGGGCGTCGCTGTACCGTTGCAGCTTGCGGGTGTCATCGCCCATGTGTTCGGGGTATGTCGTAATGATGTGGTGGAGTTCGGCAAACTCTGGCAAGTCACCCTGAATGTATTCCAGGACTTGCTTGTCTTCGTGGCCGTGGTGTTCCTGTCGGCTGGCGATGATGGTGGCGCCACGCTTGAGGTCGACGGTGCCTTGAAAATCACTGTCATCACCCGTAATCATGTGCAGCAAGGTTGATTTGCCGGTGCCGTTACGACCAATAAGCCCGACTATTTCGCCGGGCTGGACGTCGAACTTTAAATCATCGTACAAGGCGTTATAGCCGAATGATTTTTCGGTAATATCTACGTTTAACAGCATAAGGGTGAGTAAAAGTCGCTACTGCGGTGCGGCTAAAGTGGACGGCAGCTGGCGACATACAACCTCTGTATTCTAGCGACCTCTACCACAGAAGTAAACTAAACTACTGCCAAGATAGGTTATGGTGTGGTCGTACCGCCGCCATCGCTAGTACCGCTGGTGCCCCCAGTGCCAGTGCCAGTGCCATCGCTAGTGCCGGTACCGCTTCCGCCAGTAGAACCTCCGTCTGTGGTGCCACTACCGCCGCCTGTACCAGTACCGTCCGTAGTCCCACCACCAGTGGAACCACTATCTGTGGTGCCACTACCGTCGTTCGTACCACTACCGGCACCCCCTGTGGTTGGGTCGGTTGTACCATCAGTGGGCGTTGGCTCGTCGGCACCACGACCACCGGCTTGATTGTCTTTTTTCTTGTTATCCTTCTTTTTGGTTTTGGTGTCTTCGGGCTTGGTTTTTTCTTGCTTCTTCGGCTGTACGGCATTGCAGGTTTTGGTCGGTTCGCTGCCCTCAATGAAATACTCAGCGTATGTGTTGGTACCAGTGTTAACTGCCCTGGCCTCTTGACCTTCGCAGATGGAAATACGAATGATAGTGGATGGCTTCTGGAAGGACTTGGTGGGGATATCTTGCAGATAATCACTCATGGTTTGTTTCCAGATAACGCCAGCCGCACTACCGCCTGCCAGACCTGTCATGGGTTCGTGCTCGTTGTTGCCAACCCATACACCAACAACGAGGTTTGGTACGAAGCCGATGGTCCAGGCATCGCGGCTATCGTTGGTGGTACCGGTTTTGAATGCCACATCATGCCCGGGAATGTTAAGCCGCGAACCATAGGTCGGAGCCCGAGCACTTTTGTCTGACAAAATGGAGTCGATTAAATAGGCGGAACCTTTGCTTCTGACATCTTTGGCTTTCGAAGCATTTTTGTGTTGGAAGACGGTGTGGCCATATTTGTCTTGAATTTTGGTAACCATAACACGCTCGTGTTGTTTGCCTTGGTTGGCGAAGGCGCTATAGGCGTGCACCATGTCGATGAGCCTGACTTCTGCCGTGCCGAGTGCCAGGGATAAGCCATACTGCGATGGGTCGCCGTCGACCGAACTGAGGCCCATCTCGTGTGCGGCTTCAATAGCGTTGTCGACGCCCAGTTTTTGCATGACTTCGACAGCGGTTACATTACGGGATTCGGCCAAGGCATTACGCAGGCGCATCTTGCCTTTGAACTGGTTGTCGTAATCGCGAGGTGAATACTTGCCGCCGAATGTCTTTTCGGAATCGTCCAGAATGGTAGCGGGCGTGACGATCTTTTCTTGGAGGGCTTTACTAAAGTAGATGGGTTTAAAGCTGGAGCCGGGTTGCCGAAGCGCCGTTGCCATATTGACTTGTCCAAAGTCGGGGTTGTTCCAGTCGACACTGCCAACGAGGGCGCGTATCTCTCCGCTGGTTGGATCTTCGGCAACCAGACTGGCGTTGCGGCCACCTAATGATTTCATGACGGCCACACGATCCTTCACGGTTTGTTCGGCCGTTTTTTGCCAGTCTAAATCGAGCGTCGTAGTGATTTGGTACCCCGATCGGACTACCTTTTCTTCGCCATATTTCTTTTCGAGGTCTCGTATGATCATATTGGCAAAGTGCTGGGCATATGTTTGTTTAGTGCTTGAAGCATCGGCGTAGTGCAGTGGCTCAGCGAGAGCCTTGTCTCTATCTGATGCAGTCAGGTAGCCGGCCTCTACCATTTGGCCTAGTACGCGCTTTTGTTGCTTGACGGCAAGTTCCCGGTCGCCTGAAATCGGGGAGTAGGCGCTCGGTGCCGGCAGCAGCCCCACTAACATGCTGCTCTCGGCTACGGATAAATCGCCGGGTGATTTGCCAAAGTATGTTTTGGCTGCCGCATTTATGCCAAAGGCCCCTTCGCCGAAGTATACCGAGTTGAGATACATATCGAGGATTTCATCCTTGGAATACTTGCGTTCTACCGCAATCGCCATGGAGATTTCTTGGTACTTTCTGAAGTAGTTTTTGTTCGTCGACAGCAGACGATTTTTGACGAGTTGCTGTGTAATGGTGGAACCGCCGTAAGCTGTGGCGCTCTTGTGCATCACGTCGGCGTAGGCTGCGCCTATAATTCCTTTTACTGAAAAGCCGGGGTGAGAATAAAACCCCTTATCTTCGCTGGCGATTAGGGCGTGTTCGAGGTTGTCGGATATCTTGCTGAGGGGTACATTGTCGTTGGAATTTACAGTGCCATATTCGTAAAACACTTTACCGTGGCGATCTTTGAGGACGTAGCCGGTACTGTTACGGTTCATTAATCGCTCACGGTCGGAAATATCATGGGCGTAGTACGCATAGGTTACGATGGGAGTAATAATTAAGAACACCGCAATAATAGCCAGTCCAATGAGGACTCGTTTTTTGGTAAAGAGGGCTCGAAACTTCGAAAATGCCGCGCGCCATTGAATGTCTGAAATACTCCTCATGGCACTCTAGTAAGCCACAAAAAAACGTCGAGAGGTATAAGAAATATTACTGTGACACAAATTTGCCGAATCGTCGCCTGGACGATTTAGCGTTTTTGTTGCCGCTAGCGCGGTTTCATCGCTCGGTTAGGCCCCTGGAGTCGCGTCGCGCTCTTTCAGAGTGCGCCGCTTGTATTGTGCATTCGCACATATATTCTTGCGGCGTGCTCGGAGTAAACTCCTGCGCACGTCCTCGATTATCGTATTTACATACGACCAACCGCTAGCGCGGTTTCATCGCTCGGTTAGCCTCGCGAGTCGCGTCGCGCTCTTTCAGAGTGCGCCGCTTGTATGGCTTTGCCATATATCTTCGCAGCGTGCTCGAAGCAAGCTTCTGCGCGCGCTACTCGCTATCGTATTTGCATACGACCAACCGCTAGCGCGGTTTCATCGCTCGGTTAGCCTCGCGAGTCGCGTCGCGCTCTTTCAGAGTGCGCCGCTTGTATGGCTTTGCCATATATCTTCGCAGCGTGCTCGAAGCAAGCTTCTGCGCGCGCTACTCGCTATCGTATTTGCATACGACCAACCGCTAGCGCGGTTTCATCGCTCGGTTAGCCTCGCGAGTCGCGTCGCGCTCTTTCAGAGTGCGCCGCTTGTCGTATTGTTTTTTGCCTTTGCCGACGGATATACGGAGTTTAATAAAGCGGCCTTGGGTAAGCATTTCGAGGGGTACGATGGTCCGGCCCTGCTGTTTGGCCGCGATAAGGGAGTCGATTTCGCGACGCTTAGCCAGGAGCTTCCGGGTACGGCGCTGTTCTTCTTCGCTGAGGGTTATGCCTTGGCTTTGCCCGACGAGAGCGTTAAGCAGAAACAACTCATTATCCTTGACGGTGACATAGGCGCCACGCAGGCTACCCTGCCCCATACGCAGCGATTTGGTCTCTTTGCCGGTAAGTTCTACGCCCACTACCAAAGAGTCGCCGAGCTCGTAATCGTGGCGGGCGCGACGGTTTTGGATAGATTTGGTTTGAGGGCGTTTCTTTTTGGCCATGAGCAGTATTGTAGAGGTGTTTTGCCTATCTGACAATCCGTTAAAACGATGGTAAAATATAGTTATGAATACCGCCGAACGGCTGCAAGGCTACTATGCGTTCGAGGAAGGCGTCCTCGAAGCGGTGGCGGCATGCGCCGAGCGAGAGCACGACGCCTCATATCAGGACCTGGCCAAAGCCTATGGCATTGGGGACCGCCCCGATACCAGCTGGCCACTCGAGGACGACAATAGTATTCAGTATTGGCATATTGCGCCGAGAACTGACTATGACAACAGCAAAGTACGAGTATATTTTGCGCCCATGGGCAATCCGGCTGACGAAAACATGGCCATGCGCGGCATGCGCCTGTTTGGCGCTGATCCCTCTGTTCCGTTGATGATTGCTGGTAATCCGGCGGGCATAAAAAATGGCGGCGCTACCATAGAGCGTGCTCACCATGCTGATTTGCGCAATGGCGATTTTCGAGCGGCGGTTGACCCGGTCCTTGCACACCTGGCACACAATAAAGTAACCCGCATCGAAACAATCGGGTTCTCGTATGGGGCGGATCTTGCGGCCGAGGCAGCAACACAGGCAGAGCGGTTCGACATACTGGCAGAGTCTGGCGTGTGGATGGAGCCGGCATCGGTGGCAACGCGCGGCCTATGGCATCTAGCGTCTGATTTCCGCCGCTCGGAAGCGCCTCTGGAAGGGTACATCGCCCAGACGGATAGCCCTGCCCTCGTGGAGGCCCGCGAGAAATCTGCCGAACATATGGGCTTTGTCCGGTGGGCTGGCGGCTTGCTTACCCACACTAACCGATCAATCGCAAAAGGAATTGCCAAGGGAAACTACATTCATCGCGTACGGAGTGCTCTCGATGCGCAGCCGGAGTTATCTGCTACGGTCGCGTGGGGCGAACTGAGTGAGCTCTCGACGCCCACCAAACTCAATTTGGTGGTACAAAAGTTGCAGCAAAGCTACGGTGGCAGGCTGCACGGAATGGAGCTGAGGGGAATGCACCATGCGGGAGGAGACGATATCGACCTGCACGCTGCCATCGTCCTCCAGGGCCTGCGTAACACAAGCAAGTAACTCGGTACTATGATGAGAGAAGAAGGGGCCGCAGACCTCACTAGTAATACAATTATAGCACCAAAATAGACAAAAGTCAATATCACTATGGTTGCGAGAAGTGTTGCTGGGCGACGCGCCAGACGGAGTCGTCGTGTAACACCACGCTGCGGTAGTACCAGTATTCGGCGCCCCAAAAGTAGACTTCTTTCATACCGGTGCCTCGTGCCAGCTCAAATCGCCCCTCGAATCGTTTGGCATTGAATGACTTGTTTTGTTCTTCGAGTGAAATATTGGTGATGTCTTGCCCATGCGGCGGCCATGGTTCGGCTTGCAGCTCGGCAATCATCATGTTGCGATGCCAGACCAGCTGCTGCACCCCGGCAATGTAGCCATAGAACCATGACGGAAACGGATATTCTAAGTAGCGGTGGGTGACGCCGGCATCCCACACTCGCTTATATATGGATATGCTCCACTCGTCTGGTGTCGGCTTGCCCACCGGAAAACCGAGTGCGTTGTTGCTGCGCGGGATGATGATATCGTGGTTGGGATCGAGTTTTTGCACTAAGTGATATTCGTCTATCAGACGGGAGCGGCTCATGTCCTTGCAATTGCCGAAGCCCGTCAGGAAATACTCGTTTTCGAGCTGGTATTTGTCGAGGGCTGGGCTGGATTTGTAGCGCTCAACAACCTTTTGCATGAAGGTTTCGAGCTGTGGCTGCCAGTTGGCGAGTGGCTTGCTGGTATCGACCCAGCGTGGTTCGTGGCACTCGGGCCAGCGCGGTTGCCGGAGGCCGAGCGTCAGGACGATTTTGGCGTTGGCGGCTTCGGCTTTTGCGAACTGCCAGTCGAGCTCATCGAAGTTGTACTGACCTGGTGCGGGCTCGATGGTTTTCCAGTAGCTAACGAGCCGAAAATGTCGTACGCCCATATTGAGCAGCGCGTCGAATGTCTGCTGAGGTTCTACCCCGAGATTTCGCGCGTATGACGGAATAAAACTAACGCCGTATGTCATTGGCTTGCCAGCTTGGCTGTGGATGTACCATTGGGCGATGCCAAACATGCCGGCCACGATAATGACGAGTATCAGCATGGTCAGCGCGATGGCTTTGTGCAGCCAGCTGCGACGCCACCACCGTACAAGGTGTCGCCAGAGAGTATGTGCAGTAATTTTTACGTTCATAACAGATAGCACGAGCATTTTAGTGGTGCCATGTGCGTGGTTTTAGCTTACAATAGTAAGGTTCTTATGAACACTCGAATAAGTATAGTCATCCCTGTTTATAACGAAGAAGCACAGCTCGCAGCCTGTTTGCGGACTATTGCTCGTCAGCGGCAGAAGCCCTATGAAGTCATTGTGGTTGATAACAATTCTACCGACCGAACTGCTCAGATTGCTCGGCGTTTCCAATTTGTTACCCTAATACACGCCAAACGCCAAGGCGTTGTCCATGCGCGCGACCGTGGCTTTAATGCGGCACGAGGTGATATTATTGGCCGAATCGATGCTGATACGCGCCTGCCGCGCGATTGGACCATGCAGCTCCAACGTATTTTCGCTGATGAGCGTATCGATGCCGTCACCGGTGCCATTGAGTATTACGATGTGCCCTACCGCAAACTGTTTGCCAAATTTGACCTGATGCTGCGGAGCCGCGCCGCTAACCTCATGCAGGAAGAAGTCTTTTTGCAGGGGGCTAACATGGCGCTGCGCAAGTCGGCCTGGAATGCCTGCAAAAAGCACGTTTGTAAGCGTGGTGGTCTGCATGAAGATTTTGACTTGGCTATTCACCTCAACTGGGCTGACCAAACTGTGGCTTTTGAGCCGTCGCTAGTCGCCAGCATTTCGGCCCGCTGCATTGACGATGATATGCGAGAATTTTGGGACTATGCTCTGCTGAGTACCTCAACCTATGCCGCGCACGAAGTAAAATCCGGCCGGCATATGTACCTGAATGTGGTCCTGGCACTACTCTTCCAGCTGCCGCTACGCACTGTGTATCGGCGGTACAACCTGAGTGCGGTGCGCGGGCGATACGTCCGCGTGAACCCTGCTACATTCGTCGACTAACGAGCGGGTTCGTCCATGCGGTAGCCACCCATGTCGGTTGGCGTGGGTTTGCAATTGCTCCATAAACCGCGATGGTGCTGCTGGGCTTCGATCTGAGCAGCCGCAAAATCGGCTGATTTGCTAAAAGGAAAATACGGATAGTAAAAGGCGTATCCCTGGCGGATGTTCGTTTCGTTGACGTTAGTGCCATCTGGAAGATAAACATAGCGCAGTAAGCGGTCGTAGCGGTCGCGGTTGGTACTGAGCGGATCTGACTGGAGACGTACGACGCCGCCAGCACGGGCGATGAGAGTTTTGGTATGGGCAGCGGCGGCCGGGCCGTAGCACTGGACGGGCGTATTGGGCTTGTGTGTTTCGGGGGTGTCGATGCCGACAAAGCGGATGGTTTCGCTGGCGCCATTCATGTCGACGGCAATAGTATCGCCATCGATATACCTGGTGACGCGGTACATGCCGGGCTGCGATGTTTCGGCGACATAGGCAACGTCACCAAACCAGCCGTAGTATTGGCCGATGATGAAAAAAATAGCCAGGATGACGCTATATAAGGATAATTTTCGGCCTCTGCTCGCTCGCTTCCTCATAATAAGTCGAGCGCCTGCATAACAGTTGTTTTGTGGAGGTTTTCGCCAAGTAACTTAATAGGATGCTCGCTATCACGGGGCGGCTCTAGGTGGCTGGCAATGCGTTCGAAGGTGAGCGCATCCATGTTGCCATAGAGTCTGGTGGGCTTGCCGTGTGAATCGTTGACGGCCCGGTGCATGGCAATGTCTTTGGGGGTGGTGAGCCAAATGAGTTTACTATCGGCGCCGGCTTGCCGAGCAATGTTGCGCAAATGTCGGCGGTCTTTATAAAAATTGAAGTTGGTATCAAAGACGACGCTCTTACCCTGCAGCAACAGAGCCTCGGCTTCGTTGTTGAGGTGCGTATACAGCTGGTGACTTTCACTGGCGCTATGCGAAGGGGTAGTGAACATTTGCTGGCGTTCGAAGTCTGCCCATAGGTGCACCGCATCGCTCGCTCCGCAAATGATTTGCGAAACGGTCGTTTTGCCGGACCCGGGATACCCCACCAGGATGTACAGTGTTGCCATACAGCTATAGTAGCTAGTTTAGCGACGAGGCGCTAGCTTTTAGGGCGGAGGCTCAGCTGTGAGCCATCGGTAACAATCCAGGTATCTTCTTTTCCGCTCACGACGGCCAGATAGGACTTGGTTTTCATACTAAAGTCAAAGCCAGTCACCGGCATAGCATTACCGGTAGCCGGATCTTCCACCCAGACCCCAGTATTGTTAGCACTGACACGCTTGATAGCTTGGACGGCCAAAGAAATGTGGTCGACATGTTCATTGGCCGTTTGCTTGATTTGGTCGAGGTAATGCTGGTGTGACGTTGCGGAAATAAGCTTCCGCCCCATTTCCAACAGGTATAGCTGTTGCTGCGTGAGCTCAGTAGTTGTGGTGACAAAATCTTTAACCTCTTGGAAGTGTTCTTGTGGATTCCGGGAATTGCTCATGAGAGTACCTCTTTGAAACGTCTATGAGTTGGTAGTATGGCGATAATCAGCCGTTTGAGTCAATAGTGCTACTTGTGAAATAAAAAGTAGGGTTTTCGCCAATAAAACAGCATGTGGGCAGGTTTAGATTCGGTAGCAATGAGGTGGGAGTGCTGATGATCGGGGATGGACTTTTGAGTGCTGCTCTCTGCCCTCGCGTAGATGTTGTAGCCGTTCTTTTCGTACTTGGCGATAAACGCCATAATCTCATTGCGCTCCGGCGTGGTAAGGCTGTGCAGTGTCGGGCGATGGCGCTTGGGCACAACCATCAGATGATCTTTAGTCTTGCGTGACTCCCAGAGATCGTAGGGGAATATGTTCCGAATAACGAGCGCGGTTTTGCCCTCCTCGATGATGCGTGACTTATCTGGGCTGCAGAACGGGCAGCCGTCGTTGGTGTGGTTACCGTAGCGCGCCGCTGTAGAGCGATAGCGATACATTAATAATCGATTCCTTTGTTGGCGACGTATTGGTCGTCGAAGTGGTGTTTAATCTTTTTCATCTCGGTAGCTATATCGACGTACTTGAGGAGTGACGAGGGGAAATTGCGGCCGGTAACGCACAGGCTAGTGCGGTCGCTACGATCTTTGATGAGCTTTTCGAGCTTAGATACAGAGAGGAGCCCATCGTGCACGGCGTTGTTGATCTCGTCGCATATGACCAAATCGTACTCGCCGCTGGTGGCGCAGCGGTAGGCTTCATCGTAGGTCTCTTGGGCGGCTTGTTTGTGCTGGGCTTCGCTGACGTGTTCGGCGCTGAGCTCACCGGCTTGATAAAAACCCTTACCGCCTTTGAAAAAATACAACTGATCTTTGTATATCGGCAGGATGTCGCGAATAAAAACATGTTCGCTGACGCCCCAGTATTTAATAAATTGGATAAACGCAACATTCCAGCGGTTGCCGAGGCCACGCACCATCAGACCGAGCGATGCGCTGGTTTTGCCTTTGCTGTCGCCGGTGTATGCCAGGACAACTGATTGTTTGGTTTTGTACCCCTCGAGAGACATTATATGTAGTATAGCCTAGAGACAAGCCAAAGAGCCAGTGTTTTACCGGTGCTCATCGGGTATTTGGAACCGACGGATTACGCCGTGTCGGTCTTTGCTGTGATGGTGTAAAGCGGCACTACCAGTAAACGAATTGAGCTGCCCGATCCTTTGCCCATAGGCGCCTAGGAGCCCCTCAATCGCATTAGCTGCAACGGGCATTTCTTGATCTCGCAGCAGTCGTTGGAGCTTTTCGGCAATCATTACTTCTGGGTATACGAGTGCACCGTTGATGAGGACGCGACGAGAATTTGCCAATGCCCGGCTGTGTACTAAGTAGTGCTGGCGCTGCGTGCTGCGCACAGAATCTGGGTTATCGGGCGCCGGACCGAATTGACTGTAGAACCGCTCGAGATAGGTCGTTATTTGCCCACGGTGTGCTGCGGCGTATGGTATGCGGGCGTGTGACTGTAGTCGCCATTCTTCGAGCCTTTTTTCGACGGCTGTCGCGATAAAATCATGTGCTGCATATGCTAGTGCTGGTTCGTCACTGCTCTGGCGGGATGTCAGGTCTAGATGCAGCTCCGGTTGGGCGCAATACGACCGAAAGGCTTGTAACATCCGCCGTTGGGCGAGTTCTTCCTGTCGCTGAAGTGGGGAGAGCTTAGCATTTTCTTGTTCGGTATACGAATGATTGAATATATCGCCGCTATCAGTTGTCGGGAATTGTTGGTGGTACGGTAGGTGTTGTTCGGCTGACATAATTGACCTATTGCCTGTATTCTACCAAATTCTTCTTTTGGCTGCCTGTGAGATATGTCGCATGCGCTACCCCGTAGAACGCAGCTGTGGCAACGGTTGATCTGGGCCTTTCCCTTCTGTATTCGGTGGCTGCAGTGCTATAACGCGCTTAATGTAAAACCCCAGCCTATAGCGCCGAAACTCGTCGCGAGCTGCCGGTGCATCCATATTTTGCCGACTGATCTTTTTCATAATGCCAGCGCTTATAATCTGGCTGGTTTTACTCCGCATGACGGCGAGTAGTTCGGCAGCAGTTTCGTCTTCTGCGAGGGCTTCCTCGGTCGCATCGTCAAAGACTGAGTCGCGGTCGTAGCGATTATTAAGGAATTCAGTGATAAGTTCATCTGGCTTTCGCGTAGCGGTAACGATTCGTTTATCGATGTCACCAATTTCGATAACCTGAGATGTCGCCAGTTCCCCGAGGTTATCGACGGATTCTTGGAAACGCTCGGGCGAGCGGTGTATTGCTCGGTCAATCATGTGAATACGTTTGGCGATAAGAGGGTCAGTTCCGTTATCGACGATTATTTGCGGCTGCTCACTCTCACTCATACGCATCCCCTATATATACATAACCCCTAGTCTATCGACTGGGGGTTAGAGATGTATGTGAGATATTTCGCTCAGAAATACGAGTAGTGGCTTACGCCTTGAGTGCAGCATCTATCTTGGGACGGTCAAAGCCGACAATGACGGTGCCGTCGATATCCAACACCGGGATGCCGCGCTGCCCAGATTTGTCGAGAGATTCTGCCATGGCGGTCGGGTCGTGTTCGACGTCTTTGTCGGTGTATTTTACACCTTGTTTGTCGAGATAGTCTTTGGCGGCATGACAAAATGCGCACCAGGTAGCGGTATAAATGGTTACGTTGGGCATCACTGATCCTTTCTTCTTACTATACTAAATATAGTATAGGAGCTTCTGGACATTTGCAACCCTCCTTTTTACGAGTATTGCAGCCGGCCTAACAGAGATGTTATACTAGTCCGGTATGGGAAAAACCACTGCTGCGCCACACACGACGCCGCCTTCTCTTAAAGATGCGGACTCTCAAACGCCCGCTCAAAAATCCGCTCCCGACGACTTTTACTACCAACAAAACTTGTTTTATATCACCGTGCTTAATATGAGCTGGCAGCTGGCTATTGTGGTTATTGTGCCTATTGTGGGAGGCTTTAAGCTGGACGAAAAGTTTAATTCGTCGCCCTGGCTAACGCTGTTAGGCTTTGTTGTCGCTGCTGCCGGAACCTTCCTGGTGTTGCAGCGCACTACTCGTATTGCTACTGAAAAAGCTACCGGAAAAACGAAAGGAGATTCGAAATAATGCTTGAGTTGCTGAGTCGATTCGCTGCCGAAGATGGCCCCGCTATCCATGTCGCTCCCGGCGGCCTGTTTGAAATAAACGGATGGACCATCACTAACTCTATCTTTTATGGCTGGATTACCTCGTTACTCGTCGTGGTTTTCTTGGTGTGGGTGTCACGCAAATTTACTGTCAAGCCGAAGCGCGGGCCAATTCAGTTGCTCGAACTCGGCATCGACTTTATATATAACCAAGTCCTGTCTGTCTTTAACGACAAAAAGACCGGCCGCAAATACGCGCCGTATTTTGTGACATTGTTCTTCTTTATTCTGCTCAACACGTGGCTGGGTTTGCTACCGATTGTCGGCGAAGGCTTTACAATCGATGAAAATCCGGTGTTTCGGCCGTTTACCGGCGACTGGAACGGCACCTTTGCGATGGCGGCCGTGACGATGATTTTTGTGTATGCAGCTTCTATTAAAGAAGCCGGCGGGTTCTTTAAGTATCTCCGGCACTTCTTTGTGGGCAGTCCCTGGAATCCGCTGTACTTTACGGTTGGACTGCTAGAAATTTTCAGTGATCTGACTCGCGTAGTAAGCCTGTCGATTCGATTGTTCCTGAACGTCGCTATTGGAGAGATGGTTATTGCCGTATTTGCCTTTCTTGGTGGCTTTGCGGCGCCAATCACCGCCCTGCCCTTTACGCTGATCGAGCTTGGGGTTGGCGCACTGCAGTCCTATATCTTTGTAACCCTGGGCATGATGTATCTGGCTATTTCAGTGAATGCTTCTCAATCTCACTCTACGGATCTTGCTGAGCCCGCAGACTTGACCGATGTTAATCAGCCTGAAACAATTAAGCGTGAGCCCGCCAATGCATAAGCTGATGCTGGGCCTTATTTTTGTGTAATAAAAGTGATAGTTAAGTAATAAAGGAGTAATAATACATGTCAGAATTGATTCAACTGGTTGCAGCCGCACAGACGCTCAACGTGGATCTCATTGGTAAGGGGCTCATGGTCGGTGGTGGCTTTATTGGGCCAGGTATCGGTATTGGGCTAATCGGAAGTAACTACCTGCAAGCGGTTGGTCGCAACCCAGAAGCCGCTAAGTTCTTTGGTCAGGCACTGATCTTTGTTGCGATTGTTGAGTTGTTTGGTCTGTTGGCCTTCGCCTCTCTCTTCATTGTTAAATAGTCGAAAAAGGAATTACGGACGTAGTGAATACCTACATAACACAATTTGGAGCTGAACAGGCATCGGGCCTCAGTGCCCTGGGTGTTGACGGCAAGGCCTTCTTGATACAGCTGGTTACGTTTTTGCTGGCGTTTTGGGTCCTGAAACGCTATGCCTTCAAGCCAATTTTGGGAGTGCTCAATGAGCGACGCGAGCTGATAGAAGACGGTGTTCGACTGGGTGAAGAGATGCAAAAGGAAAAGACGCAGCTCGACAAGAAAGTCGACGATACACTAAAGTCAGCCCGCAAAGAAGCCGACGAAATCGTCGCCAATGCCGAAGATGCCGGCCGCCAAATTTCTGCCGAAGCTGAGAAGAAGGCGCAAGCCAAAGCCGACGGCATTCTGGCGCAAGCCGAAAACCGTATCGCCCAAGATACCGCCCGGGCTCGTCAAAAACTCGAAAAAGAACTGGTTGGCCTTATCTCTGATGCGACCGAAGCGATGATTGATGAGAAAGTCGATGCCACCAAGGACGCCAAACTCATCGATAAAGCATTGAAAGGTCGGGCCTAATGAAATTGAGTCGTTCTCGTTTGGCAGCTCTGCTTGCCCAGCGTTATGAAAAAGCTGGCGCTAATGTTGAGCGACTTAATAAAGAAGTAGCGGCCTATTTGTTAACCGAAAAGCGTGCCGGCGAACTTGATTCGTTGCTACGGGATATCGCCCAATATCGAACGGATGAATATGGTATTGTCGAAGCCACCGCCGTAACGGCTCACCCGCTGACTGTCGCTGCTCGGACCGATATTGAGCAAAATTTGCGGGTAGCATTCCCTGATGCAAAACAAATTATTATCAGCGAGCAGCTCGATCCGCGCGTCATGGGTGGCGTACGGCTCGAACTTGCCAATGAGCAGCTCGAACTAACGGTTCGGAGCAAGCTGAACCGATTCAAACAATTAACCGGAGGAGAAAAGTAGCGTGGCAGAACTATCTATTAAAGAACTTTCCGACGACATTCGTGCGGCGATAGCCGAGCTGAAGACTCGTCCGGAAATTGAAGAAGTCGGCGTGGTCACACGTGTCGGCGACGGCATCGCCTGGATTTATGGCTTGCGCCGTTGTGGTTATAACGAAATGCTCGAAGTCGAAGGTGTCGACGGTAAGCCGGTGACGGCCTTTGCCTTTAACCTCGGTGAAGACGAAATTGGCGCGGTGCTGCTCGGCGAAGACGTTGAAGTAAAAGCTGGAGCTAAAGCCCGACTATCCGGTAAAGTGCTCGAGGTGCCAGTAGGGCCGGAGCTCGTAGGTCGCGTGGTTGATCCGCTCGGAAATCCGCTGGATGGCGGCGAACCTATCAAAGCAAAGCAATCGTATCGCGTGGAGCGCCCGGCGCCTGGTGTATTGGACCGCAAAAGTGTCCATGAACCGTTGATGACCGGTATTATGGCAATTGACGCGATTGTGCCGATTGGTCGAGGACAGCGTGAGTTGATTATTGGTGACCGTCAAACCGGTAAAACTGCCATTGCCGTGGACACTATGGTTAACCAGGCTCGTCAAAAAACCGGTGTTATAAACGTCTATGTTGCCATCGGTCAGAAGCTCTCCAAGGTCGCTGCCTTGCAAGAACGCCTGAAGCGCGAAGGCGTGATGGATCAGTCTATCATCGTGGCCACGAGTCCAGCTGACCCTGCCGCCCTGCTCTACCTGGCGCCATATGCTGGCGCTGCGATGGGTGAATATTTCCGCGACAATAAGCAACACGCCCTGATCATTTATGATGACCTGACAAAGCACGCTGCCGCTTACCGACAGATGTCGTTGCTGCTGCGTCGTCCACCCGGACGCGAAGCTTATCCAGGTGATGTCTTTTACCTGCACTCGCGCCTGCTGGAGCGTGCCGCTAAGCTATCTGACGAGCTCGGCGCTGGTAGCTTGACTGCCTTGCCAATTATCGAGACCCAGGCTGGTGACATCTCTGCGTACATTCCTACCAACGTTATTTCGATAACTGATGGTCAGATTTTCTTGGAGACCAACTTGTTCTATCAGGGTGTTCGCCCGGCGATTTCAGTTGGTTTGTCGGTCTCGCGTGTTGGTGGCGCTGCCCAGACCAAGGCGATTAAGTCGGCCGGTGGTGGACTGAAACTGAGCTTGGCTCAGTTCCGCGAATTGGCGGCGTTTAGTCAGTTTAGTACCGACCTCGATCCAGAAACTCGCCACACCATTGAGCGCGGTCAGCGACTGACTGAACTGCTCAAGCAGCCGCAATACACTCCCTATGCTATCTGGGAAATGTATGCTCAGCTGTATGCAGCTACCGAGGGAAGCCTCGATACCGTTCCACTTGATAAAATTCATGCGGCTCAGCAAGCTATTTTACGTGAACTGAAGAGTAAGCACGCCAAGCTGACCGAACGACTCAACAGTGGCGACAAGCCATCCGACGAAGACAATAAGGCTGTCCTGAAGGTTGCTAACAACGTGGCTAAGCAATATGAAACTAAGGAAGAGGCATAGCGAAAGCTAGGTAATTCTTGTGGCAAATACCATAACCCTCAAACGACGCATAGGTTCAATCAAGAACACTCGCCAGATTACCAAGGCGATGCAGCTGGTGAGCGCTAGTAAACTACGACGTGCTCAAGAATATGCGGCCCGCAGCCGATCATATCGTGAATTAGCTTTTGAGTTGCTGGCGCGGCTTGGTGCAATCGACGAAGTCGAACAAAATGCCCTATTTCAAAAGCGCCCCATCAAGAATCACCTGTACGTGGTCGTCACTAGTAGTAGTGGGTTGGCTGGCGCTTATAACGCCAACGTCCTCAAGCAGCTCACCAAGCAGATTCGCGCCGATCAAGGCGATAAGATTCGTAGCAAAGTCATTGCTATCGGCAGCAAGGGTGCGCAATTTGTCCGACGCCTGCAAGAGGTGGAGCTGCAAGCGGTGTACGCCAGCTTCGGCGATCAGCCAACGGCTAACGACATTCGACCAGTCCTCAACAGCATCATTGAGCAGTACGAAGCTCGTGATGTCGATGCGGTGACGCTCATCTATACATTTAGTAAATCAAGCATATCGCAGCAAGCACTCACCATGGACTTGCTCCCGGCCCGCGCTGAGCAGCCGGGCGACAAGCCAAAACTGCCCGATGTCAGCAACTTTGAGCCAGATGTCGAGACGGTAATTGAACAAGTCACGACCCGTCTGATTGAGGCACAGCTGTGGCAAGCGGTCTTGGAAAGTTTGGCCAGTGAACATGCCATGCGCATGGTAGCCATGAAGAACGCCACCGATAATGCCAGCGATCTGATCGACGACTACACTTTGGAATACAACACTGCTCGCCAGGCGGCGATTACGCAGGAACTGGCCGAAATAACCGGCGGAGCGGAGGCACTAAATGGGTGAGATAATATTGGGATTGCATCCGCAGCCAGAAGAGCCACGCGAGTTCATACTTCGGAAAGGTTCAACGGAACTCGTTATTACTACTGATCAATTTTGGGAATATGAAGGTGACGCGATGACCGAAAGCTGTCAGCAAATACCACCAAGCGAAGGAGAACAATAATGGCCCACGCAACTCACGAAGAAGCTTTGTTTCCGACAGACGATGACTGGCTAGATAGTTCTGTTCCAGCAGAACTGGCCAAGGTAATAGCCGATCAATTCGGAGCCGAAGACCTCGAGCGACTGGCAGATGCTTCCTTTACTGCAGCGCTACAGGAAGAGAATCCCACCTACACCATCGCCAACCCGCAGCTCAGGAATGTTGCCAAAAGCGCACTCCGTATGGCGCTCGGACTCAAACCACTACCATATGAACAAGAAGGAGAACAATAATGGCATCAGCAACGAAGGAAAAAACTAAGACCTCCGCCGGGTCTATTACGCAGGTTGTCGGCGTCGTGGTAGACGTGGAGTTTACGGCCGATACCCTACCGGCAATTTATAACGCACTCAATGTTGAACACGAAGGGAAAACACTGGTTCTCGAAGTAGCGCAGCACCTCAGCGAATCGAGTATACGCGCCATTGCCCTCGGTGGCACCGATGGACTGCAGCGTGGTACCGCCGTGAATGATACCGGCTCCCCGATTAGCGTGCCGGTTGGCGAAGCAACGCTCGGCCGTATGTTTAGCGTTACTGGAGACCCAATCGACGGCAAGGGCGGCGACTTTAAAGAAACAGCTCCGATTCACCGCGCGCCACCACCACTGATTGACCAGTCGGGTAAAGTTGAAATTTTGGAAACTGGTATTAAAGTTATTGACCTGCTCTGCCCGATGACCAAAGGTGGTAAGGCTGGCTTATTCGGTGGTGCCGGTGTCGGTAAAACCGTGCTCATTCAGGAATTGATTAACAACATCGCTAAATTCCACAGCGGCTATTCGGTGTTCGCTGGTGTCGGCGAACGTACCCGTGAAGGTAATGACCTATACGGCGAAATGACTGAATCGGGCGTTATCAAAAACACTTCCCTGGTATTTGGACAGATGAACGAACCACCCGGAGCACGTTTGCGGGTGGCGCTGAGTGGACTGACAATTGCCGAAGGTTTCCGCGATAAAGGCTCCGACGTATTGCTGTTTGTCGACAATATTTTCCGATACACCCAGGCCGGATCTGAGGTATCTGCCCTGCTTGGCCGTTTGCCTTCTGCCGTAGGTTACCAACCTAACTTACAGCAAGAAATGGGTGCGCTGCAGGAGCGAATTACCTCGACGCGAGAAGGTTCGATTACTTCTGTGCAGGCAGTATATGTGCCTGCCGACGATATGACCGACCCTGCGCCGGCTACGACCTTTGCACACCTCGACAGCACGATCTCTCTAAACCGTGCGCTGACCGAAATCGGTATCTACCCGGCTGTTGATCCGCTGGATAGTAGTTCGAACATTCTTGACCCTGAAATTGTTGGCGAAGAACACTACAATGTTGCTCGTGAAGTGCAGCGAGTGTTGCAGCGCTACAAAGACCTGCAAGATATTATCGCCATCCTCGGTATGGAAGAACTATCCGAAGAAGACAAAAAGACCGTTGACCGCGCTCGACGCATTCAGCGTTTCCTGAGTCAGCCATTCTTTGTGGCAGAACAGTTTACCAATAACCCTGGTAAATATGTAAAGCTCGAAGACACTATCAAGGGATTCCGTGAAATTCTTGACGGCAAACATGACGACAAACCAGAGAGCGCCTTTTACCTGAAGGGCGGGATCGAAGACGTTAAGGTCGAAAAGAAGGAAAAATAGCTAATGTTTCACTTTCAACTCGTATCACTCAGCGGCACAAAGTTTGACGATGAGGTGTATGAGGTGCTACTGCCAACCCTGGAGGGTGAAATTGGCGTCTTGCAAGATCACATGCCCCTGGTAAGTGTGGCGACAACCGGCGCTATCGTTGTGCGTCGTCATCAAAAAGATGCCGACCGTGAGCGTGAATACTTTGCCACTAATGGTGGAGTTATTGACGTGACTAATAATACGCTGCGAGTGTTAGTTGATGAAGCCGACCACGCCGACAGTATCAACGAAGCCGAAGCCCAGGCCGCCTTCGAACGGGCTCAACAAATGAAAGCCGAGGCAAAAGATCAAGTCAGTCTTGAGCATGCTCAATCCATGGTCGACCGCCAGTCTATACGCTTGCAAGTTGCTGGCCTGAAACGACGCCACCAGAAACGGTAATAACCTCCATGAGTCAGCCTCATCACGCTAACCATGAAGCTGAACATAGTACTAGTCAGGCTCAGAACATACCGTTTAATGATAGCGAGTTTGCAGTAATCAGCGATCGATATATACGCGTGAGAGAGATAAGAATAACCGAGTACATACTACCCCAGTTTTGTGATGTGCCTGTTATGGAGATTAGGGAATGTTGTGTTGCTGATAAGCCGTTATCAATGGGCTTATCGGCCGATCCGGACTCTACGAAACGGGTAGCCGATTAGCATTGTCTGTTCTGTTTGGCTGAAAAAGCACTACTCCCCTACTGTGCGGATAGTTTGGTTGTACAAAAGGCACAGCGGGTAGCGGCTTTCGGCACTTCGCTGAGACACTCTGGGCACTTTTTGGTATTAGGTTCGGTGGGAGGGGCTGATTTGCGGTTAGAGATTGCTTTGAGGCTATTGATAGGCCTAACTACCAAAAAGAAGACAACTGTCGCGAGTAGAACAAAGCGCGATGAGAGTGTTCAAAAAATCGCCGTAGAGAAATTCCGATTTATTAATAGTAAACTTGAGTGCCGAAAAATCTGGTTGGCCACCGATGGCGGCAATAAGTGGTGTAATAATGTCGGTTACGAGCGCCGTTACAACCGCACCAAAGGCGGCGCCAATAACAACCGCAATGGCGAGATCGATAACATTGCCGCGCATAATGAATTGCTTAAAATCTTTGATCATCGGAGCTCCTTTACGCTGTATCTGATGTGTTTAGCCTATCAATTTGGCTTGATATAACAAAGCTTATTTTTTACGAGTTAAGCTATGTCGGGATCAGTGGACTCAAGCTCTAAGCGGACGGCTGCCTCTTGGGCAAACGCTATGCGCTCGTCGCGCTCGGCATGGAGCTGTTCACAAAAAGCTACGCCCATAATAAAACTCTGCCGGAAGGTCACGTTTGCGATTGCTTCTACTAACATGGCGCGCTTTTCAGCAGCGGTCAGCAACAACTCATTGCGCTCTCGCAGTACATCCTTTGCTGCTTGGTACGTAGGTGGAGCGGTCTGTTCGACGGCATCGACATCGATGGATGATATGGGCTGTATTGGTTCCCTGGCATGTTTTGCCATAGTCTACCTCCTGGGGGTAAGATTATACGATACTGGTCAAAATTGGAATATGCGGAGTAACTGAAAAAGCACATAGCCCTAATCAACAGCAGAGTAAGAGTTTGCTGCTATGCTGAACTACATCGTAACCACTGACGCGGTTATAGCTGGCACATCGTTGCGCATATAGGTGAAAGACGACTATCAGGTAGCCGCCTAAGCATAAGCCCTTTACAAAAGCTGACTGGGGCGCTACTCTGTAGCTACTAATAAGTGGAGGTTCCAAAACAATATGTTTGGAAAAAAAAGAGTAGCCATGCTGGTTGCCGAGTTTCTCGGTAGCGGTATATTGACGCTCGTCGTCATTGGCGTACAACATTCAACTATCGGGGTACCGTACTTCGTCGGTATTGCAGCCGCTTTGGCAGCCGCAATGCTCGTCTACGTATTCGGTGCTGCTTCTGGTGCTATGCTCAACCCAGCTATCACCATCGCTCTGTGGTCAGTTCGTCGCGTACGAACATCGGCCGCTGTCGGCTTTATCATCGCGCAATTGCTCGGTGGTTGGTTGGCATACTACCTGTTCCGTTATCACCTCAACAGTGATCTAACGAACGTCGGTGGAGACTTTAACGTTCGTGTCATGGTAGCAGAAGCTGTCGGTACTGCCGTATTAGCCTTTGGCTGGGCAGCTGCTGTCTATGGCCGCTACACGGTTGGTAACAAGGCATTTGTTGTTGGTGTTGGCTACGCACTCGGTATCATCGTCGCGTCGGCTGCTTCTATCGGCCTCATTAACCCATCGGTAGCTTTGGCTGACAAAGCTTGGACTATCTGGGGCACAATGGGCTGGGGTAACTACGTCCTCGGTCCTGTCCTTGGTGCATTGATTGGTGCAAACCTGTACGCCTGGTTGTACACCGACGAGATGCGACTAAAAGTAGCAAACGCTCGGACTAAGTCTGTCGGTACTACGACTGCGCCAAAAGCAAAGTCAACAGCTGCAGCAGCTCGTCCAAAAACAGCCGCTACAAAGAAAAAGACAACAAAGCGCAAATAATTTATCGTTGCTTTGATACGAAAACCCGGTCGATGACCGGGTTTTTTAGTTCGTTTGATAGCTGGGCAAAATGACTAGATATCGCCGTTCCGAAGATCCTTAATGAAGGCCCGGCTTCCAGCTGGGGTCTGGCCGTAGTGGCGAACATTTGGCAATGACAGCTCTTGGACGTGCTGCCAGACCGCCGTTACTAACTGTTTGAGTTCATCGTACTCTGATTGTTTAAACGGTAATATGAGCGGCTGCGCGGCGCGACCGTCAGATAGAGGTTCGAGAAATTCCAGGGCAGCACTTTCAACTTTATAATCCTGGTAGGTATGGGATTTTTCGATAAGCAACATATAAAAATACAGCTGCTGGCGATAATTGAGATACTTACTCTCTGAGCTCCACTTGGTAGCTGGTGTGCCGCTCTTGAAATCGATGATTCTGACCGTTTTATGCTCTTCGTCGATTTCCAACCGGTCAATTTTGCCGGTCAGTATGGCATCGCCCAAAACAACTCCTTCTTTACGGAAGTCTACCTCGGCTTTTGCCGGACCTTTGAGTCGTTCTTGGTGCGCGCCCAAATAGGCACGGAGTGCCCGGCTGCCGCGGGCGTTGAGCTCTTGCTTTTGAGCGTCGCTGAGATACGAGCGTTGCAGTTTGGATGAAAACCGATGAATAGTTTCGTCAATGGTGTGCCAGGTGCCCTGCGAGCCCTCTTTTTGCCACCATTCAAGACTCGTATGGAGCGCATCTCCGTAGATGCTGTCCGCGGTTTGTGATTCGGGAAAACGCAAGAGTGTTCCCAGTAAAAACTGTTGCGGTCCCGCGTATTCTAGATTGGTAAAGGTATTGAGGTGGGTAGGGCTCATAACGTAGTGAGCTAGGCGCTCGGATAGCAGACTGCGCATATCGGGGCTGAGATTGTGGTGGCGGCTGTGCCATAAGGTATCGACGTCTTGCCAAATTTGCTCATCGGACCGTTCTAGGAGCTCTATTTGATTGGCATGCTCTGGCAAAATATCGCTCATGCGCCCTTCTCCGCTTTCTCTCTCGAGGAAATATTTAGCGGGTAAGGTAGGCTTGCCATTTTCTTTGGCGGCATAACTGGTGGTAAAGAGCCCATGCTTCGCACGCGTTATCGCCACAAAAAGCAGGCGCCGTTTGGTGTCCTCGGTACTGGCATCGTGCGAGATATGTTTGAGGTTTGCGGGCAGACTGATTTTGCTGTTATTGCCTTTGACACTGCTCCCCCAAATATCGTCGTGCATCGACGGTAAAAAGACGTAGTCATACTCGAGCCCCTTGGCCTTGTAGACCGTTTGTAGTTGTACGGCAGCGGTAGCTTGGGCTATCGGATGAGTATTCATGAGTGATTGCTCAGCTTCTACGTAAGTTTCGTACAGTTGAAGTAAGTGGGTAATGTGGAGCTGGCTTTCGGTCTGCAATTGCTGCTCGCGTAGATGTGAGCGAATAACGCTGAGGTGCGAAATGGCTTCATAAAATGCTTGGGCTGACGACGTCTGTGCTTGTTCGTTAAAATAGTATTCCTTGAGGGGTGAAGTAAAGCTATTGCTGTCGCTATCAAATGAGAAAGGCTTGGCACCGGTGATGTAATCGAGCGTTTCTTCGAGTGGCAGTACTGCTGTTTGGAGGGCGAGCGCCATTATGAATCGTGTGGGGTCGGCTAGCTCGGGAGATTGCAAAGCATAGATATGCCAGGGCTGGTACTCGTTAAATTTTTCTTTGTAGTGTTGCCAGTTGATTGTCCAGATTGTTTCGGCTGGTATTTGCCAGTAATCTAAGCTAAATAAACGAGGAAGGAGCGTATCGAGGACGTCGTATTGTTGCTCCGAGGCGGCTCGTAAGACTTGGCAAAACAGTAAGATACCCTGTACGAGCGGTGTCTCGAAGATGTTTTCGCGTTTTTCGTAACTGACCGGTATGTTGCGTTGGTTGAGAAATGGCACGAGCTCTTCAAGAATGGCATGTTTTGGTGCAATAACGCTTATTTCCGAGGGATTCACACCTGCGGTGACGAGGTCGGCTATTTTGTCGGCAATCCAGCCATACTCGTTGGCTTGCGAGCGGAATTCATGCCGCGCAATTGTCGCTTTGGCTGGCAGTGAGGTGCTGGCAGCATCGATGGTTTTGGTAATGCCCTGCAGTCCATGATGGAGTCGGGATTCGATTTGTTCGGCGATGTTGTGTGCCACGTGCAAAATGTCTCGGTGCGAGCGGTAATTCTGAGTTAGGTTAATGACCGTAACGTCGCGAAAACTTTCGATGAACGAAACCATGTTGCCAATGTTGGCTCCCTGAAACGCAAAAATGCCTTGGTCGTCATCGCCGACTGCCATGATATTGGGTCTTCCCTCGTGGACTGGATGGTCAACGAGGAGTTTAACGAGATCGAATTGCGCTTGGTTGGTATCTTGAAATTCGTCAAGAAGCACGTACTGGTAGGTTTCTTGTATGTTGTAACGTAGCTCCGGAGTGTCCTGGAGGGCCTGGATGGTGCGCAGAATCATATCGTTGAAGTCGTATTGTCCGGTTTGCTCTAAGATTGTTTGATAGGCCTTGTACATACTGGCTAGCGAGGCGAGCTTGCGAGATTGAGCTGGATCGGTAAATTGCCATTGGTCTACATCGTTTTTGTGGAGCCAGGTGTTCTTCCAGGTGGTAATGGGATTGGTCTTTTGGGCCTGCTCTGCTGCGTCGATGGCAGTAGCTAAGTCTTCGGCGGCGAGCTGAGCAAGTTGGGTGTCAGACTGCTGCAGCGCTTCAAGGATAGGGTGGAACAATGCTACGGCAGCCTCGGCTTTACGAGGCATGGTTTTCATCGTTGCGAGTGCTTGCTGGACACTTGGCGATACGCTTGTATAGGCAGCAAGATTAGCGGCGGCTAATGCACGAACTTGTTCTGGTGTGAGGTTAGCTTGCTTGAAGTCGCCTATCGATCCGATGACACTTTTTACGTAGTGTTTGGCGCTATACAAAGGATCATCGAATGACAAAGCCGCTATGATGTCTTTCATGATTTGATATTGGCGTATCTCGTCTATAGGGCGCTCCATGCGACTATCCTGCCCCGTCTCTAAATCTATGTGCTCAAAGTAGTCGGGGTAGCTGCGAATGATATCACTGGCAAAACTGTGGTACGTATTGATTTGGACATCGTATGCTAGTTCGCCAATCATGCTGCTGAGTCGCTCGCGCATATTGAGTGCGGCAGCTTCGGTAAAGGTTAGGCACAAGATGTTTTGTGGCAGCGTGTCGGTTTTGGTCAGGATGTTGGCGACACGGGCGCTGAGCAATTGGGTTTTGCCGGTGCCGGGGCCGGCAATAACCAAAACCGGTCCCTCTATTGTGTCGACAGCCTGTTTCTGGGCTTCATTGAGATTTTTATAGGCAGTTTGAAAATAATCATTGGTAACGGCTGACATAGTGCTTCTATTGTAGCCTACGTCGTGTTGTCGTGCCTATTGCGTTTCGGTGGCGCTTTTGCCATCGGATGCTATTTCGCTTTGACCTGTGGTACAGAATGGGCAGGTCTCTTCTTCTTCGAAGCCAGTCGTCCACTGACGGGCTGCCGCTGGCCAGGACTCGAGGTCATTAAAGGCAACAAAATCAGCCGCTTCCCGCAATAGCCAACCAAACCAGCCGGTGACGTGAAACTTACGGTAGTTAACTACATGCCCATTTGGTGCCGACAGGAATAACACTAATCGGTACTGTGGGATTATAAGCTTTCATGTCTTTGCCACGAGCCCGCCGTTTGAGATTATTGGCGACGAAGTTTCCATCGTGGATGGCGGTCTGAGCCAGGCCACTGTAGGGCGTGTTGGCATTATCGCCGATGACAAAAATATTTTCCTCCGCCTGAAGGTAGACATCGGTAGCTACCTTGCCCCGGTTCATCAGTACAAAGTGATTATCAATAAAGAATGGATGATTGGTTACCCCGGCAGTCCAGATGACGGTATGGCTGCGCAATCGCTTACCGGATACCATGAGCTCGTTAGCCGTTTGCCCCTGCACTACCATGCCGAGATGGAGTTTTACCCCTAAGTCGACGCAGTCGGCGGCGAACTGCGCGTGACGTCGTTTTGGGCATACGTGGTAGTAAGCGGGGAGCTGCCTCGATAAGGCGGACGTTAATGGCACGTTTTTTAATGCCGTGATTCGTCATAACGGACCTTAAATACTCTGGCAGCGCACCGGCGAGCTCGATGCCGGTTGGTCCGCCGCCAACGATGAGATAATTCAGGTCCGGCTTCGCTTGATCGATGAGTTGTTGATGTAAGTGAGCCTTGAGCTGCAGGGCATCGTTATTTGATTTAATACCGTAGGCGTGTTCTTGTAGGCCCGGTATCGAGAAGTAATTAGTGACGACTCCAACTCCGATAATGAGCGTATCGAAACTGTAAGCGGTACCGTCGCTAGTAATAATCTGCTTGTCGATACGATTGAGCTCTTTTGCACTTCCCTGCACGATGGTGATACGGACATCTTTGAATATTTCAGAGAGTGGTATGGCAGAGTTGGCTCGTTTTCCACCCGTGGCCGTCCGATATAGCGTCGGATAGTAGCGAAAATCATCGTGCTCGGTGAGAAGCGTGACGTGAAAATGACCATTTTTGGCAAGATCTAGTGCGGCCTTTATACCGCCAAAACCACCGCCCACCACTAGTACTTTTTCTATTTTCATAACGTTCTGCTAGTAGTGTAGCGAATGCATAAGCATGTTGTCTAGGGACTCACGGTAGATGAAACATTAGCGAAATGCTTGCCAGTATAGTATGAGACGGTTAAGCTTAAAATATAATGAACGATTTTATAGATGAACTATCAGCGCGCGGTTTTCGTGGCGAGATCGACACGACTGATGAAAGCCGAGAGTTTTATAGCCACGATGCCAGTCTTTTTGAGATAAAACCCGAAGTGGTTGTGAAGCCACAAGATTCGGCAGACATCCAGCAGCTGGTCAAGCTGGTGGCAGAAAAGAAAAAAGATATTCCCAATCTGTCAGTGACGGCTCGAAGTGCGGGCACCGATATGGCCGGCGGCGCGATTAACGAATCGATTATCGTTGACTTTACCAAGCACTTTACGAATATATCGAGTGTATCGGCCACCGAAGCCCAGGCACAACCTGGTGTCTATTACCGCGACTTCGAAGTAGAAACGTTTAAGTACGATGCAATCATGCCGTCGTACCCGGCCTCTCGCGACATGTGTACCATCGGCGGTATGGTGGCGAACAACTCCGGTGGTGAAAAATCGTTGGAATTTGGTAAAGTTAAAGACTTCGTGAATGAATTGCAGGTTGTGTTTGCGGATGGCAACGAGTACACCGTGAAACCGCTCAATAAGACAGAGCTCGATGCCAAGATAGCACAGCAAGATTACGAGGGCCGTATATACGAACGTATATACAACCTTTGCGAAGAACACTACGATGAAATTAAGGCAGCGAAGCCCAATGTGACCAAAAATTCCATGGGCTACACGCTTTGGGAAGTGTGGGATCGCGATACAGGCATCTTTGATTTGACGAAACTTATCGTCGGCTCCGAGGGTACACTTGGGTTGGTCACCGACATTAAGTATCGATTGGTGCCAACACGCCCCTATACTGGGTTACTGGTTTGTTTTTTGAAGGGGCTCGACCCACTCGGCGACATAATCAACGATGTACTTCAGCACAAACCGGCGACATTTGAAGGGTTTGATGACCAAACGCTGTATTTGTCGTTGCGCTTTATGCCGAGCTTTATGAAAATCCTTGGCGTCAAGAAGTTTATCCACTTACTGATTACCCTCATACCGGATGGGTTAATGCTACTCAAAGGTATTCCAAAGCTAATTTTGATGGTTGAGTTTAACGGCCAAACACAGCAAGAGGTGGACGACAAGATCGTAGCCTTACGAGCAGATCTTCGTAAATATGGCATGGCTATGGAGAGTGATGACACAGCGGCTAAGAGTGAAAAATTCTGGATTATGCGTCGTCAAAGTTTCCAGCTACTCCGCAGTAAAGTCAAAGATAAGCACACCGCACCATTTATTGATGATCTGGTTGTGAACCCCCCGCACCTCCCCGAATTTTTGCCACGACTCCAAAAGATTATCCGCAAATATAAGCTCTTTGCGACGATTGCAGGACACATGGGTGATGGAAACTTTCATATTATCCCGCTCATGAAGATTGAAGATCCTGCTGAAAAAGAAAAGCTATTGCCCGCCATGAAAGAAGTTAACCATCTCGTCTTAGAATACGGTGGTTCACTGTCGGGTGAGCATAACGATGGATTGGTACGGGGCCCATGGCTCGAAGAACAGTTTGGCAAAGAGATACTCGGCTTCTTCAAGGAAGTTAAACAAATTTTTGATCCCGAGAATATCTTTAACCCACACAAAAAATCTGATGCCGATTGGGATTACTCCTTTGATCATGTGCGCGATCACTTTTAGTCGTCGTCATTTATACCTAACATGCTAGAATAAGCATAAAGGGAAACAATGGGGTGAATAAACGCATACGGACACTATTACTTTTCGCTATACCTCTCACGCTGACGGTAGGACTCGTGGTGCTCGCATGGTGGTATGCAGCTGGCCACTCGGTACCCGTCTTGCAACCACGTGGCGATATTGCATCGCGGGAACGCGAATTACTAATTGTTGCACTGCTCTTATCAGCATTGGTTGTGGTGCCGGTATTTACCTTAACAGTGCTTTTTGCCTGGAAATACCGCGAGACGAACCCTAAACCGCAACAATATCGGCCGGATTGGGCTGGGAACAAACTCTATGAGTCGATTTGGTGGGGTATACCGATAGTGATTGTTGGGGTGTTATCAGTGATAACGTGGATTACTTCGCATTCCCTTGACCCGTATAAACAACTTGATTCTGCCAAAAAACCCATACATGTGCAGGTCGTGGCCCTCGATTGGAAATGGTTATTTATATACCCAGAAGAGCATGTTGCCAGTGTGAATCAAATGGCTGTGCCAGTCGGACGGCCGGTCAATTTCGAGATTACCTCTGATACTGTAATGAATTCATTTTGGATACCACAGCTCGGTAGCCAAATCTATGCGATGCCGGGGATGAGCACTAAGCTGCATTTGATTGCTGATCGCCGCGGTGAGTACTACGGGTCGGCGGCTAACATAAGTGGCAGTGGATTTTCGTCTATGAACTTCCGCGTCGAAGCCATGCCCGAAGAGGGCTATCGCCAGTGGCTTACAAAAGCCCAGGGTTCTCGTAGTAATCTGACGATGGATGCTTATCATACATTAGCTAAACCATCCAAGCAGAATAAGGTCCGCTATTACGCTCCCGTGCAGGACGGGCTGTATAGTAATGTAGTAATGAAGTATATGTCTATGGAATCAATGTCGGATGATACCGAAGCAAACTCTGCTGGAAGTCGTGACGCCGACTATGCAATCAATGACCACTGGCACGGGAGAGGATATGCGACCATGATGCTGGCTTCGATATTCGGCCGTTTGAATTGGGATGCCCTGCCCGACGCGTTGATAACCCAAGGAGCGGCGGCGTCGATTGTGCTCGGTACGCTCGCAGCCGTTGCGGCGATGACCTACTTCAAAAAATGGGGCTGGCTGTGGCGCGAGTGGATTACGACCACCAATCACAAAAAAATTGGTGTGATGTATATTGTCGTCGCCTTGGTAATGTTGCTGCGCGGGTTAGCAGACGCTCTCATGATGCGTACACAGCAAGCCTTATCGGTTGGCGATTCGCAAGGCGTGCTAACCTCTGATACTTTTCAGCAGGTGTTTAGCGCACACGGTACCATCATGATTTTCTTTGTGGCTATGGGCTTGATGTTTGGCTTAATCAACCTGGTATTGCCGCAGCAATTGGGCTCACGAGATGTCGCCTTTCCGTTTTTGAACTCTGCTAGTTTTTGGCTGTTTGCGTCCGGGATGATACTTATTAACATGTCGTTGGTGCTTGGCGAATTTTCGGCAGCCGGTTGGTTGGCATATCCGCCCCTCAGCGAGGCCACATTTAGCCCGGGTGTTGGTGTTGATTACTGGATATGGAGTTTGCAGATTGCTGGTATCGGTAGTTTGCTCAGTGGCGTCAACTTTATTACGACGATTCTGAAAATGAGAGCAAAAGGTATGGCACTGATGAAAATGCCACTGTTTGCGTGGAGTGTCTTTGGCAGTATGACGTTGGTTGTGGTGGCGTTTCCTATTCTGACAGTCACACTCACCCTACTCTTTTTGGACCGGGCGTTCGGCATGCACTTCTTTACGGCAGACGGTGGTGGTAACGCGATGATGTACATCAACCTAATCTGGGCCTGGGGTCATCCTGAAGTTTATATTCTTGTCTTACCAGCCTTTGGTGCTTTCTCCGAAATTGTCGCTACCTTTTCGCGCAAGCGGCTATTTGGCTATACCTCGATGGTGTATGCCATATGGGGTATTGTGTTTCTGTCGTTTACTGTCTGGCTCCACCACTTCTTTACGATGGGGGCTGGTGCTAATGTTAACGCCTTCTTTGGAATCATGACCATGGCAATCGCTGTTCCCACAGGGGTTAAGATATTCAACTGGCTGTTTACAATGTATAAGGGGCGCATCTGGTTTGCTTCGCCGATGATCTGGTTTATTGGCTTTATGTTTTTGTTTACCATCGGCGGCGTGACGGGTGTGTTGCTGGCTGTGCCGGCGATAGACTTCCAGGTGCACAACAGTCTTTTCCTGGTGGCGCATTTCCACAATATGATTATTAGCGGTGTTGTGTTTGGATTTATGGCGGCATTAACCTACTGGTTCCCTAAGATTACCGGCTTTATGCTAAACGAAACGCTCGGCAAGATAGCGGCGTGGTGCTGGATTGTCGGCTTTGTGCTTGCCTTCTTCCCGCTGTATATCCTTGGCTTTATGGGCGCCACTCGCCGGCTCGATCACTACGAAGCGTCGTTAGGCTGGCAACCGCTGTTTATCGTTGCCGGCATCGGCGCGCTCATAATATGTGCCGGCGTTGGCGTCCAGCTAATCCAGTTTGCCTACAGTATATGGAAACGCAATGACAATCGAGATACTACTGGCGATCCATGGAACGGCCGAACACTGGAGTGGGCAACCGCATCGCCGACGCAAGAGTATAACTTTGCAGTATTGCCTGAGGTTACGGAGCGAGATGCCTTCTGGGAGATGAAGCAATCGGGTCAGCAAGCTACAACAGCGACGTATCACGACATCATGGTGCCACGTAATACTCCGACAGGTTTTTTCATTGGCGTATCGACATTTGTCGTCGGGTTTGCGGCTATATGGCACATCTGGTGGTTGTTATTAGTTGCTATTACCGGAGTGCTAGTGGTTGTTATGCGTCATACGCTGAGCGAAAACGATACAGAGCGCATGATTCCGGCCGATGAAGTGGCGCGAACCGAAGCACTATATCGAAAAGAAGGAAAACAATGAGTCATCAATTAACACCCCACGAAGCAGTAGTACAAGAACGAACTATGCTGGGCTTTTGGCTTTATGTCATGACGGATTGTATTTTGTTTGCCACATTGTTCGCGGTGTATGCGGTCATGCATACCAATACTAATGGCGGGCTCGGCGCACACGACCTATTTAGTCTGCCGAATGTGCTAGCAGAAACACTTTTGCTGCTCACTAGTAGTTTTACATGTGGTGTTGCTATGCTGGCAGTGCACCGGCGGCAACAAGCTCAGACTGCGGTATGGTTTGCGATAACCTTCGTTCTTGGGTTAGCTTTTTTGGCTTTAGAGCTGACTGAATTTCGTCAATTGGCGGCAGAAGGTAATAATTGGCAGCGCAGTGGCTTTTTGAGCTCATTCTTTGTGCTGGTTGGTACGCATGGTGCTCATATTACGGTTGGCCTACTGTGGATGGCGGCACTTGTCACGCGACTGGTACGTCGGGGATTTTCGGAGGCTACCGTCCGACGATTTATGCTACTGAGTATTTTCTGGCACTTCCTGGACGTGGTATGGATATTTATTTTTACGGTTGTGTATTTGATGGGGGCTGCGGGGTAGTATGAGCGAGCATAAACTTCATCATCGACCCGTAAATACGACCGGTCTATTGCCGTCGTATGTTGTCGGCTTTGTCTTGTCGATATTATTTACTATGCTGGCTTACGTGAGTGTATCTCAGCACTGGTTTAGTCGTGTTTCGACAATTATGATCGTACTGCTTGTACTGGCGCTTCTGCAGACCGTAGTGCAGCTCGTATTCTTCTTGCATATCGGAAGAGAAGCCCGGCCGCGTTGGAAATTGTATGCCCTACTGAGCACCATAGTATTTGCACTCATCATCGTGGTTGGTTCGATTTGGATAATGTACAACCTCAACTACAACATGTCACCAGAACGTATTAACCAGTATATGACGCATCAGGTCGAAAGCGGGCTCTAGTGACGAGCGAAGTCGTCCGGGCGTACTATTCGCTCACAAAGCCAGGAGTTTTATACGGTAATATCCTGACTACTTTTGCTGGTTTTTTGTTCGCGGCGGGTTTTTACGGTACCTTTAACACCATTTTATTTGTAGGTACTATCGTGGGGACGACATTGGTAATTGGTGCAGCCTGTGCGCTCAATAATGTGTTAGACCAAGATATCGATCAAAAAATGGAACGTACGAAAAACCGAGTAATTGTAACTGGTGAAATTGACCGCCGGTCGGCAACTATTTTTGCACTGACGCTACTTATAATCGGATTAGTGACCCTTATCGTGTTCGTTAATTGGCTCGTGGTGCTTATTGGAGTAATCGGGTTCGTGGTGTACGTGTGGCTGTACGGTGCGCTGAGTAAACGCATTTCTATCCACGGGACTATGGTGGGAAGTATATCGGGAGCGATGCCAATTGTGGCCGGCTACTGCGCCGTCGCTAACCGATTCGATCTGGCGGCAGGTTTATTGTTCTTGGCGCTGTTCTTCTGGCAATTTCCTGAGTTCTTTTCGATTGCGATTTACCGCCGAAAAGAATATAAGAAGGCTGGTATACCTGTTATGTCAGTCGTGGAGGGTGTTACGAGTACCCGCTGGCAAATACAGATTTATACCTTCGCCTATGTTATTACCACCTTACTGTTATTTTCGTTCGGCTATGTTGGCTATCTGTACTTCATTGTTATGGTAATTGCTGGCGGTTGGTGGATTAATTTGGCTTTACGGTATGCTGAGTTTTCGGATATCGATACCTGGGCGCGACACATGTTTCGAATGTCCATACGGCAGCTCTTATTACTTTGTCTGATGCTGCCAATTGGCGCCCTCCTACCCTAATGGTATAGTAAACAGTAATCTATAAACACATGGCCTCATTGATGAACCGAAAAGTATTCTTACAAAAATTCAGCTCCATTACTGGGTCGCGATGGTTTTTTCGTGCAACGCTCGTTTTGTTTGCACTACAGTCTTCGTGGATTGCGCTAACCGGCCGATACCCTCAGGCTTTCGACGAACAGTATCACTTCGGGTTAATAAAATTGCACGCTCAACAGTGGTCGCCGTTTTTTGCTACGCAGCCCGCTGGGGCTGATCAGTATGGCGCGGTCGTCCGCGACCCTGATTTGCTGTACCACTATCTGTTGAGCTTTATCTACCGCCCGTTATCCATGTTTATACATAATGAAATTTTTCAGATTGTGCTGCTGCGCTTTACTAGTGTTGCATTCATTGTGATTGCATTTGTGCTTTTTCGTCGGTTACTTCTTAAAATGGGATTGTCTATTAGTAAGGCCAATATACTTATTTTCTTTTTCTCACTATTGCCCGTCTTTACTTTGTTGGCCGGTCAGCTCAGTTATGACACGCTCCTATTGGTGGTGACTGCTATCACACTGAATTGGCTGGTAGATATTGTTCGTACTCCCGCACAAACCACAAATTGGTTACTAATTCTCCGTCTTATCATTGCTATGTTGCTGTTCTCAACAGTCAAGTATGCCTTTTTGCCGGTATTTTTTGGTGTAACGATAGTGATCTTCGTTTATTGTTGGAAGCGTAGAAATACACTGTGGTCCGAATTTGTTCGGGCATGGCTGAAACTCACTATGTTGACTAGAACGATGTATATTATTGCTGCCGTTGTTGCGGTCTGGATCTTTATGGGGTCGATTGGGTTAAATCTCGTCCGCTATCACGCCCCAAGCCCTAAGTGTGATCAAGTTATCAGCGTACAAAGCTGCATGGAGTTTGGTCCTTTTGCGAGAGATTATGCGAGCACACATAACGATGACCACCCCTCTGCGACCGATTTGGCTGTGTACCCTATTAAATGGACAAGAAACATGATTCGGGAGACATACTTTACGGTTTACAGTTACTTTAATAGTGAGGGGAAACCAGCTTATTACGGCGGTCAGTCGGTGTACCAATTGAGGACGTTAGGATGGATGATATTTTATCTTAGTGGTATAGGGCTCGTATTTGGCTTACGGCGACTGCTTTCTCGCAATGTTACCAAAGCTGTATTGTTCGTGAGTGCTATCTATATATTGAGTGTATTTTACGTGAATATTCGTACCTACTATCAAACTGACTATGTCATTGCGGTGCATGGACGATATTTGTTCCCTGTAATTATTCCATTTATAGGTTGTGCAGTTTTGGGACTTGGCTATTTACTCGAGGGCGTACCGAAGAAATATTTTGAGCAGACAAAAGTTGCTCTGATTGTAGTCATGCTTCTTTCTATAGGCACCTTTGCGACGCAAGGAGGAGGATTTGAGACCTATATTCGCTACAGCGGTGACGGATCTTTCCTGTCGGAAGTTCCTGGCGCTCAATCTGGTAATCGGTTCCTCAGGGACATCTTTACGACTACGATTATTGGCGAATAATCGTTAGAGTGGTCAAAAGGCTTTGCTGGGAGACATGAAGCAGTACGCGCTAGGTACGTGTTTTTTTGGTGGTTGGCTTGCGCACCCGTCTCTTGCGTGGCAGCTTACGGGCATTTTTAATGGTACGGGCAAACTTACGCTCGGCTTCGCTGTCGGCGTAACGAGCTATCGGAGCATTCAGTAATACGGGATCTTGATGTTCCTTTTTGTCGATATCCGTCAGTAGTTCAATGGCATGTTTTTCGAGTAGCCATTCACGACCTGGTGCAGTTTCACCGATGGCAGTAATTTGCCAGACGCCGGTCGTAATCTCACTGCTTGTCATGGCAACTAGCGGACTTGCAAGCATGAGGGGGCTCTGTGGCAAACGAAAGTTTGCATATTGAATGAGTTGAAGACCCTTGTCGATGTCGGATACGAACAGTTCAATTGCAATAGTACGGATTCCTCGCGGTGAAACCCGAACTCCTTGAATGTTCTGATTATTCAGCCAGATAATTTCACCGTTGAGGTCGCGCAGTCGTGTACTCCGCAACGTTATGCGCTCGACCACGCCTTGGAGGTCCATGAACGGCTCTACTCTTATGTGATCCCCTACCCCATACCATTGTTCCGCCATCATAAAGCTGCCCGCTGCGACATCGCGGAGGGCTGGGCCTAAGGCATTCCCGACTATAACGATAAAAATAACACTAGCACCGACCGCCGTGGCGGGATTGTGGTACGGATACGCAAAGTTCCACCAAAAATATATAGCAATTGCCAGCAGTATGGCACGTATGAGCGCGATAGAAAGTACTATATATGTTTCGATCCGTCGTAAGCGTAGCACATCTTGGAGGTTCTCAGTTTTGTCGGCTTGGTGAGCGACGCTAATGGCTGTGCGACGCAGGACAATGGCAATAAGTCGTCCAATCCCGACGGCGAGGAATAGGCAAATGAGTAATATACCTAGTGAATGAAAGTTAAAGAATGTATCGAGTAATTTTCGAAAAATACTTTGCGACTGTTCGATAGACTGGTCTATGTCGTTCGATGCAGCGGCGATGATGGTGGTGATTTTGGTTACTATCATGGGATAAGTCTAGGGACTAACCTACTTATTATACCGTTCAGCAACAGCGACGCAATCGTAGTTACGGTGCAGAAATTAAGGAGGTATCGTGTATACTAATATGCAACGCTATGCAAAATAAAAGGCCCCAGCGACCGGTCATAGATAACTTCATTCCTGCCGGTCGACCGCTTGGTCAACGTCCAGGTCGGCCTCGCCAATCCTTCCCTGACGTTGGGGTTACCATGCCAACATATCGAGGTTCTATTTCGACCGGTGCTACCGCCGTTCGATCGCCACGTCCAACCGATACAAAAAAGAAGCGCAAACCGTGGCGCTGGACTAAAAAACGGGTCATTTTACTTCTTTTACTACCGTTTCTCCTCATTACGCTGTGGCTAGGAATTAAGTTTGGTTTTAATGCTGCCCGCATCTTCAACGGTAACTTGTTTAGTATATTTACGACGACGCAGTTGAAGGGTGAAGAAAATGGTAGAGTCAACTTTTTGCTAGCGGGTAATTCGGCTGACGACGCAGGCCATAACGGTGGCGAGCTGACCGATTCTATTATGATTATTAGCTTGGACACACGAAACCATAAAGCTATCATTATTAGTGTGCCCCGTGACTTATATGTGGATATAGACGGCTATGGACACGCTAAGATCAACGAAGCCTATGTGGCCGGCAAACGACAACACTTTAACGAAAATGGTTACGCACCCGGCGGCATGGGGTTGCTCGAGAAGACTCTTTACGAAAATCTTGGGATAAAAGCCAATTACTATGCCTTGATAAATTACAGTGCCCTACGGGAAGCCGTGAATGCAGTGGGCGGTGTCGATATCGTGGTTAAGAGTGACAACCCAAACGGCCTCTATGACCCTAGTATTGACTGGACTACCAATGGTCCTTTGGTAGATCTTTCCAATGGTAAGCACCATCTAAATGGACAACAGGCCCTTGACCTAGCGAGGGCCCGCGGCGACGCCCGTGGCAGTTACGGGTATGCTAACAGTGATTTTACTCGTACAGAAAACCAGCGAAAATTGTTGCTATCGCTCAAATCAGAAATCTTTAGCACCGGAGTCTTAGCCAATCCAATAAAAGTATCCAACTTGTTTGATTCTCTCGGCAAAAATGTGAAGACCGATATGGAGCTCAGTGAAGTGCGGCGACTGTACGATTTGATGAAGCAAGTGGATGACGGACAACTTAAATCATATGGACTGAACGATCTAAACGGCAAGAATTACCTGACGTCCTCACGTACAAGTACCGGTCAATCGACGCTCGTGCCGGCCGCCGGCCTCGATAACTTTACCGACATCAAGCAAGCGCTTCGACGCTTAATGAGCAGTAGCCAAGTTACCAAAGAAAGTGCCAAGGTTGTGGTATTGAATGGTACCGACGTCAATGGGTTGGCCAGCAAAAACGAAGCTGTCCTCGAAAACCGTAATATTACCGTCGAAGCCGTCGGTGATGCCGTCGAAACTGCCGATACGACGTATATAATAGCGGTGCATGGCACAGAAAAGCCAGCGACACTTACCATGCTCAAACGGCTCTACGGCAGCCATATCGTCAAAAAAAATCCCTATCAGAGCACGTATAACGACGCAGATTTTATCATTGTGCTCGGCAATGATAAGGTAGCGAGCCGCTAGCCTCAAAAATCACTGATTGTCTGTGGACTATTTAACAGTCACGCTCGTTACTACTCCGCTATGCTAAGGCAACTAATTCACTAACGTAACCAGTAAGGAGATCGCTATGGCCGTACCTGAATTCGCCAGTCTTACGCGCCAGCTAGATACTGCACAAGCAGAGCGGCTACGAAAGTATCGAGAGAAACATTCTCGCGACTAGACAGCTCCTACTGCTGATGGTATGACTATGATGTCATGCCAAAAACGTGTACACTTACGATATGACAAATGACGACCTAACATTTGACCGTTTCCTAGACCGTTACCCTACTAAGCGTTTCAGTAAGGGCGAGATAGTTATATTTCAAGGTGAGGCTCCTCGCAGCGCCTATGTCGTGAAAGATGGTGTGATAAAAGCCTATAATCTGAGCGTGCAAGGCGACGAAAAGCCCGTTGATTTTTATACGAATCAAGATGTGTTCCCTACTCCGTGGTCTTTCGGGAAAGCACCAAATTCGTATTTTTATTATGAGGCTTTTACTGACGTTGAGGTGTATTCTGTCCCTCGTGACGACTATATTGAGTTTTTACAGAAAAGTCCGCACTACGCCTACGACATGCTGGGGCGATACGTCATTGATTATCTCGGTAATACCATGCGCCTCAATGCCCTACAGCACTCTCGAGCTAGTGATAAGCTGCTATACACCCTGCACTATTTGACTCTGACCCACGGACGGGAAATTGAGCCAAAACAAGTTGAAATTACCCTCAGTCTCACCCACCAAGATTTTGCCAACTTGACCGGGCTTACAAGAGAAACTGCCGCTACTGAGCTAAATAAGCTGAAGAATGCTGGTGTTATCACCTATGGCAAGCATACTCTGTATCAAGTATGGCTCGATAAACTTCAGGCCGTGATCAACGACCAGTTCATTGCCGATGTACAGATGTCGCTCGATTAGCTTAGTACTATCTGATATAAAAAATCCCTTCGTTATGGCGAAGGGATTTTATGTTGCGACAGGCATTGACTGCCCGTTATTTTTGAGCGCTAGCTGGTTGTTTACCGTTCAGGGCCTCATTGATGACATGCGACAAATTTTGTGGTGCTGTCCACGATTTAATAATGCAACGATGAGCACCGAGATTGTAGGCTTCGTTTACCTCTGGCGAGTTCTCCATATTTGTAAAAATCAATACCTTAACTTTCTTGTGCTTGGCAAGGTCAAAGTTTTTCAAAAATTCTAAGCCACCCATTATTGGCATGAGCAAATCGAGTAATATCAGTTCTGGTTCTTGTTGAGATGCTTTGTCGAGGGCTTCCTCGCCATTGAATGCAGAGTTAACGTTATGTCCTTCGCTTTCGAGGATCATTTGATACGCCTGATTTAGGTCTTTATCATCTTCAACAATCAAAATATCAGCCATTAGTACCTCACGAGTTAATTTGCTTTTTCAGGATACCTTATAGTTTTACCATAACATATATCCTCAACAGTATGATTTCTTACATCAAATATCATAGATTACTGTTTATAAAAGGTGCGTTTTCTCCGTCAAGTCGTTGCTTGCCGGAGTATTTGAGCGGTAGTCGCACGTAGAAGGTACTTCCCTGGTTTTCGTCGCTCTTAAACCATATTGTACCGCCCAGCGCTTCTACGAGACCCTTGACCAAGTAGAGGCCTAAACCTGTGCCACTGGTTTCTTGACGAACTACATTTTGCGCACGATAAAATTTAGTAAAGATTTGGCTTTGGGCGGTTTTGGGAATACCCATGCCATTATCACTGACGCTTATGGTAGCCGACTTGGTGGCTTTGGTGATTCTTACCGTAACTTCTCCATTTTCTGGGGTATATTTGAGAGCATTAGAAACGAGATTCACAATAATTTCTTTGGTTATCAGATTGTCGGCTTTGATAATGACCGCATCCTTCGGTAGCCGACTATTTAGCGTAATGCTTTTGGTGCTAGCGGTCAGAGCCATTTCTTTGAATACTTCTTCGGTGAGGTGGTTGAGATTGACGTTTTTTGGCGAGATTATGACATTACCACTCTCGATCCTCGAAACGTTCAGTAAGGTACTGATTAGTTCATTCATGCGATTACTGGCACTGACGATAGTGCGCAATGATTTCTTCTGTTGGGGCGTTATTGGCCCCATAAAACCATCGAGCAGCATGTGTGAATATGTCTTTATTGCAGACAATGGGGTACGAAGCTGGTGTGAAGCCAATGATATAAAGTCACTTTTCATGCGGTCTATTTCGTATTCTTGGGTGACGTCTCGGAAAACTTCTATCGCTCCTATTGGGCGGTCAGCTAGGACTAACGGCGAAACAGTAGCAGCCACCGGAATTAGTGATCCATCCCCGATTCGATAGAGTGTACGCTCATTGACGGGCTTGCCGGTAAGAAATGCTCGAGTAATCGGGCGATCCATGAGGCTGATAGCTTCGCCATTTTCGTGGTATGCAGGAATTGCCTTCGGGAACCATGCGCCTATAAGATCGGTTTCTTTGAAACCGAGTATGGCAAGGGCAGCTTTGTTGACCTTGGTGATACGTCCCAGTTCGTCGGTGGCTATTGCTCCATCACCAATACTACTGAATAGGGCCTCGGCTTGAGCGTAGGCTTCTATGGCTGACTGGAGTGTCGCATTAGGTAATAGCTCCTCGGTTGATGTTGTGGCGGGCTTTGGTGTCATTGCCGAGGCCTCTGTTCGTCTTGCTCAATTTGGCGTAACTGATGCACGTACTCTTCTATCAGTTGGCTATCTTCTGTTAAGAATGAAACCGATATTCTAATCCAGTCAATAAGTTTTGATATGTCCTCAGCAATTAATTGATGAGGTTCTTTGTCGAGATGATTCTTGACTTGACGGTCGATAAAACGTTCAGCAGCCGGCCCGAGATATGTTTGAGTTGTTTCAATTACTCTCTGGTAGACATTCGAGGACTTTTTACTATTCATAAGCTATATTTCTTCTATTTTCTGCAGTCCATTAACACCATTGATTATGAGTAGATAACCATGAGAAATACCGAGCAGCAGCAAGTAATCGATAAGCAGAACAACATTGAGAGAAAAATCACCGACGTGAGAAATAAATACCGAATTAAGATATTGCATAAGGATAGAAGCAACTATCAAAACTATTAAGCCAGCAGACAGTCTACCGAGTGACCGCTTATAAAGCAAACCGCTAGTTGTCCGAGCATGCATGGAGATATCAAAAGCGGCGATAAGACCCGAGAACCAGGCATAGAGGTACGGAATAATGACGGTACACAACAGTAATATAATGGGAAGATGATCGGCGGCATTTCCCTGCTGATCGCGCAAATGAAGAATAAGGTAGCTGTAGACACTGGCGATAAAAGCGAAGAGTAGAATCAGCAGCCGACTGTTTGGCAGACTGGCATAATTATGGCGAGCGGTCACTAGCTTACGGGCACCGTTTGCTATGAGAGAGAATGCCACTAAGGGAAACGCTAGCGAAATATAATTTTGTAAAATCACGGCAGCCGTACTAAAAGAGGTAATGTGATCGGCTATGCCAGTAAATATTAATGCGGTAAAGGCTTGGACTACGAGTCCCCAGGACAAAATCATAACTCCATCTGCTATCTTTGCGAAGGCTCCTTCTTCTTTCGATTTACGAATGCTTGAGACGTATTTCTGAAGTTTTCCATAGCCAAAGAATGCCATAAACCACACACCAAACAGTGGTAGAGCGGTTATAAAGGCGATGATATGGGCTTGACTCAAGCTAAAGTTGTAAGCTTCTCTGGTTTCACGACTGAGCGGAATAAGCAGACCGAGGAAAGTGTACGCCAAAACAAGCAGAGCATATAAATAGACTGAATACGATCTGATTTTCATGTATGTTTTACGGCCTCCCGTGGAACTGTGGTATGTGTCGGACTTATGAACCATATCGAAATTTCCGTCTAATGACTGTATAAAACTTAACATAAAATGATGCTTTATTTCTATAAGGCGTGTCGTTCGGCAGTGTTTGCTAAGGAAATCTATTAGGCAAACCCACCTCTGTTTTACATAAATCTCCAGGAAACCAACGCGGCACATAACATTTAGGTAGGCTGTACAGAACTAATGCCCCAAATAGCGTGCAGAAACGAAAGATATATAAAAAGCTCAGCTACTCGGCTGAGCTTTTTATATGGCTAGGGCGGAGGGATTCGCCTCATTGCTGCGCAATGACCCAAAAGGCGTTCCGCCTTTCCTGGGCAAGGGTCCGGGGAGTGCCGCCCGGCACTCCCGTTCGAATCCCAGTTAGACTTAGCAATATAAAAAAGCCCAGACAAATGCCTGAGCTACTTTATATGGCTAGGGCGGAGGGATTCGAACCCCCGAATGCCAGGACCAAAACCTGGTGCCTTACCACTTGGCGACGCCCTATCACCGTACCATTGTAACCGAAATGTTCTAGGGTTCGAATAGGGATTCGACCTACCTTCGGCAGGCCCGCAACTTCGCTATAGCAAGTCAAGCTTGCTTCGGAAGATCGCCTTGCAAAGTGCCACCGGCACTTTTCACCCCGAATGCCAGGACCAAAACCTGGTGCCTTACCACTTGGCGACGCCCTACGAACGGATTCGATTATACAAAATTTACTGCTTGTGCGCTAGTTATAGTGTGGGGCTGGCTCTAAGCTAAAGAATTCCTCGAGTGTCGTAATGCCCTGATCATGCATTTCGGTGGCGGCTTCCACGCCAATGTATCGGACGTGCCATGGTTCGTATTTGTATCCGGTGACGCTATCTTTGCCTTTTGGATAGCGAATGACGAAACCGTATTTATAGGCGTTAGCGGCTACCCATTTGCCTTCCGGCGTGTCACCAAAGCACTGGGATAAGTCACAGGTGCCGGTGGCCGGTGCGATATCAGAGGACAAACCGGTCTGGTGCTCACTATAGCCTGGTCGAGCGCTTTCGGTGTCGGCCTTGGCTTTGCCATACGCTTTCACCTCGCTGCCGTATACCTTTACTTGGTAATCGTACGAGCGATAACCGCTGCTAAGCATAAGGTTGTAGCTTCCCTGCTTGGCGGCAGCGAACATCTTTTCGAGGTGCGGAGCCATCAGTGAACTTACGTGCATACTTTCGGCGTCTTTTCCCTTTTTGAGCGTGACATTGGGTAACGTGATGGTAGGAACGTAATTCTGAGGGTTGAGTTGGTTATGCTTGTTGACGATGACCCATATACTATTCGCGTCGGTTAAGGAGTGCTGAGAATAATCGAAGGTCGACGGTTCTGTTGTTGGCTGAGATGACGAGTCGGTGTTTGTCGCGGAACTGCTCGGTTGTTTTGATGTATGGTTAAGGGTTGGAGCCGACGCATTACTCCGAATAAATAGAAAAACTATGATCATAACGAGTAACGCTAGCAGGAGTAAGATCAGCTTTTTTGAAGACGTCATGTTGCTATTCATATTCGTACAGCAGTATAACATTCTTCAGTGGTTGTTCCGAAAAAGCAAAGTATTCGGTACACTGTGTAAACAAGAATTAGTCAGTATGAAAAAAGAAGTATCAAACAAGCCGGCTGATTACATCCAGCCACTCTATATCAATGGTCTTGAGGGGCGTGTATTGCATATGCCAGCACCCAAAGCCAATGCTCGGGAAGTATTGTTCGTGTATGGTCACCATTCTTCACTCGAGCGATGGTGGGGTGTGGTGAAATTTATGAATCGATATGCTGCCGTTACCATGCCGGACCTGCCTGGATTTGGTGGCATGGATAGCTTCTATAAAATTGGTAAAGAGGGCTCGATCGATAACCTGGCAGATTACCTGGCCGCATTCATAAAAATGCGCTATAAGCGCAAGAAGGTAGTAATAGTGGGCATGAGCTTGGGGTTCGTGGTAGCGACACGCATGCTTCAACGCTACCCAGAGCTGACAAAGAAAGTAGACATGCTCGTCAGTTTTGCCGGTTTTGCGCATAGAGATGATTTTACCTTTAGTAAGCTACGTAAGGGTTTTTACCTTAACGCGGCCCGTTTCTTTACGCTGAAATGGCCAGCGATGGCTTTTCGCTATATCGGTTTGCATCCATGGATTTTGCGCACTGTTTATACGAAAACTCATAATGCCAGAGAAAAATTTGATGGCGTAGTTGATGAAGAGCTCGAGGAGTTAGTGCGGTTTGAAATTGGCTTATGGCACGACAATGATGTCCGCACGTATATGAAAACCACCACGCAATTCTTGAATCTCGACAACTGCACCAAACAGATAGACTTACCGGTTTACCATGTCGGCGTAAAAGCCGATCGCTACTTTGATAACCATGCAGTAGAGCAGCACTTTCGTATCATTTTTAATGACTATACCCTCCTCACAATGCTGGAGCTCGCCAATCATGCACCGAGCGTTATTGCAGACGAAAAGGCGGCGAGCGTCTTTATTCCACCGAAGTTACGGCGCATGTTACGTCAGCGCTAATACCTAAAGATGATATAATGGCAAACATATTGTTATGAAAATTGGCTTAGTTTGTCCATATAGTATGGCCCGTGGTGGTGGCGTGCAGGAAATCGTGCGCGCGGTACGGGCTGAGCTCGTAAAACGCGGCCATGATGTTCGCATTATTACGCCGCAGCCGCGCGATATTGAAGGCGTTGATACGGAGGGTTTGCTGTTTGTTGGGGCCGCTACTGATTTTCGTTCACCGCTCGGGACAACCTCACAAGTATCGGCCAGTATCGACAATGAAGCGCTTGAGCAAATGTTGGAAACCGAGAAATTCGATATTCTGCATTTTCATGAGCCATGGGTACCGTTTTTGAGCCGCCAGATACTCACAAGATCGAAGAGTGTTAACATTGCTACCTTCCACGCAAAAGTCCCTGAAACGGTTGTTAGCCGTACTGTTGTCCGCGTGGTGACACCGTACACTAAGCCACTAATGAAGTATCTCCACGAGCTAACTGCCGTGTCAGAACCGGCCGCCGAATACGTCGGGAGCTTAACCGATCAGCCGATTACGATTATTCCAAATGGCATCGATCTCACCAGTTACCGTAAAAAACGTCGGCCACAGACCAACTCTACCGACGAAGAAATGAAGACAATATTATTCGTGGGGCGTCTCGAACGGCGGAAGGGTATTAAATATTTGCTGCGAGCATATTCCCTGCTTGCTCAACAGATGGATAACGTGGAACTTATGATCGCTGGCGATGGCCCTGACCGAGAAAAGCTTGAACAGCTCGCTGATGAATTAGAACTCCCTAACGTGACATTTTTAGGTTATATCGATGATGCCACCAAAAAGGAGCTATTCGCCAATGCCGATTTATTTTGTGCGCCGGCGTTATATGGTGAGAGTTTTGGTATTGTCCTACTAGAAGCGATGGCATTTGGCCTTATCACGGTAGCCGGTAATAACTCAGGCTATGCTAGCGTGATGCAAGAGCTGGGTAATTTGTCACTAATCAACCCGCATGACTCATTGGAGTTTGCCCGACGACTCGAGTTGTTGTTGACCCAACCAGAGCTGGATAAGTTATGGCAAAAATGGGCACTAAACTATGTGAAACAGTTTGATTACCCCAATATTGTTGATCAGTACGAAAACCTATACGTAGAAGCCCTCGAACGACATGGAGACAGTCTCGAAAATGGCAACACTACCGCTCTCTAATCCGCTTAAAATTGCGCTCGTTCTCGACGATGGGTTGGACGCGCCGGATGGAGTGCAGCAGTACGTACTCAGTATTGGAGCCTGGCTAGCTTCGCAGGGTCACGATGTACATTTCTTGGTAGGTCAAACAAGGCGGACAGATTTACCAAATTTACACACGGTGAGTAAGAATGTCGGCGTGACGTTTAATGGCAATAAACTATCGATTCCATTACCGACATCGCGGCGTAAACTCAAACATCTCCTTGATTATGAACAGTTCGACGTTATTCACGTGCAGCTGCCCTTTAGCCCGTGGATGGGCGGACGGATAATTTCCCTGGCGCCACGCCACACCGTAGTTATGGGTACTTTTCATATTTTACCCAATTCCTGGTGGGCATCAGCTGGATCGCGATTGCTTGCACTATGGACTCGAAGAGCGTGGCGGCGCTTAGATACGGTAGTGAGTGTTTCATCTGCCGCCGTTAACTTCGCCCGCGATGCCTATGGCATCTCGAGCACGGTATTACCGAATGTAATAGATTACCATCGATTTGCGAATGCCGAGTCTCGCTATAAATCCGACAAGAAAACAATTTTATTTTTAGGACGGCTAGTTCCCCGCAAAGGGTGCCGATACTTGCTCGAAGCCATTGCTGCACTTGACCGTGATAGGGTACCGCCGTTTCGTGTCGTAGTGTGTGGCAAGGGGCCGCTGTTACCCGAATTACAAGATTATGTCCGCCAACAGGGACTAGATGACGTTGTAGAATTTGCTGGTTTTGTTTCCGAGGAGGATAAACCTAGCTACTACGCTTCGGCGGATATTGCCGTTTTCCCGAGCACCGGTGGCGAAAGCTTCGGTATCGTCCTCATCGAAGCAATGGCGAGCGGTGCTGCAACGGTACTTGGCGGTGACAATCCTGGCTATGCCAGTGTACTCGAGCCGCAAGCCTCTCTTTTGTTTGACCCTCGAAATAAAGAACGCCTCGTTCAGCTCCTGACGCATTACCTTACGGATGACACTAGTCGGCGAACTATGGCACAGTGGGGCGCCGACTATGCCGCCTCGTTTGACGTGGAGGTAATTGGCCCTCGGCTTGTTTCTCTGTACGAACAGTTGCTCACCGAAAAAAACATGCGATAATACCTGTATGCCTAAACTATTTAACAAAAATTCTGATGCTCAAGAAATTGCTGTGACAATCAGTGCTGGAACGTTTTTTAAGACGCTGGCGTTCATTATCATTACCATACTGACACTTAGTATGTTACGTACCGCTAGCCATGCTTTGCTTCTTATTTTTACGGCGATATTTTTGGCGCTAGCGCTCAATGCGCCGGTGTCGTGGGTGAGTCACCATTTGCCAGGTAATTTTCGTGGCCGTCGTGGGCTTGCCACTGGGCTGGCGGCCCTCCTGGTGGTGCTTGTCATCTCTGGTTTTATTGCCAGTCTTGTGCCTCCTATCGCTCGTCAGACCAGTACACTGATAAATAGAGCTCCGGCGCTGGTGCGTGATTTGCGTTCGAGTAATAGTGATGCCGGAAAGATTATTCAGCGCTATCATCTTCAAGGAGAAGTTGAAAAGGTTTCTGATCAGTTGGGGTCACGTTTGCAGCGAGCAAGTGGCAGTATTGTCTCTACTCTCGGGACAATTACTAGTAGTATTTTTTCGGTGTTAACGGTGTTGGTTTTGACCTTTATGATGTTGGTCGAGGGACCTTATTGGTTACGTTTTGGTCAGGAGCTCTTGCCCTCACGGCGGCAGAAATATGTAGAACGAGTTAGCGCTGATATGTACCGGGTAGTTAAAGGCTACGTTAACGGCCAGGTACTGTTGGCGTTCATTGCTGCAGTCATGTTGCTGCCAGCAATGTTAATTTTTGGTGTCAGCTACCCGATTGCTCTCATGGCGGTGGTCTTTATATGCGGGCTTATTCCCATGGTGGGCCACTTTATAGGAGCTACTATTGTAACGCTGGTGGCGTTATTTACATCGCCGCTATCAGCACTGGGTATTTTGCTGTACTATCTGCTCTACCAGCAGATAGAAAATTATCTCGTCCAGCCACGCCTGCAAGCGAATGCAACTAATATGTCACCACTGCTTGTGTTTATGTCGGTAGTCATCGGCGTCAGCTTTAGTGGCCTACTGGGTGGACTGGTTGCCATCCCTATCGCTGGCTGCATACGGGTTATTATTCTCGAGTACTTACGCTCTCGTCGCTTATTGGCAAAGGCAGAGATTGCCGAAGAAGCTACAGATAATACCAAATAGCGCCAATAGAGTCGCGGTCTCGTAGCCCGATACCCTGCGCTGCCAGCTTATCGCGTATAGCATCTGACTGCTTCCAGTCTGTCTTGGCGCGCGCTTCTTCCCGTTGGCGCAGCAAGACTTTTTGTTCGTGCGATATGTCAGACACGTCCATAAGTTTCGTCCCAAGTAAGTTGTCGATATTGAGCAACATCTCTTCAAATTCAGCGAGGCGTGAGCCGTCAACCAGAGTTGCGATGATTTGTCGGCTGACATAGCTCAAGTAGGCTAAGGCCGTCGGCGTCGATAAATCGTCACTGAGGGCTTTGAGAAGCTCTGTCGGCACGTCGATGTATGAAAAGCTGTTGGAGTCGGTGGTATCGGCTGGTTGCCATCGTAAAGCGGCCATTGCCTTGAGATCATTCAGTCGATTCTTGGTAGCAGTCATACCATCCCAGCTGAATTTGCTTTGAGAACGATAGTGGCTTTCCAGGACAAACAGACGAAAGGTTTCCAGATCGAATCCGTGGGACTCTATGTCTTCAAGAGTAATGCCGTTGCCTAGTGACTTGCTGATCTTATCCTCATTTATCAAAATGTGGTTAGTGTGCATCCAGTAGTTCGCAAAGCGTCGTCCGGTTGCTGCTTCGGATTGGGCGATTTCGTTTGTGTGGTGTACAGGAATGTGATCTATGCCGCCACTATGTATATCGAGGGTAGTTCCAAGGTACTTCATGCTCATTGCCGAACATTCTATGTGCCAACCCGGAAACCCTATCCCCCATGGGCTTTCCCACTCCATATCTCGTTTGCTCTCTTTTGGACTACATTTCCATAGCGCAAAATCAGTCGTATTACGTTTTTGACTGTTTTGTTCTACGCGAGCACCTGCTTGTAATTCGTCCAGATCTAAACGGGCAAAGTTAGCGTAGCCCTCAAACTTGCTGGTATCAAAATATACTCCGTCGTCAATTTGATAGGTATAGCCTTTGGATTCTAATTGTTTGATCAGTTCTATTTGTTCCGGTATATGTTCGGTAGCTTTAGGTAGAGTTTGTGGCGTTACAATGTTAAGTTTGGACAGACCCTCAACGAAATAATCGGCGTAGTAACGAGCGATGTCCCAAGCGGTCTTCTTCTCACGACGCGCGCCCTTCTCGAGTTTGTCTTCACCTTCGTCGGCGTCACTGGTTAGGTGGCCGACGTCGGTTATATTGAGCACCCAATTGGTCTCATACCCTTCGGCACGCAGAGTACGAACCAGTAGGTCATAGCGGATAAAGGTAAACCAGTTACCGATGTGAGGATAATCATATACGGTAGGGCCGCAGGTGTACACGGTGACGTATGGAGGCTTGAGTGGCTCTACCGTTTCAGTAGTTCTTGTAAGGGTATTATACAGTTTCATGAGTTGGCTCCTGATCGAGGGTTGCGAGCTGTTGGGTCACGGTGTTAATACAGACCTTTTTTACTTCATTAAGGTCTCGGCCATCGGTTATTTTGAACCCACTGGCATACGGATGACCGCCGCCACCCAATGCGTCAGCCAGGACGGCTGCAATCGGTGTTCCTTGGTTTGCACGAATTGCGCCGGTAATCCGGCCATCGTCGTAGTGCTTAAATACGATGCAAACCCGAACGCCGCTGGTCTGTAGCATATCGGTTTGGATAAGGGGCGCTGGATTGTACAAAGGACTATATTGGTTAATTTCCGCTTGCGGTATTGACACCCAAGCCATCATTCCGTCCAACGAAAACTCGGTACGGCGGATAAGTTCTGCCTTGTAACGAAAGATATCTGCTGGCATTTTGCTAAACGAACGTCGAGATTCTTCGAGAACACTACGGCTCACGCCAAGTTCGAGCAGCTCGGCCATTACCCGGTATGTGCTTGGTTGGGCTAGATCGTTACTGAGTCCCTGTGTGTCACCTAGTATGGAAGACATGATGGCTTCTCCGCTCACGACGTCAAGTGGCCAGGCCAATTCTTTGGCAATATGATATATTAATTCACCGGTTGATGCGACGGCTGGATCGACGATGCTGCAGGTGGCAAAATCAATGGGTCGCTCGACCTTACTGTGGTGGTCGAGCACAATACAAGGTTTGGCTTTGATATTGGCAAGCTGCTGATTTTTATCGAGCTGTTCGAGGAGTGACAGCGTTGATGCGTCTACAATTATGCTGAGATCAAAATCCGTTGGCAGATCTGCTAAGACTCGGCTCCAGCCTTGTAGATATTTTAGGTAGCCGGGCATATCCACGCCGCAGTAGAGGGCTACTTTTTTGCCCTGCTCGCTCAGTATCTGTTCAAGAGCTAGTGCGCTACCCAGACTGTCGGCATCGGGATTATCGGCTTGAATGATAACGATGCGTTCGGCTTGGTCGACGAGGGATGATATTTCGGTGTACATTACAACTATTTTAACAGCTTATCGTGGTCTTATCGCTATAAGCTACTGTAATCTTACAGAGTCTGACGTCCTTCGAGGGCACGGCTGAGGGTAATTTGATCGGCATACTCCAAGTCAACCCCAATGGGCAGGCCTCGAGCTAGGCGAGTTACTCTCACCTGTCGGTCGCCAATTTGTTGCTGGATATAGAGGGCTGTTGATTCTCCTTCGACACTGGCGTTAGTTGCAAGTATTATCTCTTGCACGTTGTCTTCGTCGATACGCTGGAGTAATTCTTGGATGTGTAATTGCTCTGGCCCCACACCATCTATTGGGGACACTAGGCCGCCCAACACGTGATAGGTACCGTGGAAACTACCAGTTTTCTCCAGCGATACAATATCGAGTGGCTCTGCCACGACGGCTACGAGACTCTTGTCGCGGCGGTGATCACTGTACAGTGGCGACACATCGTCATCACTATCAATTAGTGCATACGTTTTGGGGCATTGCTTAATTGACTGGTGTAATTGAGTGAGTGCAGTCGCCAGCTGTGAGGCTTTGGCGGGCTCGCGTTTAAGCAAAAAATAAGCATACCGTTCGGCGGTACGAGAACCAACGCCCGGCAGCACGCCGAGCGCTTCAATAAGGTCTTCGAGGGCCGACGGTAAGAGCTGCATTGTGTCTATTACATCCCAAGGTCACCGAGAGCACCCATCATCGGTTGCATTTTTTCGGCGGCAATTTTTTGGCTTTGCTGAATCGCGTCTTTTACTGCATCTTCTACCCAGCGCTCTAGCTGTTCGATGTCGTCAAGATTGACGGCTTCAGGATCGATGTGAATTTTTTTAATTTTTTGCTCACCGGTAATTTCGACGCGGACTGCACCCTCGCCTTGTTCTACGGTGATGATTTGCTTCTGTAGTTCCTTTTGGATCTTTTTTACACGCATTAACATTTTCGCTTGGTCAAAACGGCTCATAATAACTCCTTACTAATCAGTAACTATTGTACCAGACGGCTTGATGGTATGGTGTGGGTTTTGAACGTTGCTTGCGTCACGCTACTGTGTGGCCATGCCACAAAGTATTGGCGGAGGCCATACACACATGACATCCCAATGGCGGCCACGATAACGACAATACCGAGCCCTCGGGCAATCGGGTTGCGTGGAAAAACACTAAGCCATAAGTGTGTGAGATATGCGAGACCAGCCGCTGCGATTAGGTATAGCATCGGTACAACAATGCTACGGCTGACTGGCCCGCCAGCCCAAAACAGTACAAAACCGAGTAGCGTGAAACTAAATATGAGCAGGGTGCGGGTAGCCCGCCAATGCTTACCATAAAAGTACAGTCCGGCCAGCAGCATGCACGACATGAAGGCGTCGAAAAGCGGAAGATTATTGAGCCAGAGGTCATCGTTTCTCGTCCCTGTAATACTGACAAATAGAATGCTTGAAGACAGCTGCTTTAGGATGGCAAGCGGTTCCGGAAGTGAGGTTGGCGCGCCAATAAGGGTGAGGACATGCGCTGTTGAAAAATTGAATATCAAGCTGTATAGCAGCGGCAATAATAGCAACAGGCCACTCCCGATCCATGCCAGCTTTTGAATCGTAGAAGATAATGTTTGCCAAGCCTCGGCCAGTTCTTCTCGCTGCCATAGGGCATTTATCAACACAAACCAGACCATGCCGGGAATATACAAAAGAAGTAACTGCACAGTCAGCCATAAAAACGTAATTTTGCGGTTATCACTATGGTCGTATAAGAGTAAATGACTGGCTAGAAGTGTTGGGATAGCCCACAGATACATGATATCAACACTTGCCAGACGGCCGACATGCAGATACCACGCCGAACAGACGAACAATACGAAACCAAAGATTGCCATGCGCTTGCCGTACCATCGACGCAGAATGAATGTGGTCGTTGCCAAAGTGAGGCCGGCAAAGATGACACTCGGTATACGCAACCAAAATGACGCCTGGAACGGGGCGAGACCAAGCAACCATTGCACAATGGTGAGCGGGAGATAGCTCGGATCACGCGCAATATTGGCCAGTACATGGCTATGCTTGAGAGTATCAACCTCTGTAGGGCTGAGACCGGGCACTAAACTACCCAGTGCAAATAGCAATAAAACTAGCGGTCAGCGCCACCGCTAGAAAAGCCTGTACTAGTTCTCGGCTATGCAGCCGTATCCACGTCAATATTTTAGTCACAACGGTGGTATTATAGCGCGAAACTACCGAATGCGTGAATAGCGCTTATGGTTTTAGCCATTGAAAGGATCGTCGTGTCGGCGATCGAGCGAGCGGAAGCGTTGTTTTTCGTTATCAAAGTACAGCTCGATACCCCCCGTCGGGCCATTACGGTGTTTCTTAATGAGAATATCGGTAACTTTTTTGCGTTCGGTTTCGGGGTTGTAGTATTCTTCGCGGTAAATAAAGGCTACCACGTCGGCGTCTTGCTCAATTGAGCCTGATTCGCGAAGATCAGCCAATTGCGGTATTTGTGGGCTACGGCTTTCAACCGAGCGGCTTAGCTGACTCAGTGCAATTAATGGAACATTCAGTTCCCTCGCTACACCTTTTAGTCCACGGGAAATCTCTGAAATTTCTTGTACTCGGTTACCGTCGCTGGCAAATTTTCCACCGCCACTCATCAGCTGCAAATAGTCAACGATGATAAGACCGAGCGGTCGTTGGTGAGCTTCTCGGCGGGCTTTGGTACGCATGTCGCTCACCGTAATGCCTGGCGTATCATCGATGTATATTGGCGCCTCACTTAAGGTTCCCATGGCATGGCCGATTTTTTCGAAATCTGCATCAGTGAGATTGCCGGTCCTAAGTGCCCAAGCGTCGACGCCTGATTCCATGGATAACAACCGATCAACCAATTGTTCTTTGCTCATCTCCAAGCTAAACAACAAGACAGGTTCTTTAGCCTGCACTGCTACATTGTGGGCAAGATTGAGTGCAAAAGCTGTTTTACCCATGGATGGACGAGCGGCCAAAATGAAGAGGTCACTGCGTTGGAGTCCGGCCAGCATGCTATCCATATCCTTGAAACCGGTTGGAATACCGCGCAATTTAGCTTTATCCTTGTGCAGATCATCAAGCCGCTCGAAACTGTCGCTCAGGATTGTTTCGATACTGACGATTGTTTGCTTGACGTGCTGCTGACTGACGTCGAAAAGCTTGGTTTCGGCCTCTTCGATGAGTTCTTTGACACTTTTGGCTTCGTCGGATCCGACAGAGCTAATTTCTTTACCAGCGCTAATCAAACGACGACGGACGGCTTTTTGGGCGATGATGTCAGCATATTGCTCAGCATGTGCCGCGGTCGGTACAAAGTTGGTGAGCTCAGTTAAGTAAGCAGGGCCGCCCACCATATCGAGATAGCCGCTCCCCTTCAGCTGATCAGACAGCGTCAACACATCGATAGCACTTCTTTTTTCGTATAGTTTACGAACTGCTTCATAAATATGCCGGTGACGGGCGTCAAAAAAATCTTCGACACCAATCTGATCGGCCACTTTTACAATGGCATCGCTATCAATGAGAATAGCGCCAAGTAAGCTTGCTTCGGCGTCGACATTTTGAGGCTGGGCTGAGGTGGTGGTCGGTTCCATAGTGAGTTGCTGCTGCCTATGATTCTAGCAGCTCACCTCCCCCGAATATATTGCTTACGGTTGCAAGGGGATTTACCGAGCTACTTTCGCTTGCCGCGATTATGTTTTTTGGATTAGCTGCCGCTGAAGCGGTAAATGGCGTGACGCCACTATCATGTCGGCACTCTATACCAATAGCTTGGCCGGTCAATTTTTCGAGTGTATCGCTCAGTATTTGCCGGTGTTTTACTTCCGAGATGCGCTTTTGATGGAAGGCATACTTAAACGTAATAACAAGTGTTGAACCCTCGAGTGTCGGCTGCGCCATCCGGAGGATGCCATAGACGGTGTTGTACTGCTGCTTTACCGCTTCTAGTACTTGCGGCCAAACTTCGTGTACATCTACCGCTACATCGCTCTGTGGAGCTTGAGGTGTGACGGTTACGTCTTGCACCTGCACCACATCTACTGCAGGTGACGCCGTTGCAGTGGCTTGAGGAGTTGATTTTTTCTTGGTGACTAACGGCTCGGAAGCGGCAGTTTGCTTAGGTGAGTCAGTTGCTGCTGGTTGTGTGGCGGCAGTATGCTTTTTGGTGGCAGTCGCCGGTGGGGTTGGTACGGAGACAATCGGCTCCGGTGTCGCGGTCGCTACGGTCGCTGGCATGGTTTTTAGCAAGTGAATTTCAAGTAATCGTTCTGGGGCGTTCGAAGCTGGGACATCGATAAGCGCGGAAAGTAGCTGCAATGTCGCATCAGAACTAATTGGTAATGGTTCGTTATGTATGAGCGCATGGCGCAACCGAGCGGCCAATTGTCGGCTGATAGTTCCGGCTTGAAAGCCTTGATCCTGCAGCTTCGTCAGTTGTGCGACAACTTCGAGCCGGTTTGTACTACCGAGTAGCGATATCAAGGATTGAATGGCTGTGTCAGAGGGCATGCCAAGTATTTCGCGCACTGTTTCGGCAGTAATCGCATCGCCTCGGCTTGCCGCTTGATCGAGCAGACTAATACTATCTCGGAAACTGCCTTCGCCGTGCGCCGCGATAACCGCCAGGGCTTCATCGTCGACCTTGATTTTTTCTTGCGTAGCGATGTAGCGAAGGTGGTCAATAACTTTTTGTTGTTCTACGGGCCGAAAAGTGTAGCGCTGTGTGCGGCTGATGATGGTAGCAGGTAGCTTATGAACTTCGGTGGTTGCCAAAACAAAGACAACATGAGCTGGAGGTTCTTCGAGTGTTTTGAGTAACGCATTGAAGGCAGGCGTCGTCAGCATGTGTACTTCGTCGATAATATAAATCTTATACTTACCCTGACTCGGAGCCATGTGGACTTTGTCACGAAGGTCGCGAATTTCGTCGATACCCCTGTTACTGGCGGCGTCAATTTCAATAATATCGAGGTGCGTCTGTTCGCCGCTGTACTCAAGCTGATTTAACTCATGAGCTAAGATACGGGCAATGCTGGTTTTGCCAACACCACGAGGCCCGGTAAAGAGATAGGCGTGACTTATCACGCCCTTTTGGAGTGCGTTTTTTAACGTGGTCGTTATGTGTTCTTGCCCGACGATTTCGTCGAGCTTCTTTGACCGGTATTTACGATATAGCACCTGCCCCATCGCTTTGTATTATACTAGGCGACCTCGCAAAATGCTGCTGTAAAATAGTCAGATGGATTCTTTGTGACGTAAGTAACAGGCGCCACACAACGATTCGTAATCAATATCACCTTCGCCGTCAATGGCTACCTGATCGCCAGTAAAAATAAACGCCCCTTTGCGCTTGCGGCCGTTGAGCAGGGCTTTTTTGCCACATCGGCAGATGGTTTTCAGTTCTTGGATTTCGTGTGCTAACTCTAGTAGTCGGCTGGCACCCGGAAAACCAACCGTCGAAAAGTCTGTACGGAGACCATATGCCAGCACCGGTACCGTGCCTCGTACCGCATACCAGAATAGGTCCTCGATTTGCGTTGGGGTTAGGAATTGCACTTCATCTACCAGAACACAGTGGATGTTAGGCTTACCAGCCAACAGCGCTTCAATGCTATCGCCTGATTTTACGAGCATATCAGCGTTGCGTTCTAACCCTAGTCGAGAGGTGATGGAGTTTTCGCCTTTACTGTCAACGGCTGGCTTAAGTATGAGGACACTCATACCTCGTTCCTCATAGTTATATGCCGCTTGCAATAAAGCCGTACTTTTGCCGCTATTCATTGCGCTGTATCTAAAATAGAGCTTTGCCATTCCGTTCTATAGTGTAGCAAAATTTAACGAGAATTTGCTTGATCGGCATAGCCGCGACGCGCGAGTTCGCCGAGCGCCGCCCCCGTCGTCGTCATCATAAATGAGGCTTTCGCCAAACGGTCTTTGGCTTTACCTTTCGGCAGATCGTGGGTGTATACCCCTGCCACCACGCCGCTCAGCCGTAGCGCGGTCCCTAATTGACCGGATCGGCTTGGTTTAATAACTAGTTGTGAACCATGCTTGAGGATATGTCGGGTATTAGCTTGAGCCGCCCATGAAGTTTTGATGCTCTCAGAAGCGAGGGCGGCGCCAATGCCAAACTTTGCAAGCCGAGGGATACGGTCAGACTTGAGGGCCGCCCGAGAAACGGTGAGGAACGATAATGTATCGGCAATAGGATCCAGGGCTACCCCAGTATTACTTGCGCCTAATTGGCTGTCCGGTAAATATTTATCAATTAACCATGCGACTTTGCCGTCGAGATCACTACCTGCCATAGCCATAACCCACGGCGACACCCCAACTTCGTTATTGATGAGTTTTCGAGCAGCCTTAAGGGCAAGTGCTGGCCGGGATATCGTCATGCCATTGGGGATTGTAAGCAAGCGATCGAATTGTGGCAGCTCTTCTTGGATGTTACCTACAACTACTTGCAGCTGATCTATCTGTGACGGCAGTTGTTCCTCGATATGTGGTGCATGGAGCGCGGTAGACTCTACGTGCATTAGTTCCCCTCGATTAAAATTCTATATAAAAACAGCAGTTGCGAGTGGGTGTTCTGTGGAGATAATTCGCAATACTGCTAGAGAGCGGCTTCGAGCGCAGCCCATTCGGCGTTGCTGTCATCTTCTGGGACGTTGACGCTCACTTGGTCGCCGGGCTTGGCTTTAAAGTAAGTGACACTTGCCAGCAGAACTCGGAATTTTTTACCGTTGACGTCAACGAAATAGTGACCGTTTTCGAGAGAGAGTCCACCAACAACTTGCTTGCGTGGTACTGGACCAATTTGCTTGTACATAAATGCTCCGTCGTCGGCGATGGTAAGTTTGAGGATATCACCTTGAACGAGCTTAGACTTGCTGGCATAGTTGGCGGGCACTGGGTAAGTTTTGCCATCTGAACCTACCATATTCTGGCCATCGAAGACTCCTTCGATTACCTTGCCGAGTGTTTCTTCGCGAGCTATCGGAGCAACAATCTCATCATCACCAGCAACGCTAATAAGCAGCTCTTTAGCTGCGGCCAGGCTTGTTTCGGCTTCTTGAATTAAAGCACGTAACCGTTTGATTTGTTTTTCCGGTAGGTCTGTCATATTTGTTCCCGTCTCTCATAAGTGTAATGTTTGTTTGGTACACTTATTACTAAACGTACCATGCTTGCATAGGCAAGTCAAAATGTATTGATTTTCTGTGGATAACTTGCCTTTATTATAGCGTGTGACCCCTCGTGTGGCAATGCCTCGTCTCAGACTTTTATGATATATTTCTGATCTACGATGTGGCAGGAAAAGTTTGTCACCGTATTGGATTCGATGATGGCCGTTTTGGTGGCATGGCAAACAGCTATAAAGGTGGCCGGAAACTGCGGAAAGTACTGTTGGATGTCTCCCATGGATGTATTGGCGCTTACTTCAATTTCTTCTCGTAATTCTTCTTGAGTCGGAGAACCCTCACAGGTCAGTGATGCCTCTAAATCACCATTACCTAGCCCTGTAGGTGTATAAGAGTTGAATGTTGTTTCAAGGCAGTGGAGTGGCGTTTCACTATTGCTCAAGTTCTGTACAGTGACATAAGCAACGAGGAGGCTTGCCATACCGACACCGAGGGCTGCGTTTGTGTGACCTGCCCGCCGACTTCTCTGTTTATCTGCCTCTGTGCTGGTTGGCGATGCTGTTGTTTCTTTCACTGAGGATCCTCCTCTTCGAGATGCGACAGGGCTCCATAGCCAAGACTTCGATAAGTACGAAGACTTCCGGTTGTGGTTGCACCTAAATCGTCCCTCCCGAGTTTATTGCGGATATGATTAACATGAACCTTTAGGACATCTAGTAGGGTATCGCGCGGAAGTTGAAGACTTTCTGCACCCATGGCGGCACTAATTAACAGTTCGTGGACAACTATACCGTCAGGATTACTACCTAGCATACTAAGAATACTGCTCTCTCTTTTCGTCAGCCGGACGGGGTTTCCATCGACCGATATGTGTCGGAGGTCATCCTCGCACTTAATACGTTCGTCAGCAAACGAGTACGGGAGGACTTGAGGGTTGAGATCGCTTGGAAGGTGTATGATATGCTTTTCGGTCGAGTGCATAGGTTATGACTGCTCAAATTAAAATGCCACCCGTAATAAGGTGGCATTTTAACAACTTGATACCTGATTAGGCAAGTTCGACAGTAGCGCCAGCGTCTTCAAGAGACTTCTTGGCAGCTTCTGCGTCTTCTTTGCTAGCCTTTTCGAGGACGGGCTTTGGGGCGCCGTCTACGAGAGCCTTGGCTTCGCCAAGTCCTAGACCAGTTACGTCCTTCACAGCCTTAATGACGGCTACTTTTTGGGCGCCTGCATCTTTCAGGACGACGTCGAACTCTGACTTTTCGTCAGCAGCAGCGGCATCACCACCGGCAGCTGGAGCAGCAACGGCTGCAACAGCGGCGGCTGGTTCAATGCCGTATTCGTCTTTGAGGATGTTCTTAAGCTCGTTTACTTCGAGCACAGTGAGCTTAGTGAGCTCTTCAGCAATTTTTTTCAAATCTGCCATGGGTTTTACTCCTTAAAAAGTTATATTATGCGGATGCCTTTGCTTCGATGCCGTCAAGCAGACCGTGCAGGTTGCCCGAAAGCGCGCTGACCGAGTCGTTGAGCGGAGAAATAAGCGTGGAGACGACCTGGGCAATAAGCTGGTCTTTTCCTGGCAAGGTTGCCAAAGCTTTTACGTCTTCTGCACCTAAGAAAGCGCCTTCTGCGTTAAAAGCTCCGATGAATTGAATGGTAGGGTTGGCTTTTGCAAAGTCTGCCAGTGCTTGAGCCGGGGCTACCTCGTCTTCGCCGTTGAATGCATACAAAAGCATACCTTCTAGGGCGCTAGTGTCAGTATCTTTGAGAGAATCGACATTCTGAAGCGCCTGTACTACTAAGCGGTTTTTGACGACTTTGACTTTAGTGCCGTTATCGCGAGCCTGTCGGCGGAGCTGCTGTAGAGCCTTGACGGTAGTACCTTGGTATTGGGCTACGACAGTCATTTTCGACTCTTTAAGTAGTTCGCTGACTTCTGTGACGACGTCACTCTTCTGTTGTTTTGATAATGCCATGCATTGTCTCCAAAAATTATTGGATGTTGTGAATCGAATATCGACCTGTTTCGATTCCGTTGCCAAACAAAAACGCCTTTAGACGTTGATCCAAAGACGTTCAAACGCTCATAAGAGATTGTTTGTACCTCGGCGACGGATTAAGGACTTATATAATTAATTATATAAGTGCCTGTCGCTGTCTCTGGCAACTTAGTGGTATTGTACCGCTGTTATCTGTTTTCGTCAACCGAAAGAGCGTACCTTGACTACTTCTTGCGGTGTACCAGGAATCCGTTCACCACTAGCTAAGTTTCGTACACTCGGTACAGAGAATGTCTTTAGGGTAACAACATTATTCGTTTCATGAGCAGTGTGATGTGTCGATAACGTAGCTGCTTTGCGTGTCGCGGCAGCTACTCGTTGGTCGTGGAGTTCATTGCGATTGCGTATAATTTCACGAGCGCTTTCGAGGGCCAGTTCGCCAATATCTACTCCGGGCGTGAAGAGATAGGCATCGAAGTCGCCGTTTTCTTGGAGACAGTCTGCGACAGCCGTTTCATCGTAATGATCAACGGGTTGTTCGTCGACACATGTTTGGAGATTCCATTCTCTGCGATAGTCAGGCTTTTGATGCCACGGTCCCGCAAGTTCTCCTCTGTTCGCTGGCATGATTACTGCCCATCCCGCTCGGTTAATTGAACCGCACGGGTGCCTACTTCTTCGGCAGCCTGTTGTTGACGTTGCTGTAATACATCAAACGGATCGGCCAAATCTTCTGGGTCTGCGCCATCTGTTCGCCATTTAGACCGTTCAGGGCCATTGCTCGCGCGGGCCGCTGTGTTGGTTGGTTGTTCTTGAAACTGCATTGTTTCACTAGCTCCTACATAGTTATCTTGATGAGTACTTACTGTTGCCGGATCGAATATATCAGTCAGCGCTATGCCGTGGTCCATAGCAAGCTTTACTATTTCTTTTCGTAGTTCGTGGTCGCCCATGATTTCACGTATCGTTTCGGTGCGATATCGTGCATAATCGGTCGCTGCTGTAGGCAGATCTACTAAGGTCATAGTGTTGTCTATTCTTGTCCTTCGGCGTCTAATTGGACGGTATGTGCGACTGCCACATCTCCACTGTAGTGAGGCGTATTTCCGTACAAGTTTTCGAGCTCTCCTACTCTCTCACTGTAGCCTGTTTGATGAACTTGATTTGTGTTTGTTCCCTGCCACGTTACTGGGTACATGTCGTACATGTGTGTTCTCCTGAATTTTCGTAATTTTCTTAGACATAAAAATAGGCTTCAGTTGAAGCCTTCTGGTTCTTCGGGCTGTGCGGTCGAGCTAACGCTCGGAGGCTTCAACCATAGTGAAGCACAGCCCTTGTAGGCCGAGAATAATGAGAATAAATTGCTTCACTTGGTTAAAAGACATAATACATCTATACAACGCCATACCAGCCAGAATGTCAAGTGATGATTATCGAAGTTGATAAATCTGCGTATCGAGTGTATTATTGGTGATTGGAATTAGTGTATTGAGATGACAGTTACAGAACAAGCAAACTTTACCACCCTGCCACCACACGCATCGGAACGGTTCAATACCATAAGACAGCGAGAGCTCGCCGGCTGCATACGCCAGGCAGTAGCAGAAACAGTTGAGTATTTTGATTCGTTTGAAAACCATGATCCCCGTCTTGCAGATTTGGTAACGAGTATTACCGAAAACGCAACCTATGCGCGATTTCTGCTCGAAAACCCACACGTATGGACTAAGTCTGCAACGGATACACCGGAAGAAAAGCGACAAAAAGAGCGCCATGCAAAAGTACTACAAGGGGTGGCTATCAGCCTGGTAGATCCATTGGATGTTAAGAACAATGCTGACGATCGTCGCATTGACAAGGCGATACTATCCACTCTCAGTAGCGTCAATGGCATGGATGTTCATGCAAATCAACGGTGCGCACGGTTTAGCATTACGCTCGCAACAAACCATCCGGAAGCGAACCTGCGATTGGCCGTGACGCGTGTCAAAGCAGTTAATTTACCAGCTGAGCTCCGTGCTCAATCCGCCGTCGAACTACCCCAAGGCATTAATTATAGCCTCTCTTTCGGACCTGTCCCCAAACAGCATAATCAGTAGTAGTTTAATCAGTTAACTGGTCGAGTTTAAATTGTGTGTAGCGCTCGGCAGCAAGCCGGGTTAGTTCGGCGTCTTCATCTTGGTTAACGAACTTCATTGCCTCGGCTAGCATAGGGTGTTTTGCTGCTAAAGTTTCGTGCATTTGCAGTACTAACTTACGGTAGCCTGGGTGACCCTGCGGGCTGGTCCGTAATTCGTGCAGATGAAAGGCTTCGCGGGCATTATAGGTAACTTTCCAGCGCATTTTATGCCCGAGGAGCGTAGCGTATTGGGCTTCGAGGGTGTAGCCGCCTTGTTGCAGGCTGCTGTATAGTCGTAGACTGAGGTCGAAACAATCTTCGAAGATATCACTGAGGCCGGCGTCCTCGACGAGTTGCGGAATATCGTATCCCAAACGTGGTGAGAGTTGTTGCCAATTCATGTCGTCGACCATACGGTGACGTTGTAGATCCCGGAAAATGCCGTAGTCACAGACGAGATCCCAGCTGTAATGTGCTTTTTCAAGCGCACGCCCGGGTCGATGGCGACGGTTGAGGCGCTCGCCTATGTAAGCCTCGAATACTTTAAGTTTCCGATCGTACGACCACGAACTAACCATTTCTCTAATCTGGCTGAGCGTTAGATTTGTGTGATCATAGAGCATGTCAGGGACGAGGTCAAGTTCGTTGCGCGGCCATATGTCGGTGAGCGTCACCGGATTGGTGTTGTCGGCAGCATAATCTGGCGGCATAAAGGCATCGGCGAGCTCACTAACAGCTTTGTGGGTGTTGGCTCTGTATGCGATGATGGCGCCACCACGCTCTGGTTTGTCGGCGCGCTCCAAAAATGTCGGTATAATCTTTGCGGGCTTCGTCGAGAAGCTGTTGCCCGGTTGCCTGGGCTTCCGGTAGTTCATCGCTCAATAAGTGCATGATGAGACTTTCGATAGCTTGCCCAGAGGCAAATATCCCGACGGTAGACTTAGTGGCTACTGGTAGGACGGCACGAGCAGCATCACACGCTTGTGCGCGCACGGCACCCTTCCAGGCGACGTCGCGTTCTTCGGCGGGAGTGGCAGAATTAGCCGTCACATAGTCGGTCAGCTGGTGTACCATTGCAGAATATTTATCAAAGATCTGATCCATGATGTCGCAGTACAGATCCTTGACATCGCTGTCGAGCTGCGGCGGAATGTAATAGCGGTATTTGCCGTGGGCATCACGTTGGTCGAAGTAAATATAGCGGGTTGATTGTTCGAGATATGCCGCGAGCCGACCCCATTCGAGTTTTTTCGTCAGCAAGTTGCTAGCATTCTCGACCACCATATGAATGCCGGTGAGTTGCTGCACTGAATCGTCGCCATAGGCACTAATCACTCGCTGCAATAGTTTTTGATCTTTCCCCATGGCATGAGCAAACTCATCGAGTATGGTCAGACGCATATCGTCACCGCGGCGACTCAGTCGAGCCATAGCCGCCGCGATTGTGATAGGACTGAGCTTTTCATTAAAACCATATACATCTCCCTCTGACGAAGTCACAACCTCTTGTAAGTAGTCGTAACCGGCGTTGGTAATAATGGTGCCGCTGGGTAGTTTGCGGACATATGGGTTGTCACTGTCGACGGTAGCCTTTGTCTTAGTGTTACTGGCTACAGTTTTTTTCGTTTTCTTTCGCGGTTTCGGCAGTAGTGGATGGACTTTTTCCCATAGTAGCGTCCCAATATCTTCGATACTCATTAATTTGCCGCCACGAACACAATCGATGCGGCTAAAATCCTTGGGAAAGAGCTTACAGAGATCGTCATACACCTCGACTGAGCGTTCGAGGTGACTTAAATCTGCTTCGTGGATATCGCGCTTTTTGTCGGTGTAGCTGCGAGCTCCTTTTTTATCTACCAATGACTGCGCGATGTCGGCCGGTACTCGTAGGACGACATTCATATCAGGGCGAGGAATGCTGAGCATCTGAAACTCAAGGTTATCAAGCCATATAAAATAGCCTCGTCGCTGTTCGGCGTTAGAAAACTTAGTCCCTTGATGTGCCATGTTAGAACCAGTAAATCGATTGGCAATTACTACTTTGCCGGTATCCAGAGCCGCTCGTATTGCAGAGGCGGCCTCGTAGCGATCTAGCGAAAAGAATAAAGATCCGGTATAAGGACCGACTTCATCGGCCGAACCGTAGGCCCCATTGAGATATTGCCGGACGAAGTAGCTGGACTGTTCCTCGTATTGCGGAAAATCGAAAGTTGCCACATCGTAGCCGCCTGCTTCTAGCCGCTCGACAAGCTTTGTAAACTGCGTTCCCTTACCGGAACCATCAGTCCCTTCTATGACGATAAAAGTCCCTTTTGCCGTAGCCATTATACGCCTCCCCCACCCGAGTTAAGTTGCTGGGTAGAAGTTGGGTTAATCACCTGATAAGCCCTCGATTTTCTGTGGCAAGTTCCGCTTGTCTTTGTAGGCACGTGGCAGCATGAGTGCTGGTTCCCATGCAGTTATCAGAGCGTCAATATCGGTGCCGGTCTGATATTTGCCACTAAATCCTCCGTCGCGGCCAGCCCCATAGTTGCCGTCTACTTCGCCAGTGGAATGGAAAATGATTTGGGCGATGCGCTCACCAACAGGGAGGAGCATCGTTTCGTGCTGGTTGAGATTATATATTTCCAGCGTGAGACGGTTGATATAACCGGGGTCGATCCAGCCAGCATCAAAGCACACAGCGATACCATTGCGACCCCAGCTACTGCGCGATTTAACTTCACAAGCTCCCGGTGGAACAATACCGAAGAATTCATGAGTATGAGCTAAGATCCGTTCGCCAGGCCGAATAGGTATTACTGGGTGGTCGGCCGGTATGCCAGCAAGGAGGGCCACGCCGTTTTTGTTGCACCAATCTGCATGCTTTACAGCTTTGAGCGGTTTGCCAAAGTAGCGTTTGACGTCTTTCTCATCGAATGGATTATACGAAGGGTGGTCACCTGTTCGTTCGGTGCGGTAATAGTAATAGCCAAGCGTGACATCAAGACTCGCATGACTGACGTGTTTGTCGTTAAATGGCACGCATTTAATGTGGCCAGTCTGAATGGCTTCGCGAATTTCGGTGTTACTGAATACTCCCACGGTCCCTCCGAATGTTTATATGTATTCTACGCAACTCACCTCCATAAACACAAGGGTAAAAAGTACATCGACTATATATAATTGACAAGAAGCAAAAAACCGCCCTTTGTGTGGGCGGCTTTAGCGGGTGCATTTCGTGGTTACTAGTTTGTACTAGCACTATCGACAGTGATAGAAGGACCCATAGTGGTTGTGACGTGAATGGCTTTGATGTATGAACCTTTCACGCTGGCAGGCTTATTGCTGCGAAGGCTAGCAAAGACAGCTTGCGCGTTCTGCATCAGCTTATCGCCACCGAAGCTAACCTTACCGATACCGAGATGGATGATACCGGTACTGTCAACGCGATATTCTACTCGGCCAGCCTTAGATTCGGCGACGGCTTTTTGAATGTCTTGGGTCACGGTGCCGCTCTTGGGGTTTGGCATAAGCCCACGGGGACCAAGCAATCGTGCATACTTACCCAGTTTCGCCATATTAGCTGGTGTACTGACGAGGATATCAAAGTTAATTTGACCCTTGTCGAGAGCTTTGGTGATGGTTTCGATACCGCTGACGTCTGCATTGTCGACATTTTCGTCGGCAAAAACTGCGACGCGCACGTTCTTTCCGGTACCTGCCGGCAAAATCAGGTTATCGCGAATGTTTTGATCGGCTTGGCGAGGGTCGACACTGAGGTTAACATGCAGCTCTACTGTTGCATCAAACTTTGTGTGGTTAGTTTTGGTCGCAATCTCGAGGGCTTCTTTAAGGTCGTATGCTTTACCCTTTTCGATTTGTTCGGCTGATTTGCGGAAGCCTTTACCTTGTCGTTCGAGTCGTGAGCGCGTTGGCTTCGCAAATTGCTTTGGCTTTTCGACCGCTTCGTCCTCTGCTTGGCTGGCCTTGCGGGCTTCTTTTTCTTCCTTTGCTTCGGCTTCGGCAAGTGCCTTGGCGCTACGCTTACCGGCTTTCGCGACAGTAGCTTCTTCTTGTTGGCCTTGCTCGGCTACTTCGAGATCTCCAGCTTCGACTGGTTCGACGGGCGTCTGACTCATGGCAGCAATGGCGGCCGTGATTTCAGCTACCGTATTCTTTGCCGTGACTTCTACGCCCATATCCTGCGCTTCTTTCAGAAGTTCTGCTTTACTCTTTGCCATTAGTATTCTCCTTTCGTGGTGCTAGCGGCTGTTGGCCTCCCACAAATTTATTGATTATCTTATTGAGCTTATGACGACATTTTGCTGTTTAGCAGTCGTAGTACGGTTTGCCATCCTCATCAAATGCAATGTGATTGCTGCCTGAATGTCCATGAATCGGAATTGACTGGCCGTATACATCAGACGGCTTTTCAATAGCTTCTTCAGATTCGGTGCGATCACTTTCGCTCCAAAGTGTTGCCATAAACCTTGCTTGATCGGCATTGAATTGTTTTTGCACGTCGAGCGGTAGAATGGCGGTTTCTTGGGCGATCACTTCAGCAATATGCGAAGGGGTGTAGCCATAATCTGATAGTTCATCCAGATTAATAATTGGGGAAAGTGACAGTTCTCGAGACATGAGCTTAGGCCTCGACCTCTACGCCCATGCTTCGGGCGGTACCAGCGACCATTTTTTTGACTGACTCAACGTCGTCGGCGTTCATATCGTTGGCTTTGGTTTCGGCGATTTTTTGCAACTGAGCTTGTGTTAGCTTTTTGCTGATCTTTTCGCTATTTGGGCGTCCTGAACCCTTCTGGATACCCAGCTCAGCCCGGATCAGATCGTCAGTTGGGGCGCCAACTACACGAAAATCCATGCTCCTGTCGTCATACACGGTAATGTGTGCGGTGACAGTTGCGCCTTGCATTTCCTTGGTGGCGTCGTTAAATGGATTAATAAAATCCATCATGTTCACGCCGTACTGTCCGAGCGTGCTACCTACTGGAGGTGCAGCACTGGCCTGACCAGCGCGAAGTTTCATCTTTAAGTTTGCTTTCACGGCTTTCGCCATAAGGTAATATCTCCTTTCGAATAACTACAGTTGAAGCTTTGCGTTATTCTCCTACCTTTTAGTAGTGCGTAACAGAGGTATTCTATCAAAAAACACTACCCTTGTCGAGCACACTGGTTATCAGAAAGAAAAATTAGCTACGTAATATTACTTGTGGTATCTCTACCCCCGTTACACAAAGAGCGTATATACTTGTTATGATTGACATTACCTCTGCAATATGGTAGTGTATATCTGTAATTGCGCCGTGGGGAATCAGGTATAGCTGTAGCGAAAGCTCGCTATTTTTGATATGCCAGCCGCAATTGTATCGCGCTGAAATTCAGCGCGAGCACATTAACATATTGGATTGCACTTCCGCCTCCGTTTACAGGACACCTATAGAAGCGATGAAATTGGCTTTTATGGGTGTTCTGCAAACACGCAGAGCTATCTAGAAATGCTCCTCATGGGGCGAAAGGAAGTGAGTAAGATGAGACTAGCCGTACGAGCTAGTGTCGCCGTCATCAGCGGGAGTCTCGCTATGGGAGGCATCGTGACTCTGGGAAGCACAGCTGCTTCCGCCGCAACGCAAACCCCGACCACATCCGTGGTCCTGAACTCTTTGCGGGCATCCAGTGCCTTTGTCGAGAGCCTGGCAACCAGCTTCGCCACGCCAGCCAGCGGCCAATACTTCAAGGGAGGTAAACACCACCCCGCCAAGGTCTGGGCCGGAGACTGGGTATGGAAGGGTAAGCGTGGTTTCTGGTGTTCGTCGTTTTCGGCACATGCCAGCGACGGCAGCACTACAACCAAGCTGACCACTCGCATTCCCGGTTTCACTGCCGCCAACTCGACCGCCGCCAAGAAGTTGGTGAACATGTACGCCATGTTTCCGACCAACAACAACAAGGTCAACGCCGAGCGCTCGATGGCCCTCAACTTCCTGTCGAACGACAAGAACTTCCACCTCGACAAGAAGGTCTACATCAAGCAACTCAAGACGCGAGGAGAATACGATGGGTTCAAAAGACTCATCAAGTTCGCCAAGACCTCCGAGCCCTACACGGCTTCGGTAACAGGCAAGGAGTTGCTCGTTGGGCAGACTGGCGCCGTTAAGACGGTAGTCACCAGCAACAGTAATGGTGCCCCGGTACCATTCCTGCAGGTGGCATACAGCGTCCCGACCAATAACCTGCGTCTTTCGACTGCAACGCACACGACCAACGCCAAGGGCAAGGTCAAGCAGTCGGCAACGCGCACCGGTGTTGGACGCGTTCGCGTGGTGGCACACATCACAGCGCCGTCTTCATCGACGGTCATGCTGACCGACGCAACGCCAGGTCGTCAGCGACTGCTCAGTGGCGGCTTCACAAGTCATCTGAAGGCGGCCTTTGCCTACAACGCAACACCGGGCAGCCCGACGATGACAGCCAGCTGCACCAAGCAGTGCGATGGCTTCGCCAACATTCTCTGGAGCAAGACAGTCGAGTCCGGTACATCGGCCATGCGCTACAAGTACACCGTGAATGGTCACGTTGTCGCCACGTGCGATGCCGCCGCCGGCAAGGTGTGCAGAGCAAAGGCCAAGGTTGCCGACGGCCAGGTCTGGGACTCGTACTCGTACTGCTACACCAACAAGGTGGGCGGTCGGTGTACGACTGACTGGGTCACCATCAAGACACACGAGGAGATCATCTGCCCGGCATGGGTTGCGTGGACTTTCAAGTGTGCCTGCGGCAGTGATTCTGTGTTCAGCGCGACAGCGCCCTCGGGCAGTCCGCGTTTCTACACGGTCACGCTCACGTACGGCAGCACAATCAAGACGGTCAACCTCACCAACGGTACCGCCAAGGACCTGACGCTCAAGGGCTACAAGTCTGGTCAGGAAATTTCCACGAGCTTCACTACCTATCGTGACTCCGGTCACAACCAAAAACTGACGCAGCAGGCGCTGTTCAGCGGGCTGAAGCTCGGGTGACAATAGGTGTGGTTCGGCGCGCTGTTCTCCCTACTAGGGATGAATATGTGCGTCGAACCACACCTCATCACCTCCTTCTCGCAATCCAATATGTTACACAACCATCCATAATATAACGATGCACCCTGTCGGGTGTTTTTTTGTTACCAAAAAGCCGCCCCGTATGGACGGCTTTGAGAGCAAAATATTCGTGTCTTGCTAGACTTTTTTGACCTGTAGCGTATCGAGTTCTACTGGTGTATCACGGCCAAACATGTTGACCAATACTTTGAGCTTGCCTTTGGCAGCATCGATCTCGTTAATGGAGCCATCAAAGCCCTTAAATGGACCATCGGTAATGTTGACCACTTCGCCAATTGAAAAATCGATGCGGTATTTTGGCTGCTCTAGACCCATGCGTTTTTGAATCTTGTCGATTTCATCCTGGCTCACCGGCGTCGGGTCTGCACCACTACCAACGAATCCGGTCACACTTGGTGTGTTACGAACGATGTACCAGGCATCTTCGCTCATCTTCATTTGTACTAATACGTAACCTTGGAAAATTCGTTTCTCGACAACTTTTCGCTTACCATTTTTGATTTCTATCATTTTTTCTTTTGGCACCAGAACCTGAAAGATCTTATCTTTCATGTCTAAAGAATCAGCACGCTGTCGGATGCTTTCGGCAACCTTCTCTTCGTACCCGCTGTAGGTGTGGATGGCGTACCACTGTTTGCTCGTATCGTAACGCTTACTTGCCATTGTTATTGCTAGCTCCTATCTACCTATAAATTAAGAATGAGTTTCTTGAAAAATTTGTCGAGCCCAAAGTCGACTACGGCTACGATAACTCCGAAAAATACTGAAAAAACAAGTACCGCCCACGTGAGTCGCCAGCTTTGTTTCCAGCCTGGCCAGGATAACCTGCCGAAGTTCTTTCCAGCTACTTTTCAGGTACGGGACAAATAAAACGTAGCCGATGATCTTGACGATAAATCGTACTGGCTTCAGGGCTGGTGATCGCCAGATTTTCAATGATGCTATCCGGCGGAATGGCGTACCAATCCATCGTAGTACACTGCGCACCCGACTCGGTTTTTCACTCTCCTTTACCTGTCGCCGTTTAGCTTGTTGTTCACGAACAGTCTCAACGGTACGTACGCGCCGTTTGCGCTTCTCTGAAGCTGGCTTTTGGTTTTCGGCCACGGATTCCTACCCCTTTACATTAAAATAAGCCTATCGTTCTGATAGGCCTTCTTGTCAAGAGTACCACTAGTAACCTCAGGGGTCAAGCAAATTACCGGCCATATAAACATGATATTATGAGAGATATGATGACCTTATTAGGCGCCTACGTCGCGGCTCATGTATTAGAGTTGCTATGCTGGCAGCCTCAGCTGTGGCGACTATACAAAATAACTGTTCCAATAACGAGCGTTCTGCTAGTAGCTGTAACGGCTGCTTTGCTAATAGTTTATCCATCACTCGTGACGGCGCTGCTTGCAGTCATCAGCATATATCGCCTGATTAATCTAGTTCGTATTATTGCTCAGCGAATGAGAATGGAATACTTACGCCGCGCTACCTGGCGCACGAGCCTATGGCTGTTATCGTACGAGCTCGTGCTGCTTGGCAGTTGGCTTGTTCTCCATTCTTTGCACATCAACGCTGCTCGATTTTGGGTCTCTTTTTTGTTTATGCAGGGGTTATTGGGTTTCTTATTACTAATAACGACAATTCGGCACGCATTTTCTATGCGGCCACCCCGTACGCTTGAGCGCTACCCGACAAAAGACCTGCCGACGCTAACGGTAGCAATCCCGGCGCGCAACGAAACCCAAGACCTGCAGGCCTGTCTCGAGTCATTAATCGCTAACACTTATCCCAAGTTGGAAATCCTCGTTCTTGATGATTGTTCTACTACCAAACGAACGCCCGAGATTATTCGTGGCTTTGCACATGACGGTGTCCGTTTTATCAGTGGAGACGAGCCTAAAGAAGGCTGGCTTTCTAAAAACCAGGCCTATCAGAAACTACTCGAAGAAGCCAACGGCGAACTGGTGCTATTTTGTGGCGCCGATGTCCGGTTTGAGCCACAGACAATTTTAAATATCGTCCTACTTATGCTGCAGAAGAAAAAGAGCATGATGAGCATAATGCCGCGCAATATTCTGCCGCGATTCCTGCAACTCGATGCTTCTCTCATTCAACCAATGCGTTATGCGTGGGAAGTTGCACTGCCTCGTAAATTATTTCGGCGACCCCCCGTTTTGAGCACCTGCTGGATTGCGAAACGAGAAGTACTGTTGGCGTCAGGTGGGTTTTCGGCAGTGAGCCGTTCGATTGTACCCGAAAGCTACTTTGCGAGGCAGAGTGTGCGGCATGATGGATACGGTTTTCGTTATAGCAATGAACACATTGGGCTCACCAGTCATAAAGACGTACTGGATCAACGCGATACGGCGACTCGCACTAAATATCCTCAGGTACATCGCCGGCCAGAGCTCGTCCTGTTGTTGACTGTTGCAGAGCTGTTTGGACTCGTTATGCCCTTTATGTTCTTGATTGTCGGCTTTACTGTCTCAACTCTTACGACGGTGTTAGTGGTCAGCATTATCACCTGTGCGATTCTGGTGCTCTGGTATCTATTGGTCTGTGCTATGACCTATCGTCAACCAGATTTGCGCAGCATGCTATCGCTGCCATTTGCCGCCTTACTTGACGTAGCGCTGCTTAATTACTCAATGCTCAAGTACGAATTCTCGGTAGTACTCTGGAAAGATCGCAATGTCTGTATACCAGTGATGCGCGTCGAAGCGAAGCTTCCAGAACTACCCTAAGCCTTCACGGACTTATCGCTCAAATCAGGGATGGTTACTGAAAATGTTGACCCTTTGTTGAGTTCGCTCTCCAAACTAACTTTCGCCTGTAGCAGGCGGATGAGCTTGGTTGTCACGTATAGGCCTAAGCCAGTGCCGGTGGTGGAGCGTGTCCGGTAGTCTTCTGAGCGGAAAAACTTATCAAAGACTCGTTTTTGATCGTGTTTACTTATACCAATACCGGTATCTTTGACACTACATGTCACAGCACCATCGGAGGCAGCTGTGGCCGACAGCGTAATACTGCCATGCTCGGTGTATTTAATCGCATTAGTAATGAAATTTTGTAGGACTTCGCGAACGTAGAGCTTGCTCGTGTGCAGTGGTGGTATGTGTTTGGACGGACTGACTATTAATTCGAGATTTTGAGCTTCCGCTTGGGGCTGGTAGTTGCTGGCCAATTCCTGGAGTAGCTCTTCGACTGAGAACTCCTCGACTTCTAGCTTCAGAACGCCCCGTTCGGCACGTGATAATGTACTGAGGTCATTGATAAGATCAGCCAAAAAAAGTACCTGACCGTGGGCGTCATCGAGGGCTTTTTTGACTTTTTCAGGATCGCCAGTTTTTTCGGCGATAAATTGCGCATTACTAATATCGCCTTCGGTAATAGCTATTGGGGTGCGGAGTTCGTGGCTGACCACACTGATAAATTCGTCGCGTTCTTCTTCGAGAGATTTTTCGCGGGTGATATCCCGCAATATCAGCACATAACCCTTCTGTCCTTCTCCCCCATAGCCCATATGCACAGGGGCGATGCTGAGGAATAGGTTAATGGTGCTGCCGTCGGCATAAGTCAATCGTAGGTCTCGATTTTCGGTGGGGACCTTTGTGTTTTTTACTAACGTACCAATATCTATCGGCATGTCTTGCTTGTCGATAGGCTTAAAGACATTACTGAGCGGCTTATCTTGCACGTCGGTATTGCTATCGAGAATATTGAGAGCGGCGCCGTTATACACCACCACGTTAACGTCTTGATCGACTGCTATAACACCGTCTGCCATGCTGTTAATGAGGCTGGTGAGGCGACCATGCTCCAGTTGGACTGCCGAGTGCATTTCTGCCTGTTTTGTTGACATATGCCTAGTATGCCATAAGTTGGTTGGATTCTGTAGCACCTACAAGATAACGGGGCGCATGGCTCTGAGCGACTTGCGATGTGCCTGAGCCTGTCCTTCATCGATGCGATTTAACATCTCCCAGAATGCCTGACTGTGATTGAGGTGTACCGTATGCGTTAGCTCGTGAAGGAGGACGTAGTCTATTAGCTCCCACGGCAGCTGCATAACAAACAGGTTTATAACGATGTGCGTGTCTTGGTCGCAACTTCCCCAGCGGCCCTTCAGCCGTTTGACTGTGAACGACCGAAAGTTGAGTCCGTGTTCGTCAGCCAATCCTCGTAAGCGCAGCGGCAGTAAGGATTCCGCTTCTGAACGTAATGCACGGATGGCGGCTTTTTGGGCTATGTCTTGGACTTCGCTACTTGATGGATTAGTGCCGTACGGAATAGAGATGATAATGTTGCCGTCCTTGGTAATCCGTGAACGCGGTGCAGTTATCGAAGACTGTAGTATGATTATGCGATGGTTTTTTCCCACCTGTTGTCCATGCACAATGATAATGGGCGAGCGATCGACTAACTGAGCTTTAAGCCAGTCCCGCTTCGATGCAGCGTAGCTTAATCCAGTGCGGTACGGTAGCCAGGTGGGAATAGATATTTTGATATCGCCATCATGCGACACAGAAAGTCGTACTCGGCGAGCACCACGACGTTTATAAATCGTTACGTCACCGACGCCTTCTAGTGCAAATTGCTTATAGGCCACGGCTATACCCTAGCGAATAACGATGTTGCGGCGACTCATGTCGACCCTGCCAGCATTGGTACCAGGGATGAGATTGACCATTCCGGGTTTAGCGGCCTTGGACGTATCTTGACCAATTCCAATCAAGCCCAGTTCGCGTAACCGGTGGGCGACAGCAGTATACTGCGTACCAAAGGTATGTTTGCCGCTGACTACCACGTAATCTTCGGTCGTCGTAGGATTTTGCATATGATACACAATACTGTCATATCCGCGACGATCACGAATGGCGGCGTACTTGTCGTCGCTACGGCGGCGATCGCGCTGGGTGCTGCGCTGGTAGGCACTATCGAGGTCTATCTGGAACCAAACCGTAATAGGCTTGGCGTGGCCTTTACGGGCAAGCTCTCGTAATGCGTGTCGTTGGCTGGCTCGCATAGCATTTACGTCGTACACCACGCTGATTCCGGCATCGAGGAATTCTTCGGTCATGTAGTTCATCAGTTGCGTTACGATGGCGTTTTCTTGTTTGTCGTATTGTGGCCTTTCAAAAAGTTCTGCACGTATTCGGTCACCTTGCACGTGTACAGCCTGTACTGTCTCGCAAAATTGCCGCGCAAAATACGTTTTGCCAGCACCGGGAAAACCGTACAACATAATCAGCGCTGGTTTGGACGGAATAACTTTAGCCATTGAGCATTATTTATAGCAGAAAACAGCCTTATTGGAAAGCGCGACAGGTGACATTTTGTGTGTTTTCAAGTATTATTGAGCGGTCGAAGCGGTATCGTAGACACATCTAGGGGAGTAGCTCAGTTGGTAGAGCACCGGTCTCCAAAACCGGGTGTCGCAGGTTCAAGTCCTGTCTCCCCTGCCACGAAAATTCCTATAGTCTACAGGTTTCATCTGTAGACTATTTTTCTACATAATAGTTGGGTGATGTAAAATGTAAGTGATGTTCAACCACCAACCTCGCGACTACAAGTGTCCATTTTGTAACATAGCTGAGGGCGGAGAGGATAATTACTCCAATCAAGATGATATTGTTTATCGAGATGACTTGGTAACTGCTTTTATATCGCCTAAGTGGTGGCCTGAAAATCCCGGTCACGTTATAGTCGTTCCCAATAATCACTTCGAGAACATTTACGAGATACCTGACGGAGTACTCTCTAAGGTGTACAGCACTGTTAAGCAGGTGGCTATTGCCATGAAAATGGAGTATTTGTGTGATGGAGTTTCGACGCGACAGCATAATGAACCCTCGGGAGACCAGGACCTGTGGCATTTCCACGTACACGTTTTCCCACGTTATCCGAATGATAATCTGTATCTCAATCATGAGAGCGCTCAGTTCATAGAAGCTGCTTCCCGTTTGAAATTCGCGGATATGCTTCGCGATTATTTTGAGAAAAAGTCTTTATAACACCCCTAGCTTCTATATTCGTCTTTTAGTCTCTGCCGAATTAAAATAACACCAGTCGGTGTTTTTATTTTTGCCGCTTTTCAGGGAGAAATTAGGAAAATACCAGATATATGAGATGTCTTAAAAAAATGAGATAGTGATTTTAATCAATTGCTGTAAAATATCTTGCTCTTAACAGATATAGCGCTTATACTTTAGTTAAATCAACATAAGCGGTACGAAGTTTGACATGAAAATCTTGATGCTTGGGTGGGAATTGCCTCCGCACAATAGCGGTGGCTTGGGAGTCGCCTGTTACCAGCTCTGCAAAGCACTCAGCAAAAAGGATATCGATCTCGAATTCGTACTCCCCTACCACAGCGGTGAATCGCCAGAATTTATGAAGTTGACTGCCGCACGGCCGGTAGGAGTCGTCGAAATATTGCAAAGTGGCATCGCCTACGACAGTTATAAATACCGCTACGCAGACGGCCACGAAGAATGGCACGATATCTTTTCACAGGCAGCTGTCTATGAACGAGCGGTTGAGCAAATGGCTGATACGGCAGAATTCGATATCGTTCATGCCCATGACTGGCTGACGTTCCGCGCCGCCATGCGACTCAAGATGAAGACTGGGTGCCCGATAATATTGCATGTTCATTCCATTGAAGCCGATCGTGCCGGTGGCAGCCACGGCAACCCGCTGGTGCACGAGATAGAAGAATCTTCATTCATGATGGCCGACCGTATCTTAGCGGTCAGCGACCATACGCGTAAAGCAATTCACCGTGAATATGGCATTCCGTTAGACAAAATAGAGGTGGTTCACAACAGCATAGAACTCGACACCATTGTTCCCCTGGACACAGACAATACCTTTCGCTATCTATCTTCGCTCAAGGCCCAGGGCTACAAAGTCATTACAAACATTGGTCGTTTAACTGTACAAAAAGGTTTGCCAAACCTGCTTAAAGCAGCCCAGAAAGTAATCGAGCTAGAGCCTAAAACCATATTTTTGATCGTGGGTTCGGGCGAACAGTACGAAGAACTTATCGAACTATCAGCCGACCTTGGCATTGGTAAAAATGTCATCTTTACCGGTTTCCAGCGCGGCAAAGCCTGGCGCGATGCCTTTGCAGTTGCCGATCTATTTGCGATGCCCTCGGTATCCGAACCATTTGGCTTAACACCACTCGAAGCCGCCACCTACGGCGCCCCTTCGCTGATAAGCAAGCAATCAGGTATCGGCGAAGTGCTGCACAGCTGTCTCCGCGTCGATTTCTGGGACATCGATGAAATGGCCAACCAAATTATCGCAGCCATACGCAGCGAATCTCTCCGCTCCCAATTGCTCGAAAGTGCGCAGCAAGAAGTAGGCAGTATGTCATGGCAACGAGCCGCTGACACCGTCTATGACATATATCAGCAACATACTCCTCACCTTCAGGCGGTAACAGTATGAGCCGTGCCATCGTGCTCTATTTGCACGTGCACCAACCCTATCGCGTCCGTCACTACACCGCCCTAGAAGCTGGTCACGAGCACAATTACTTCTCCGCCGATTACGATCACCGTACCAGCAACGAGCGCATACTGCACAAGGTTGCCGAGAAGTCATACATACCAACGAATCGAAAACTTATCGATCTGCTCAACCGACATCCCGAATTCAAGCTCAGTATGTCGATTACCGGTACCGTATTGGAACAGCTCGAGCAATGGTCTCCGGCTGCGTTGCAAAGCTTCAAGGATTTGGTCGCCACCGGACGGGTCGAAATTGTGGGCGAAACGTATCACCACAGTTTGGCATTTTTCTACTCACAGAGTGAATTTGAAGCTCAAGTACAGATGCACCGTGAAAAGATCGAACAGCTCTTTGGACAAAAACCACAGGTATTCCGTAACACTGAGCTAGCCTACAACAATGACCTGGCCTACTGGGCAGACCGTGCTGGCTACAAAGGTATACTGGCCGAAGGCTGGGACCCGGTACTGAACTGGCGTTCGCCAAACTATGTATACCAGCCTACCTACACAGATAACATCAAGCTCCTGATGAAAAACTACAAACTATCAGATGATATTGCGTTCCGTTTTGGTGATCATGACTGGAAAGAATGGCCGCTTACAGCCGATAAGTTTGCCCACTGGCTCAATGGCAGTGGCGATGCGACAAACTTTAACTTATTCATGGACTACGAGACGTTCGGAGAACACCAGTGGGAAGCGAGCGGTATCTTTGATTTCCTTGATGCCCTTCCTGCCCAGTGGTTGCAAACGCCGGGCAATAGCTTCATGACCGTCAGTGAAGTCTGCGATAACTTTGGTGCTGTCGATAGAGTCGATATGCCGCAAACCGTTACTTGGGCTGATACGGAGCGCGACCTCTCTGCCTGGCTAGGTAATAAGATTCAGCAAGAAGCAATCGTTGACTTGTACGCGCTCAGTAACGCTATCCTTACTACCAACGATCTCTCGCTAATAGAGGACTGGCGTCGGCTGCAAACTTCTGACCACTTCTATTACATGTGTACTAAATGGTGGAACGATGGCGATATTCACGCTTACTTCAGTCCCTACGAATCACCTTATGAAGCCTATATCAACTTCATGAATGCCTACCACGACTTGCGCTATCGCCTCATCGAGAAAGGCGTATCGGTCTAGTGGCGCGTTCGGTTATCCTCGGCAATGGCAGTTTGACTATCGGGCTCAATGAACGCGGTCTCGTAAATGATTTTTATTACCCCTATGTTGGTCTCGACAATCTCAATACATCACGCAGCATGCACCATCGGATTGGCGTCTGGATTGATGGAATGTTCAGTTGGACTGATGAGCATGAATGGCAGGCTCACGTCACATTCGAAGATGACGCCCTCGTGAGCCGCGTCAAGTTACGTCACGAGGCTCTCCAAGTAGAGCTGTCCTGCACTGACTTTGTCGATTACGAGATGAACGCTTTTGGTAGACAAATTATCGTGACTAACCACGCTGACATCGATAGAAATATCCGAATATTCATGCATCAGGTGTTTGAAATTTCTCGCTACGGTCGCGGTGATACGGCGCTGTATGTTCCGGACGATAATTACATACTTGATTACAAAGGTCGCTGTAGCTTACTTATTTATGCACAGCAGGCCGACGGTAGAGGTTTTGATTCCTTTTCGGTCGGTAATTATGGTATCGAGGGCAAAGAAGGTACTTACCGCGACGCGGAAGATGGTGAACTGTCAGGAAATGCCGTTGAGCACGGTGGCGTCGATAGCGTTATCCGGCTTAGCAGTGCTATCAAAGCGCATGGAAGTGACACCCTCCATTACTGGATCGTGGCCGCCGACAATCAATACGCCGCCGAACAGTTACATAAGCAGATCCAGCAGGAGGGCCTTACTGCACGGCTCGACAAAACTCGTTCGTACTGGCACTCATGGCTGGGAGTAGCTGACAGTCGCTTAAGCGATGTCAGTGATGAGTATCGCGCCGCCATTCACAAATCACTAATGGTCATACGTGCCCATACCGATAAGCGCGGGGGAATCATCGCAAGCTGTGACTCGTCTATATATAATTACGGCCGCGATTACTATAGCTACGTCTGGCCGCGTGATGGTGCCTATGCTATTTGGCCACTCATAAAATTAGGTTACACCGAGGAGCCAAAGAAGTTCTTTGAATTCTGTCGTGACATATTAACGCATGATGGCTACCTCATGCACAAATACCAACCAGATCGCGCCATCGGCAGCACCTGGCACCCACTATTACATGGACGGCGCAGCGAACTTGCCATCCAAGAAGATGAGACTGCCATCGTTCTCTTTATGCTAGGCGAATACCTGCGCTATAGTGACGATTCAGATTTCGTACAGAGCCTCTACAATACTTTCATCCAGCCAGCCGCCAACTTCCTGGCCTCCTTTATCGACGAACAAACTTGCCTGCCTCATGCCAGCTACGACTTGTGGGAGGAAAAGTTCTCTACCAGTACGTACACTGTCGCCACCGTGTACCGTGCGCTACAGGTAGCCGCCGATATGGCAGAGCGTTATAATTTCCCAGACGATGAGGTGAGGTGGCGTGATGCAGCCAAAACAATACTGTCTGGCGTCACGGTCTTTTTTGACACCAACCGAGGAGCACTACGCAAAGGATTTCTACTGCAAGATAATGGCTCGTTGGAATTCGATAATGTTATCGACGTATCAAGCCTGTATGGAGCCTGGAAATTCGGCCTCTTTCAACAGCATGACTCATTCATAACAGACACCGTACAGCAGATAGAGTCAATTTTGCTCGACATTAACCCCACAGGCGGCTCCCCACGCTACGAACACGATTCGTACTTTGAGAGCAAACCCGCCTACCAGGGCAATCCCTGGTTTGTGACAACGCTGTGGATTGCCCAGTACTATGCCAGTACGGGTCGTAAGCAAGAGGCTGAACGACTAGTGGCCTGGACGCTCGGGCTACAACTACCAAGTGGTGTATTGAGCGAGCAGATAGAACCGACGACGGGTGTAGCCGTGTCAGTAACACCTCTCGTATGGAGCCATGCCGAGCTCATAAACACTATCCTCGATCTACACAATTAAAACACCCCAGATTCGGGGTGTTTTATACACGTATATAAGGTAAGGTTATTTTTTGCGAGGTTTTACTTCGTTACGGCCAAGGTTTTTCTTGGTCTCCGTAAATAGTACGTGCTTGCGCAAACGTGGGCTGTACTTACGCAACGACAGCTTTTCTGTCGTGTTCATTGTATTCTTACTTGTGTAATAAATACGCTCACCGCTCTCTTCAGAAACGAGACCGATAATCTTTCTCTTATCACCCTTCTTGGCCATTACTAGTCTTACCTTTCTGTGGAATTATAATCCATAAAATTACGTACGGAAGGAGTCCGGGAAGTCCTCCTGGAAGAAGCAGGAAGACAAACAATATCCGAAATATGACAGGGTCAATATCGAAATATTCACCTAATCCTCCGCATATGCCAGCAATCATCTTGTTATCAGTAGATCGATATAGTTGCTTAGCCATGACCGGAGTATTGTAACAGATATGGAGGATGCTGTAAACGGTTTTATGGATACAAAAATACCGGTTGATCAGACCGGTATCTTGTTCTTCTTGCAAGAAGGATAAGTGTGCAAATGCTCGTTTGGTGCGTTCATTTGCGTTGTGCAAGTTTTCGTTTGTGGCGATTACTTACAACTGCATAGTAATAGTACGCTTATGCTTTTGTCAAGTATTTAGCAATTTAATAACCCCGCATCTGTGGCGGGGTTATAAGGTGCTTGTGGTCTTCACTCTTGAACCATTTCTATTCTTCAAGCACATCTATACTTAACCACTTACGGTAAGGCGTTTCTGTAAGTATTTTAACTGCACGCTCGTGCTTATAAAAAAGACCCTACGGGTCTCTAACGATAATATTCGAGTGGAGCCATCTTCGGGATTTGAACCCGAGACCCCTTCCTTACCATGGAAGTGCTCTACCACTGAGCTAAGATGGCATATTAACAGATGTAAGTGTAGCTGCTTTTCCGTATTTTCTCAAGAGTTAAAGATTACCAGCCCCAGAATATTAAGGCAGCAACTTCATCAATGACTTTTGACCATGTACGTCCATTAAGCAAGTAGAGACTTGAGACGCCAAATAAGATTAGACCTACACCGCTAGCGGTTACAACGACTCGAGCTGCTAACGTATCAGTACCAAAGCCATTTAGTGGTCCAACGATACACAAAAATCCTCCAACAACCACTAAGAGAATACATAAAGAACTACTTACATGACGCATGAAACTCTTAATGGCTGACATTGTAAGACCATTTTATAGTATTTCCCTACACTTACGCGAATAACTTCCTTAAAACAACCGGCCCCCAGAGGAGACCTGTTGCATATTGTGAAGTGAGAGGAATTCGCCTAGATGCTACGCATTTACCCAAAAGTCGCTCCGCCTTTCCTGGGCAAGGACCCGGAGAGTGCCGCCCGGCAGGCCCGAAACTTCATGATGGCAAGCACAGCTTGCCTCAGAAGATTTTCTTGCTAACCGCCACAGGCAGTTCTCACCCCAAAAGCTTCCCTCGGCGGCTCGAATACCCTACCAAAAACAAATAAAATAGCCCGGCTGAAGCCGAGCTGTTTTATTTGGTGCAGGGAGAGGGATTCGAACCCCCGAAGGCTGAGCCAGATGATTTACAGTCACCCGTGTTTGACCGCTTCACTATCCCTGCAGTTTGAGAGCTATTGCTCTCGTATAACTATAAGGTGCGTCTCTTTTGAATAAGAAGAGAATAAAACTTATGGAGCCACCTGTCGGATTCGAACCGACGACCCTCGGTTTACAAAACCGATGCTCTAACCAGCTGAGCTAAGGTGGCCTGACAGTCGCTGAATCTAACTGTTGACTACAACAAATCAAAGTGTACCAAAACAGAGGTTGAATGACAACATATATCCTACTCTGCAATCCTCTAGCGCTTCGGTATGGTCGCCTATTGATGCATGGTCTATAGTGATACCATGAAGTACGTAAAATCTTCTACCATACTCGTGGAACGTAGCATGATTATCGGTGAAGAAGACAAGCTGTTGTTTGTGCAGCGAGCTCTCAATGACTCACATCGTCCAGGCCTCTGGGAGTTTCCTGGCGGTAAGGTAGATCACGGAGAAGCACTTGAAGCCGCGCGCTATAGAGAAACACTTGAGGAGACGGGCCTGCAAACAGAAATGATAGGCAACGGTCTTGCACACACTCAAGATAACACGGTGGTCAGTCGTTCGGGACTTGAAAAGCATTATATACTGCGCACCTCGCTCTGTCGCTCCATCGGTGGAGCACTGCGCTTGAGTCATGAACATGAAAATGCAGTTTGGCTTGATGCAGTCAACGCACCACAAGAGCTTCACCTAACATCCTTCTGTAATATCGCCCTCAATAGTCTTGGCCAATTACTGAAAATAGCAGAAGAATCAAAGTTACGTTAACGTAACCAAACTATACGACGACGCGTTTCGGCCTGACGATACGGCGTCGCTTACCCGTAGAGGTGGTAATAAGTTTTTTGAGTTTATCATTGATCATGTCTGCTTCCATGGCCATACCGCGAGATTCGTAGGCCTTGAGCAATAACGTATACGTTTCTTTGTTAGGCTCAAGCTCGGCAGCTTTATTTAGTTCTTGGAACATCAATTTGTCATTACCAAGTTTCTCGACGACTTTCGCATATGCTACATGTCGCGCTGCCAGACCATCTTCTAGCTTTAAGGATTGCTCGAAGGCAATAGCCGCCTTTTCGAAATTTTCAGTTTCGTAATATATCAGACCGAGATTGTGCAAGCTAGATGCCGTCGCCTCGATACTACTAGCTATTTCAAAACAATCGATGGCGTCGCGATATTCCTTTTGCTTGGCGTATAAAATACCTAAGCGGTTGTAGGCGGCTGCATTTTTTTCATCGATTTTCAGTATCGTAAGCAGTGCCTTTTCCGCCCGCAAGAACCGACTCTCGCGCATACTCTGATGAGCAATATCCCAGAGTTTACCAAACCGGTCGCTAACATTCCGAGAAACAGCCGCTAATTCGTCATCGCGTATTCGAGAATTGTGATAGCAAAGCCAACCGAGGGCTGCGACCATTGAAAGTTCGAGCATATAAGGCTTAGTATACCAAACTTTATAGCGTTAACATAAGTTGTGTCAGGGCTAGCTTGGCATTCGCTCGCTGCTGTATTGCTTCTTGGCAATCGTAGGCCGCAATCAATATTCGCTGCCACTTGTTAGCTGTTTTCTCACTGGAAGACAACAGAGCAACGTGAGCCATTTGCTGCAGTACATAACAGATAGCAAGCACTTCGTCACGCTTCTTGGACAGTGCGTCGACGTGAGCCAATCTCGCAAATGCAGACTCCCCTAGCAGCTGTCGTGCTGTAGTGGTCGCCGCCGACAGCGGATGTTCGTTGTCTTGTAACAACGTGGCCGTTAAGCCTGGCAAGCCGCCGCCTACACGAAGGGCAAGGTGAATATGCGATGGTTCGTGACCAGAAGCTGTAAAATACTCGATAAGTTGTTGCTCTGGCGGTTTTATGATGTGCATCACCTGGCTGCGGGAAACAATTGTTTGCAAGAGATTGCGTTCGTTGTTCGCACTCAAAATTATCATACTCCGCTCGGGCGGCTCCTCAAGAAGCTTCAGTAAGGCATTTTGGGCTTCTGGCGTCATGGTATGCGCTTGCGGCAAGTATGCAATGCGGCCCATCAGCTGATCTGACTTGGGTGTTCGTGAAGTCATAAAATGCTGAATTTGTCTCACCTGATCGATACCAAACGGTTCGCCAGGTTTAGGCGAAACAATACGAAGAGCTGCTTCATTTTCGAGTTTTGTGATATCTACCTGCAGTAGGCGACTTATTAACGAATAGGCTATGGAGTCTTTCCCGCCTCCGTCTGGGGCCGCGATAATCAAAGCCTGGGGCGGCTGTGCAAGTATTTGCTCGAGGTGATTGTTTGTATTGGGATGAAGAACGATACTCATGTCTTTAGCATTTTTTTAAATTCTCTGGGTACCGGTGCGGTAAATACTTTTCTTTCCCGACTTAGCAAGGTAAGTTCGAGCTGATAGGCGTGCAAAAATAATCGCTCGCTTACTTCACCTCCATACATATAGTCACCGACGATGGGGTGACCAAGGTGGGCTAGATGAACTCGTAGCTGGTGTGTTCTACCGGTTTCGGGTTTGAGCTCGAGGAGTGAATAATGCTCTGATTCCTCAACTACTTTATACAGTGTACGAGCGGACTTGCCGTTAACGCCAACTCGGAACGTAGCTGGTGCTTTTGGGTTTCGTTCTATTGGCATGTCGATGAGCGCTTCTGGCTGTTTGAGATGGCCCTTTACTACCGCAAAATACGTCTTTTTGGTTTTGCGCTGCGAGAACTGCTTTTGGAGCCAGCTCAGTGCAGTAGGAGTTTTGGCGCATATCATAACCCCGCTCGTTGCTCTATCGAGTCGGTGTACAATGCCAGCTCGGTGACCAGTCATTTTGGTGCGGCTGCGCAACCATGTTTCGACCGTTGCCTCGGGGTTGAATTCACCCTTGCTATGGGTAAGTAAGCCGAGAGGTTTTACAACAACAACGCAATCCTCATCTTCATACAGTACATCTAATCTGATGGTAGGAATTTCTTCGAGTTGTTTGATATCGTAATCGACAGCGACTACATCGTCCGGCCGCAGTTTTTGTCCGCCTTTTTCGGCCGTTTTGCCATTAACCGTTACCTTTCCGCCCTCAATAAGTTTGGTCGCGGACGCACGACTGAGCTCGGGGATAATTTCAACTACCTTCTGATCGAGGCGTTGAGCGCGACTAATGTCGAGATTGCTCATGCACGTAAACCGACGGCCTTTTGAACTTTCAAAAGAGTGTCATTGGCCTGCTTATTCATTGCTGCCTCGTCCGCCATAAGTTTTGTCATGAGCTGGTTGTCGTCGACACCATGGAGTTGGACCTGAAAGTTGCCGAGGAATGCTTCTATAGACTCAGCAACAGTTTTTTTGAGTGGGCCATACTGGCTTTGGCCTTCCCATTCCGCCGTTACATCCTGAAGGGAGCGGTTTGATAGTAGTGCAAGTATTTGTAATAAGTTGGCGATGCCCGGTTGGTTCTGTATATCATAAGTTATTTTGCCCAACGAATCAGTAGTAGCGCTCATGACTTTTTTAGAGGCAGCAGCTGGATCATCTCCTAAAAAGATAATGCCTTTATCGGTCGCATCACTTTTTGACATTTTACGACTCGGCTCAGATAGATCTTTAATGCGTAAGCCTTGCTCTTTTCCGAAGAATTCGTGCTGCTTTTTGACCGGTTCCGGTACGACAAATAGATCGCCAAATTTGGCGTTCATCCGCTCGGCAATATCGCGCGTAAACTCCAAGTGCTGTGATTGATCATCGCCAACAGGAACGTAAAACGCGTTATACAGCAGAATGTCGGCGGCCATCAATACTGGGTAGTTAAATAACCCAACCGTCACTTCGCCTTCTCCAAGCTGAGAAGCCTTGTCTTTGAATTGGGTCATGCGATTCATCTGTCCGAAACCGGTAAAACAGTCTAGTATCCAAGTGAGCTCTGAATGTGCCGGAATATAGCTCTGTCGATAAATTCGGATATTGTCATTATCCAGCGGTAAGCCAGCGGCCGCAAAAATGCGGAGATTGTGTAGTGTCTGCTCTTGTAATTTACTGTGATCAATAGGGGTAGTAAAACTATGCAAATCTGGTACGAACAGGTTGATTTGATAGTTTTCGGCATGGTTTTTAGCCATGTCGATAAGCGGGAGCAGTGCCCCAAAATAGTTGCCGATGTGAAGATCATTGTTAGCGCGGAGGCCGGTAAGGATTACTGATTTACTCATATAGTTCTAGTATACCTTAGTCAGTGTTAGGCGACATCGGATTCGCTCTGTGTCTCTAACTCATCGGCCGACCGTATGGCCGATGCCAGGTTAATCCTCACCTCTTCGGTGGTAAGATCGAGCAGACCCAAGGTATAAGCAGCCAGAATGTTCTCGGCTGGCTGTTCGTGCGTATCAATACCGTGATGTGTCAGCCGTTCGGCTGCGAGGGTGGGTATATCGGTACTGTGTATCGTTTCCATGATTATTAATTGCTTTCATTCATTAAAAAAACCGCCTGTGCTGTTGGTGGCGGTTTTATCAATGAGTTCGAGTGTTTAACGTTGTCGTTTCGAGCGCACAGAACAAACCGCCACAGCATATTGCTTGACGAAAAACCAACGCATGATGCAGACGATTCGTTCGTAATAAGACATGCTTTGTATACTACCATAGCCTCGTTGCATTACAAGCCGAATTATTCTTTATCGGGCTTTTCTGACGAGTTTGGATCTATATCGTGATCGGCGAGTTCATGAAGTCGATTCAGTTCTGTGACGTCGTCTACATCTTCTTCTGGATGAAACATATGCACGAGAGCAAGGAAATGTTGAGCTCGTTCGGCTGCATCAATAAGGCGACGGTGATTGTGATTGTCTTCTTGGGGTGGGAGGTGTTCTGTCATAGTCATAGCTTGATAGGTCTTTGAAGTAACATATATTACACTGTTTCCAAAATGCTGTCAAGAATGCAAAACAGCTCGCAGGTGCGAGCTGTTTGCCATAGAGAGCCAAAGCGTCTTAACGCTTGGTGAATTGTCGCTGCTTGCGAGCTCCTTTGAGACCGAACTTTTTGCGTTCTTTCTCACGAGGATCACGGCTTAGCAGATCGGCCCGTTTCAACGTAGATTTGTAATCTTCATTGAGTGACACCAATGCTTTAGCGATGCCGAGGCGAATTGCTTCTACCTGGCCTTCGTGTCCACCGCCCGATACACGGGCGCTGACATCAAACTTGCCTACTTGTTCGAGTACAGCGAATGGTTGCTGTAGCTTGGTGAGTAGGTATTTGCTGTCAGCAAAGTATTCGGCTGCAGGCACATCGTTGATAACAATGTTACCTTTACCGCTCATCAAGCGGACACGTGCTGTCGAGCTTTTACGACGACCGAGGGCGTAGTGATAGTTGTCAGCCATGCTTACTTACCTTCCTTTAGTGAAAATGCGATAGGTTTTTGCGGGTCATGCTTGTGTTCGGCACCGGCGTACACTTTGAGGCGTGCAAGACGATCGTCACGCAACTTGTTAACCGGCAGCATACCGCGAACCGCGTGAATTACTGCTGCGGTAGGATCTTTTTCCATTTGCTTTTTAAGCGGTGTCTCTTTGAGGCCGCCCGGATAGTGGCTGTGGCGATAGTAGATTTTTTTCTCCATCTTGTTGCCAGTAACCTGGAGATTGGCTGCGTTAATAACGACGACGTAGTCACCGCAGTCAATGTGTTGGCTAAATTGAGGCTTGCCCTTGCCAGTCAACAGCGTTGCAATCTGTGTAGAAACACGGCCAAGCGGTGCTTCTGATGCGTCTATGACGTACCACTTGCGTTCAATGTCTGAAGGCTTAATGCTATATGTCTTCATACTTATTTCTCCTCGGCTTTCTTGGCGGCCGGCTTCGGTTCTGTGGCGGCTTTGGCGACAGGCGCTTCGGCCAGTTCATCCACGAAGCTAACACGAGCTAGCTGCGCGTTATCGCCACGACGGCTGCGTGTCTTCTCGATTCGAAGATGCCCACTCGTGCGACCCTTGAGCTTCGGTGCAATCTCGTCGACTAGTTTGTGAGCGCTTGCTTCAGTCTGAAGTGCACTGATTACTTGTCGACGATTGTGCAAATCGCCTTTTTTAGCTTTGGTAATGAGTTTCTCTGTGTAAGGAACCACTTCTTTAGCTTTTGGTAGGGTCGTCTCGATAGACTCATACTTGATGAGTGAGTCGGCGAGGCCTTTCAAAAGTGCTCGGCGCTGATCGCGCTCTCGGTGGAACTTACGTCCTTGATATCCGTGACGATGCATATTACAGCTCCAGCTCCGACATCTTTTCTTTTACTTCATCAAGTGCTTTGCTGCCAAAACCTTTGAGGTCGCGCAGTTCAGCATCATTCAGAGAAAACAGATCCTTAATAGTGTGAATATCATTGTTAATGAGGGCGTTGGTCGTGCGGGCACTGAGGTTCAAGTCTTCGATAGAAGTGTTGAGTGCGGCAGGCTCGTCGCCTACCATCGAACCGTCGGTTGCGACGTCGCTAGCTACTTCTGGGTCTGCGGTTACAACACGGGTTTTACCGGCGAGAGCAGTGTATTGGTTAACCAAAATTGCTGATGCTTCTTCAAAAGCGTCTCGTGGGCTGATCGTGCCGTCAGTATCGACGGTAATAACCAATTTATCGAGGTCAGTTGCCTGACCAACACGGGTGTTTTCCACCTTGTAACGGACGCGTTGCACGGGACTGAAGATTGCGTCGATTGCAATCATGTCGCTAGCTTTCTTGGCGGTGCTTTCTTCGATAGTGCGGTAGCCTCGTCCAATTTCAACGGTAAGGTCCATAACAAAGTTAGCTTTGTCGTCATCGATAGTGGCAATGACGTGTTCAGTGTTAACTACTTCTACATCTGCATTAACTTCGATGTCCTTAGCAGTAACATTGCCCTTGCCTTTCTTAACGATACGCAAGTGTTGTGGCTCGTCGCCGTAGACACGGAAACGAATACCTTTGAGGTTCAGCATGACATCGACAGCATCTTCTTTCACGCCTGGAATAGCCGTGAATTCGTGTGTCAGACCTTCGATCTTGAAGGAGGTAACGGCAGCGCCGGAAATGCTCGAAAGCAAAACTCGACGAATAGAGTTACCAAGAGTCATGCCGTAGCCATTGTGTAGTGGCTCAACGCTAAAGGTGGCACTGGTGTTGCTGTGCTCATCTACAGCGACGATACCTGGGGTGTGAATCATGTTTGACATACGCTCATATCCTCCCTAGCGTGAGTAGTATTCGACGATTAGTTGTTCATTGATATCTTGCTCTGCGTCGTCGCGCGTCGGGAGACCTTTAACGGATACACTGATTTTCTTGCGGTCTACCTTAAGCCACTCTGGAGTGCTGCTGGGAGCCGGGCTGATATCATCCATTTTCTTGAAATATTCATTACTTTTACTGTGGTCGCGAATGACGAACTCATCGCCTTCTCGCAAACGAATCGACGGAATGTCGACACGGGTACCATTCAGCATAAAATGTCCGTGGGTCACAAGCTGTCGTGCAGCTCGTCGTGATGGTGCAAAACCAGCACGGTAGACGGCGTTATCCAAACGGCGCTCCAGTAACTGCAGTAAGGCGGCGCCAGACTGACCTTGGCGTGCGGTTGGCTTCCTTCATGAGGTTGCTGAACTGCTTTTCGAGCAGACCATACAGACGCTTTACTTTTTGCTTCTCACGCAACTGCAAGGAGTACTGACTAGCGCGGTTGCGGGAGTTGCGGCCGGTCGTTACCTGACCAGGAGGGGTTGTACGCTTGACGAGGGCTTTGTGTGCTTTTGGGTGTAAAGCATAGCCTTCGCGACGACTCATTTTGACGATAGATTGACGATCTCGTGCCATATACTAAATCCTCCGTGCCTTTCTTGGACGAACGCCACCGTGTGGCACTCCCGTGACATCAGTAATGCTTTCGACTTGCATATCGAGACCGGACAATGCACGAACGACTGCGTCGCGTCCAAGGCCAATGCCTTTAATGAATACGTCAACAGTACTGAGGCCGTATTGCTGCTTGGCAGCTTGAGCTGCACGTTCCGCTGCCACCTGAGCAGCGTAAGCCGTTCCCTTTTTAGAGCCGCGGAAACCACAGGCACCAGCACTAGCTGCTGTCAATGCACCGCCTTTTGAGTCGGTGAACGTTACGATGGTATTATTGAATGTTGCCAGGACGTGTACCTGACCTTTGGCGACAGTCCGCTTCGTTTTTTTACGCTTCGGAGCCGCCTGAGTAGTAGATTCTGCCATATTCTAATCCTTATCCTACGTCTTAGACGGTGTCTTTTTAGCGGTGCCACCGACCGTTGATTTCTTACCACGGCGTGTACGCGCATTTGTCTTTGTGCGCTGGCCGCGTGATGGCAGGCTTGCCTTGTGGCGAAGGCCACGGTAGGCATTGATATCTTTGAGGCGCTTGATGTTGCCGGCGACAATACGCTGCAATTCACCCTCAACGACGAGATCAGTATTAATGACTTCTTGAATTCGCGAAATTTCGTCGTCGGTCAGGTCTTTGACGCGAATGGTTCGCTCGACCTTCGCCGTCTCGAGAATTGTCTCGGAGGTTTTTGGGCCAATACCGTAGACGTAGGTCAACGCAACCCACACTTGCTTTTCGCTCGGAATAGTAACTCCAGAAATTCGTGCCATATTCTAACCCTGCCTCTGCTTGTGCTTAGGCTTCATTTTGTTAATAACGTAAAGACGGCCCTTGCGACGGACAATTTTGTCGTCGGGGCTGATCTTTTTTACACTTGCACGTACTTTCATGTACGGATCATGCTCCTTTCGTCAGATGCATAACACACTGCTTTAGTTAATCTTAATGGTTCCAGAACCCTCACATAAGCGCAAACGTTACCCATACGGGCAACGGATTCGCTATATTGTGAAGGTTCTATTACCTTTGCGATAGGTGATTCTACCCTTACGTGAGATCGTAAGGAGTCAACTCAACCGTCACGCTGTCACCTGGCACGATACGAATAAAGTGTTTTCGCATCTTACCAGCGACATGAGCTACAATTTGATGGCCGTTTTCAAGTTCGACACGAAATTGAGGCCCGGGAGCGTCTCTGTAATAGTGCCTGTTAGTTCGATTACTTCCTTGTTAACTGCCATAAATATAACAAGATTAGATTATAACAGTAATAACAACAGTTTGTAAACAGTTAGGCACTATTTCTTGCGTCCAAGCGTCAGAATACGACGAAATGTACTGCGATCGGCCGTGCCTGCTGTGAGCGGATCGTTGTTGTCGCTAAAGAAATCTGGCTCTGAGTATTGGTCGTAGGTGATCATCAGGGCGCGAGATTCGACCGCACGTAGGGTCTGGAGAGCACAGAAACCAAGATCAAGACACTGGTACCACCAATGGCGATGTTAGCATTAATGAACACCTGAGCGACGATAGGGATAATTGCAAGCACACCAAGGCTTATAGCTCCGAAGAGGGTCAGACGGTTGACGGTTCGTGAGAGGTATCGCTCGGTCTGAGCACCACTGCGAACGCCCTCGATAAAGCCACCTTGCTTCTGTAGGTTTTCGGCAATTTCTTTAGAGTTAAATGCAATACTGGTATAGAAGAATGTAAAGATAAATACTAGTAGGAAGTACGTTAGCGGATAGATATATGGCTCGAAACCAGGTGTCGAGAAAGTCTGGGCCGAGGGTGTTTGGAACCATGTCGCTAGATTAGCGCCGAGATTCTGTAAGCGGACACTACTATTGTTGGCCAACAATTGGCCAGCAAAGCTCGGTACGCTCAGGAAAGCACCGCAAAAATGATTGGGATAACGCCGGCTGTAATCAGCTTGACCGGTAATATCGTCGTCACCCCGCCGTAACTGCGATTACCCTGCACGCGCTTGGCATAATTGACGGTGAGATTACGCGCTGCTTCATTTAGCTTGACGACAAGCCACGTAATGATAATAACCGACACTAAAATCCCCAAACCAAAGAAGAATGATTTCTCATCAATCGGCAGTTTGTTCCCAAAGATAGTCCACGTTTTGCCGGTGCCGAATATGGTACCTGCTATCTGGGAAATGGTGCCAGGCAAACTCGATGACAATACTGACAGTAATCAGCAACGAGATACCATTACCGACGCTTTGTTCGGTAACTAATTCTCCGAGCCACATCAGCAGCATTGAGCCACCTGTTAACGCCGCTACCATCAGTACCCACTGCAAGATAGAGGTGTTGGCGGTGATATCGCCAATACCGCCGACCGATTGGGCTGTCTGCCGTACCAGATAAATAACACCGAATGATTGAATAATTGCCAGCGGCAACGTCAGTATACGAGTGTATTGGTTGATCTTCTTCTGTCCGGATTCACCTTCTTTGCGGAGCGCTTCCAGCTGCGGTAAGGCCTTGGTCAACAACTGCATAATAATAGAGGCGTTAATGAACGGTCCGAGCCCTGCTAGCATGATTGAGAAATTAGCCAGAGCGCCACCGGAAAATACGTTAACAAAATTAAGGAACTGGGAAGAATCGGAAGTATAGAGGTTTTCAGGACCTGCTTGAGAGTCTCTGGGCTACTGAGTGGTATCGGAATGTGTGCCAAAAATCGGTAGACCAAAAGAATACCGAGTACGGCTAATAGACGTTTTTGCATGTCACGCTTTTTGAGTGACTGCCAAATGATTTTCCAGTTCATGTTTGATTCGTTCCCTCTTAGCTGTCAGTCTGAATATCTTGCATTAGTATACGGGGTTCACGGGTATCAGTAAATACCGCTTGACTATTTTGGGCTGTATGGTGCCAGTTTTCCCTACCAAAACAGCCGCTCAACAAGGAGCGGCTGGAGGCTAGCATTAAGGGCTATTTAGTCCTTTTTGGTGCTTTTTGTGCTGGTGCTGGGCGACCTACCTGAGCAACTTTTTCAAAGCTGCCGCCGGCTTCAGTTACCGCCTCTTGAGCCGTTTGGCTCGCGGACTGCAACTTTACGGTCACTTTTTTTGTTAAATCACCACCTTTGAGCAGCTTGACACTGACGTAAGGGCTGGTAATAAGCCCTGCGTCTGCCAGAACGGCCGTGTCAACCGTTTTGCCGCCGAACTGGTCGAGTTGACCGGTGTAGATATTTTCGGCAGGCGTACGGTGGCTCTTGAAGCCACGCAGCTTAGGCAGGCGTTGCATCAACGGGTTCTGACCACCTTCAAATCCAGGCTTATTGCTAGAACCAGTACGTGCCTTCTGACCCTTCGTACCACGTCCGGCAGTTTTACCTTGACCGGCTGCGATACCACGTCCGACACGTTTGCCAGACTTGTATTTGTCAATGTTGAGTTCGTTGTACTTCATTATTTAGCCTCACTCTTTGCTCGCTTTTTTAGGCGATGCCGCTTTGCTGCTTCGGTAATCCACTTGCTGGCTGGCTGCAAACTTTCCAGAGCAGCAACGGTGGCGTAAGCCGTGTTGGCCTTGTTAGTTGAGCCCAGTGACTTACTAATGCGTTATTAACTCCGGCAACTTCCAAGATGGTGCGGACGACACCACCAGCGATCAGACCGGTACCCTGGCTAGCGGGTTTGAGCAAGATTCGGGCGCCACTGACTTTAGCTTCAGCTTCGTGCGGAAGCGTGCCTTTGTACAGTGGTACGGTGATCATGTGCTTTTTGGCAACATCGGTAGCCTTGGTAACAGCAGCAGTAACATCAGCTCCCTTTGAGATACCGATACCTACTTTGCCCTTGTGGTCACCGACGACGACGAGGGCGCGGAAACGAAACCGGCGTCCACCTTTTACCACGCGGGCAACGCGGTCGATGTGCAGCGTTCGCTCATCGAATTGCTTTTCTTCGACAGGAGCGTCCTGGCGACGGCCGCGACGCTGACCTGGCGCATGTTGCTGTGCTTGTGCTTCAGCCATGATTAAAACTCCAATCCTGCGTTACGTGCGGCGTCTGCCAAAGCTTTGACACGACCATGGTACAGCTTACCACTTCGGTCGAAGACGACACGTGTTACTTTAATACTCTTTGCCTTCTTGGCAATTTCAGTACCAACCCATTCGGCTCGTTCGGTCATTGTTCCGGTGGCGGACTTTTTGACCAACGGTCGAAACATAAGCCAAAGTCTTGCCAGCTTCATCGTCAATCAATTGGGCACTGACATGGCGATTGCTAATGTGCACACTCAAACGTGGGCGTTCGGCAGTACCAGAGACGATGGCACGGATACGATTCTTGCGTAATACGCGGTTGCGTAATTTATCAGTCAGTCTAGTCATAGTTACTCCTACTTGTCCTTCCCTGATTTACCGCTCTTGCGGATAATCCGTTCGTCAACGTACTTAATACCTTTGCCCTTGTATGGTTCTGGCTTCTTGAGGGCGCGAATTTCGGCAGCAACTTGACCAACTTGCTGCTTATCGATGCCGGTAATGGTGATTTTGTTCTGCTCAACGGCAGCATTCACGCCTTGCGGCAAGTGATAAATTACTTCGTGGGAGAAGCCAAGGTTCATTTTTAGATCGCTACCGGCCGGGCTACACGGAACCCAACGCCGTTAACTTCGAGCTGTTTGCTGAAGCCTTGGCTAACGCCGACGACCATGTTGTTGATAAGCGAACGCATCAGACCGTGCTTGGCACGATTCTTTGGTTCGTCATTTTCGCGGCTAACTAACACATTGCCGTCTTCTTGTTTGACGGTAATGCCAGGCATCGTGAACTGCGTAAGCGTTCCCTTCGAGCCAGCACTGTGATGGTGTCTGGGTCGACAGTGATTGTCACGCCGCTCGGCACTGCGATTGGCTGTTTTCCTACTCGACTCATAATTATTCCTTATTTATATCCTTTAACTTCTAGTAAACCTTACAGATTAATTCGCCGCCAATTTTGGCTGCTTTGGCTTGATCGCCTGTCATCATACCTTTAGAGGTACTGATACGATCACGACACCACGGCCTCGCTTTACAGTCGGGATTTCCTGGCTGCGCACGTAGTAGCGGCGACCTGGCTTACTCATACGGTCAATCTCGGTAATGCGCGCATTGCTGTTTTCACCGTTAATAGTCAGTACTAATTCTTTTGCAATGCCTTCACCTTCTACTTTGACGTCATCGATGAAGTTAGAGCTCTTTAATAGTTCTGCGACCGACTGCTTGACGTTGCTGTGCGGCAAGCGTACGTCGCTTTTGCGAACGTTGATAGCGTTGCGGATACGGGTCAGCATATCGGCGATAGGATCAGTTGTTGTCACGCTCATGCTTACCAACTCGCTTTCGTTACACCAGGGATTTCACCCTTGCTTGCATGCTCACGGAAGCTGATACGACTCAGGCCGAAACTGACGCATGTAGGCGTGGGGGCGGCCGGTTTCGACACAGCGGTTCTTCCAGCGGGTTGGGCTGGAGTTACGTGGCAATTTTGCCAAGCCTTCTAGATCTCCGAGTTCTTTCAGCTCTGCTCGCTTGGCGGCATATTTCTCAATCATTTTCTGACGCTTTGCATCGCGTGCAACAATGGATTTCTTCGCCATATTACTTGTCCTCCTTCTGGAACGGCATGCCAAATTTTCTAACAACGCTCTTGAATGCGCTTGTTCGTGGCTATTAATTACGAAAGTCATTTGCAAGCCATGAGTTGTCGTTGTTTCGTCAAAAGTAAGCTCAGGGAACACCGACTGGTCGATGAAGCCAAGGCTATAGTTGCCCTGGCGGTCAAAGGCCTTGTTCGATACACCGTGAAAGTCACGTAGACGTGGCAAGACAATGTTAATGAGACGGTCCATGAATTCGTACATTTGATCACCGCGCAAAGTTACCTTGAGGCCAATCATATTGCCTTCGCGTAACTTGAAGCCGGCAATGGAGTTTTTGGCGTAGGTCTGAACTGGTTTTTGGCCAGTAATCTTCGTAAGTGTATTGTTGGCTGTTTCAATGACTTTCTTGTCATCTTTGGCTTTACCAAGCCCAACATTGACGACAATTTTCTCAAGTCGTGGGACTTGGTTGACGTTCTTGAGTTCGAGATCCTTTTCGAGCTCGGTCACATAGGTATCGTTGTAGGCATGGCGAAGTCGTGCTTGGTAAGGAGCATCAACCTTAGCTGCTTTTGTTGCGGTAGCCATTACTTAATCTCCTTTCCTGACTTCTTAAAGACACGAGTTTTTGCCCCGTCTTTGTCGACTTTATAGCCAATCCGACTAGCTTTTTTGCTGTCCGGCTCTACGATGCCGACTTTACTAACCCAAATTGGCTTGGTGAGTTCAACGATAGCACCTTGTGGATACTCTCGGTTAGGCTTAACTGCTTTCTTGACAATATTAATTCCTTCGACGGTCACCTTGTTTTCGGCTGGGTGCGTCGCCAAAACTTTACCAGTTTTACCTTTGTATTTACCGGCCAGCACGACGACGGTGTCGCCTTTTTTGAGGCGAATCTTGTATAGCTTCTGAGTTGCTTGTTTTTTAAACATTACAGTACCTCCGGTGCTAAGCTAATGATCTTGGCGTAGCCTTGGTCGCGGAGTTCACGGGGAACGGGCCAAAAATACGAGTTGCCCGTGGTTGCTTATCGTCGCCGATAATAACGGCAGCATTGTCGTCGAACTTAATGGTAGAACCGTCTTTGCGGCGGATCTGGTCTTTGGTTCGAACAACGACCGCGCGTACCACGCTCTTCTTCTTGACGGTTCCGTTTGGTGTTGCTTCTTTGACCGTCGCAACAATAACGTCACCGACCCGAGCGTATCGGCGGCGAGTACCACCGAGCACACGGATACAGAGGATTTCACGGGCCCCGCTGTTGTCACAGACGGTAAGGCGAGATTCTTGTTGAATCATTACATGACCTCCTTGGTGTCTGACTCGCGCAGCTTCGGTTTCTCGATAATTCGCTCGAGCTTGAAATGCTTACGGGCACTGATAGGACGAGTCTCGACAATGGAAACCTTGTCTCCAACCTGAGCTTCGTTCTTCTCGTCGTGAGCCATAAATTTCTTACTTTCAGTGTATTGCTTGCGGTACAGTGGGTGCGTCTTACGAGTTGCGACCGTAACGACGATAGTCTTGTCGGTCTTGTTCGACGACACGGTACCGATAATTGTCTTCGCCATTACTTGGCCTCCTTTTGTAATTGTTCGCTGAGAACGGTAAGTAACCGCGCGAGATCTTTGCGCTTGTTGCGGATGATGCGTACATTCTGTACTTCTCCCATGTGCAAACGGCGGCGTAGATCGGCGATTTCTTCGCGGAGCTTGGTGCTCTCGCGTTGTAAGCTCAGCTGTTGAGAGTTTGCGGATTTCTGCGACTTTCATGTTATGCGTCCTCCCGTGTCAGAAACTTAGTCTTTACCGGTAGTTTGTGGGCAGCCAAGCGCATAGCTTCACGTGCTACTTCTTCTGGGACGCCCTGCATTTCAAACATGATGGTTCCGGGGCGAACCTTTGCGGCAAAGAATTCTGGTGCTACCCTTACCACTACCCATCTTGACGTCCTGCGGCTTGCTTGGTAACCGGAGTGTGTGGGAAAATACGGATCCAAATCTTACCACCACGCTTAATGTAGCGGGTCATCGCCTGACGAGCGGCCTCAATCTGACGAGAGGTAATACGCTCGTGACTCTGAGCACTGCAACGCGAAGTCACCAAAGGCTATGTAGTTACCACTGGTTGCAACACCACGGATTTTGCCTTTGCGTACCTTGCGGAACTTCGTTCGTTTTGGAAGTAACATATTAGGCTACCTCCCCTTTGTAGATCCAAACTTTGACACCGATGATGCCGGCGACAGTTTGGGCGTTAACATGCGCGTAGTCAATGTCAGCACGGAGAGTGTGAAGTGGTACCGAACCAGCAACTTCTTTTTCGCGACGAGACATTTCTGCGCCATTCAAACGACCGGCTACCTCAATACGAATACCCTTTGCACCAGAACGCATAGTGTTTGCTGCCGACGACTTGATAGCACGACGGAAGCTCATACGGCGCTCTAGCTGGAAGGCGATATTTTCGGCTACTAACTTAGCGTATAGCTCTGGTTTCTTGATTTCTTCGATGTTGACGCGAGTCGGAATACCATAGATTTTTTCGATCTTTTCCTTTAACTCTTGGACGCCTTGACCACCGCGACCGATAACGACACCGGCTTTCGCGGTACTGATTGTGACCGTCACTAAGTTAGCAGTACGGCTAATCTCGACTCGGTTGATGGCACCGCGGCTACCAACTTTGTCTTGTATAAGCTTGCGGACCTCGAGGTCGTTCTTGAGGAACTTTGCGTAGTCTCGCTTTTCTACGAACCACTTGCTGCGCCAGTCCTTGTTGACCTGGAGGCGCATGCTAATAGGATTTACTTTTTGACCCATTACTTGGCCTCCTTTCCTGCTGCCGCTGGCTTTTTAGCTACGGCTGGTTTCTTAACTTCTCGCTTTTCACCATCAACAGTCACACTAATGTGCGAGGTCTTGCGCTGAAACGGTAGTGCGCGGCCATGTGCAGCCGGGCGGTAACGCTTCAGGCGGGGACCTGGAGTGACAGTGATTTCAGTAATATTGAGTGTCGCTGGTTTATAGCCGTGGTTGTGGTCGGCGTTAGCCTTGGCGCTCTTGATAACCTTCGTCACGGCCAACGCGCTGCGGCGAGGGGTGTGTTCGAGGATAATTAAAGCATCCTCTACGGTGCGGCCGCGAACCAGGCTCGCTACTTCAGCCACTTTGCGCGGGCTCATGCGGACGCCTTTTGCGATTGCTTTAACGCCAGCCATTACTTCTTACCTTTCGCAAGCTTACCGCCGTGAGTACGGAACTTACGGGTTGGCGCAAACTCACCGAGTTTGTGGCCAACCATGTTTTCTGTGACGAAGACCGGGACGTGTACCTTACCGTTGTGGACGGCAATGGTGCGGCCAACGAATTCTGGTGGAATCGTGCAGGCGCGGGCCCAGGTCTTGATAATGGTGCGATCTTCGGCTCCAAGCGCGTCAACTTTCTTGGCGAGCTTGAAATCGACGTACGGACCTTTCTTCAGTGAACGACTCATATCTTACCTACCTTATTTCCTCTTGGCCGCATGACGGCTTCTTACGATAAATTGATTGGTGCTCTTGCGGCGACGTGTCTTGTAACCAAGTGTCTTTTGACCCCAAGGCGTCTTTGGTGCAGCACCGTGGTTCTTACCACCACCGATACCGTGACGACCACCATCACCACCACCGTGTGGGTGATCAGCGGCGTTCATGACAACACCACGAACAGATGGGCGAATGCCTTTGTGCCGGATCGACCGGCTTTACCGATCTTAATGTTTTGGTGTTGTTCGTTTCCAAGGCTGCCGAGAGATGCGGTGCATTCGAGGTGAACCAGGCGAACTTCGCCGCTCGGCAATCGAACTTGCCCATATTCACCTTCTTTGGCCATCAGCTGGGCGCCATTGCCGGCGCTGCGTACCATCTGTGCACCTTTACCAGGTGTCAGTTCAATGGCGTGAATGGTACTACCGACCGGGATATTCTTCAGTGGCAAACGGTTGCCGGTTTCGATAGGCACTTCTTCGCCAGCGGTAATCTTCTGTCCTACCTTCATGCCTTTGGCGGCGAGAATGTAGTGGTACGTGCCGTTGGCTTCTTTGATACGGGCCAATCGTGCGCTCCGGTTGGGATCATACTCGATGTGTTCGATAACTGCTTCGGTACCAGGGGCAAGCTTGAAGTTTACCAATCGGTAAAACTTACGTGCTCCGCCACCCTTGTGACGGGTAGTAATACGACCTTGGTTGTTGCGACCGTTACCGCGTCGCTTAGCGACGACGAGTGACTTAACTGGCTTCTTGGTCGTGATACCGTCAAAGTCTTGGCTGCTCATACCGCGACGGCCAGGAGTAGTTGGATTGTATGTCTTAATCGCCATTATTTGCTCTCCTTCTTGGCCTTCTTAGCTTCTTTTTCGGCTTGCTTGGCGACGGCTTTTTCGACTTTTTCTTGCGTAGCTTCAGCCTTGGCTTCTTCTTCCTCGATAGCATCGAAGATAGGTAGCTTCTGACCTTCGGCAACCGTCACGTAAGCTTTCTTAATGTCAGCTGTGCGCCCCTGTAGCTGGCGGCGACCTTTTTGGCTGATCGTCCGCTTGGACTTGCCTTTGAGGACGGTGATGTTAACCGTATCAACCGCTACGCCAAACTGGGCGGCAACAGCATCAGCGACCGTTAGTTTCTTCGCATCACCTGGCACCACAAAAACATAGGTGCGTTTTTGGCTCTGTGCGTAAGCCTTTTCGCTGAGGCGCGGCTTGAGTGGCATTGTTAAGCTCATTATTTTGCCCCTCCTTCCAGCCACTTCGTTACTACTTCGAGAGCAGCGTTCGTCATGACAATTGTGTCGGCATTCAGGATGTCGTACACGTTTAAGTAGTTTCCTTGTACAAGTTTGGTGTCGGTAAGGTTGTTTGAAGCTCGGATAAGTTCATCGGTCTTGTGTTCAACGGCAAAAGTGTGCGACGGTTAGCGCCAAGTTTTGTAAGCAACTTAGCAAGCTCAGCCGTCTTGCCGTCTTTGCTGGTCAAGTCTTCGATAATGATAAGCTTCTTCGATTCGGCAGCGAGGCTTAAAGCTTGACGGATAGCCAAACGCTTCGCTTTGAGATTGAGAGATTTGGTGTAGTTTTCTTCGCCGGTCGGACCAAATGCGATACCACCACCGCGCCAGATTGGGTTACGGGATGAACCGAAACGTGCTCGGCCGGTTCCTTTTTGGCGCCATGGCTTTCTACCACCACCACTCACCAAACCGCGCGTTTTCGTCACGGCGTAGTTGTCGCGACCATTAGCTTAAGTGGGCGACATATGCCTGCTTGAGTAAGACGTGGTTCTCAGGGATGACATCGAACACGTCCTTATTGAGCTTGGCGGCGGTAGTAGCTTTTGTGCCAGACTTGGTAAATGTTGCTGCGGTAGCCATTACTTCGCCTCCTTAATAATTACGATGCCTTTGCGAGGGCCAGGGACGGCGCCAGTAACACCAATGACGTTGTTATCGGTATCGACTAGTGCGATTTTGAGGTTTTGGACGGTAACTTGCTCGTCGCCCATCTGACCAGCCATCTTCTTACCCTTAAAAATGTGCTGTGGGTACATAGAACCGATTGAACCTACTTTACGAGTGTTACCCTTACCACCGTGCGTCTTGCGCTGGCGGTGGAAGTTATGGCGCTTAATGGTTCCGGCCCAACCCTTACCTTTGCTCGTGCCAGTGGCGTCGATAACATCGCCAACTGAAAAGACCTCGGGGCTAACTGTTGCGCCAACCTTGAGGTCTTCAGATATTTCGGGTACGCGGAACTCTCGAATAATTTTCGGAAGCATACCGGCAGCCTTAAAGTGACCCTGTTGGGCTTTCGTAGTGTTTTGCTCTTTTGCTTCTTCAAAACCAAGCTGTACGGCGGTATAGCCGTCAGTTTCTGCGGTTTTGACCTGCGTAATGACGCAGGGACTAGCGGAAAGCAAAGTGACAGCAGTAACCGTACCGTCTTCTGCGATGGTACTGGTCATGCCAACCTTTCGTGTGATAAGTGCTTTCATAGTGTCCTTATTGTTACCCCTGTTATGTTTACGTCTCCCAAGACATAAAAATGCTTGATGACTTGGTGGTTTCTATCCGTTCGGACGGACCTACCGAGCACATCAAGTACAAGGTTTTGCTAATTACCATAACAGAGTAACACCGAATCACTACATCTGTCAATATGTTGCAAATATTACTTACAATTTCGGCTGTTCAAGCGTCATCATGGCACTCATTAGACCCTATTTTGTACCAGATGATAAGCAACAGATTATTGTAATACCATGAGTTTGGCATACGGCAAATGGATAATAGGGCGCCCGATACTCCAGATATCGCTGTCAGTTAATCGTTAGACTTTATCGTAGTCATCCTGCTGCGCCATCATCGATGAGTTCATAGCATCCTTTTGTCTTGTTCTGTGTAGCATCTCGGCGGCAACGCCTCCAAATGCACTCAACTCTATGAGGCCTGGCAGTAGTGGTGAGTGCCCTTCGTTTGGCATATCCTCAAGACAACGGTCGACGCCGCGTTGCCACTCTTGATGCTCTCTGACGCAATTGATGGCATAATCGTACTGCTCTTTACTGCCGTGGGTTGTCTCTACCGCAAATACTATTGCTAATGTGCCCAGAGCCCACAACCCCGCTCGTCTGCCGAAGTTGCCCAGTTCTCTTCTATACTCAACATTCATTAAATTAAAATAAATCAGGTGGCGAGCTCTTGCAAGCACAAGCGTAATCTACTCGGCTTAAATTACACTGACTACACCGTTATAAGAATGCCAACATGAGCAATGAAGCCAGCTAACATCGCCGCCAATAACACAGCGTACTCAATTTTACGATCAACTTGGAAGTGCTCATGCATGGCAAACAATAATCCCAGCAGCAGCCCGATCGGCAGCGGCACCGTCTGTCCAGACCCTGTTTCTATCCACAGCCATTGTGTTCCCAAAATGGTATACATTACTAATTTCAGGAGATATAAACCATCGGCATTAGCAGCCGTATTTGTTTTAGTTGTCGTCTTTTTTCGTGTGTTTGCTTGTTTATTCTTTGAAACCATTAGCACTATTAAATCACAAACACCGCCCCATGCATACTCTACCTCTTGGAGAGTACAATGTCGCCAACAAAAACGCCCCTTGCGGGGCGATTGCTGATGATTACATCTTTATTTCGACGTCACAGCCGGCTGGCAGGCTGAGATTCATAAGACTATCGATGGTCTTGGGCGTAGGCTCAAATACGTCGATGAGGCGCTTGTGCACGCGCATTTCAAACTGTTCGCGACCTTTCTTGTATACGTGAGGACTTTTAACCACCGTAAACGTACTCTTGCGAGTAGGAAGTGGAATAGGGCCGGCCAATGATGCGCCGGTGCGCAAAGCGGTATCGACAATTTGCTTTGCTGCCTGGTCAATCACCTTGTGATCATAAGCCTTTAGGCGAATCCGAATTCGCTGTTTTGTGTCTGCTGGTTTTGCGGCGTCAGCCATGTCTGTGCTCCTTTAGTCGCACTGGAAGATAGAATGGCGCAACTCAGTTGAGCCCACTTGTTTCTATCTACCATATTTACAGTCGTAACCTCTCCCGGAGTCTGAGATACCGGACGAGTTCTCGACCAATGTTGATAGTGCTGATATTATAACAAGTTTTTTATAAGAAATCTACTTCTTGGCAATCGTCTATGACTCGACTCTTGCTACCGGTGGTAACTCGTAGCTCTCGAATACCATGCAGCCCGATAAGATCTGTCGCGCAGCCTCACGTGACTTTACGGCACTGCGTATATGAGAAGCTAACCTATCATTGACTGTCAGGAAGCGTTCAGCAGGTGTGACTTCACCACTATAATCATTGCCAAACTCTGGAGCAGCTACTCTATATTGCGGATGTCCTTCAATGAAAGCATCTGTTTGTAATTCCGACATACTATATCCTCACTATTACAATTGTGCAATAAATTTCACCTTACGCCTGAAATATAAGCATGTCAATATGTTAAGCGTATTCTGTGCTGCTGTCTGACATCATTGAGATAAGACTGTATATCGGTATCACGCGCATGCAGACTGCCTCATAGAATGAGCGTACTTAAAAGAAAAAAGCGCTACTGCTAGCGCTTTTTTCGTAATAGCTACCTGTGTGCTATTTGTTGATCTTGGTGACAACACCAGCACCAACGGTGCGTCCATCTTTGTGAAAGACAATGCTGAATTGAATTTTAAATATTCGTCGTATATGATATCGTTATGCAACCATCTGAAACAAACAACAAAATATATAAAGTAGGTATTTACTGGCTCAATAGCCTATTTAGGTCTGGGAATCTATACCTGCCGGCTGTTTTAACAATCGATAACAGAAAAATAACCATTCGCACCGCTGATAGGACACTTATCGATGCGCCGGCCGACCAACTAAACATTGCCTTCCGTAAAAGTAAGCTCAGGTCTATGTATCTCACCATTAAAAGTGGTCGCGATACCTATAACTTCACCAATGCGCCGGGAGCGACTGCACCGGGATTCAGCGACGAACAACTTGCTGAGCTCGATAATCAAAGTGATATTATCTCAAACCGAAACCAAAGCGAACAAAATGTACCACTAGTCGCTGCGGCAGTCGGTTTTAGGTTAATACCGCGGCTAAATACGCTCAGCCCAGGCGCCAATTTGCTGTTAGCGTCTCGTAATTATGAGCAGGCTGTAGGGAATTACCGGCTTTTTCAAAAATTGTCAGACGTTTTCACAAAATACGGCATCCGGCACAAACAACCAAGTTTTCGCATCCTATCCTTGAAGGGGCTATACCTTAATATCCTAATTGCCGTGCCCGTCTATATCATATTGGTATTTTTGCTTAATGTGGCTGCACTGCTCTGGGAAGATCCCCTCTTTCCAAACACCATGCCCGTTACAATAGGTTCATTCTTACTCGTTCCAATTTCTATCTTCATGGTGTTTAAATTTTCCCCTTTAAAGTAGCGCTGCCGTTACATGAAAATAAGAGCGCCCCGAGAGGCGCTCTTATGCTAATCCGTAATGGATTACTTGTTGATCTTGGTGACAACACCAGCACCAACGGTGCGTCCACCTTCGCGGATAGCGAAGCGAAGACCTTGTTCCATAGCGATAGGAGCAAGCAGTTTAACCTTAAAGGTTACAGTGTCACCAGGCATGACCATTTCTTTGTCAGCTGGAAGCTCAACTTCACCAGTTACGTCCGTAGTACGGAAGTAGAACTGAGGCTTGTAGCCCTTGAAGAATGGAGTGTGACGACCACCTTCTTCTTTGGTCAGGACGTAAACTTCAGCGTCAAATTCGGTGTGAGGAGTGATTGTGCCTGGCTTAGCAAGAACCTGACCGCGCTCGATGTCGTCGCGCTCGATACCGCGAAGCAGGACACCGGCGTTGTCGCCAGCCTGACCTTGGTCAAGGCTCTTCTTGAAGGCTTCGATACCAGTAACAACTGATTTCTTGGTGTCACGGATACCGACGATTTCAACTTCGTCGTTAATCTTAACGATACCAGGTTCGACACGACCGGTAGCAACAGTACCACGACCCTTGATTGAGAAGACGTCTTCGATAGGCATCAGGAATGGCTTGTCGAGGTCGCGCTGTGGTTCTGGAATGTAGTCATCCATAGCCTTAACGAGTTCCATAATGGCGTCTTCGTTAGCTGCGTCGCCTTCGAGAGCCTTTAGTGGCAGAACCGCGAATAATCGGACAGTCTCTGTCGAAGCCGTTCTTCTCGAGCAGTTCGCGAACTTCTTCTTCGACGAGGTCAACCAGTTCAGGATCAGCCAGGTCCATCTTGTTAAGGAATACAACAATCTTTGGCACACCAACCTGGCGAGCAAGCAGAACGTGCTCACGAGTCTGAGGCATAGGACCGTCAGCGGCAGAAACAACAGGATAGCGCCGTCAATCTGAGCGGCACCGGTAATCATGTTCTTAACGTAGTCGGCGTGACCTGGCATGTCAACGTGAGCGTAGTGGCGCTTCTTCGCTCTCGTACTCCTGGTGAGAAGTAGCAATGGTAATACCACGCTGTTTTTCTTCAGGTGCGTTATCAATCTGATCGTAAGCGATTGGTTTGTTAACTTCGCTAGGAAGTTTCTTTGCGAGTACAGCTGTAATAGCTGCGGTTAAAGTAGTTTTACCGTGGTCGACGTGACCCATGGTACCAACGTTGACGTGCGGCTTACTACGGTCAAATGTTCCTGCCATGTATGTATGACTCCTTATTTGATGATTAATTTGTTTGCATGAGCAAAGTAGAACTCACACGAGTTACTCGAGATAGTATACGGAATGCTCCTACCTTTGTAAAGAGGTAGGCTGGTTATAATTATTGAATTCGGGCTATGCGGCGCTGTGCTATTTTAAGCATCAACCGACCAATTAGAGAGGGGTTATTCTCTTTTAGATAATCGACAGATACTTGCGCCGTCTCGCTATCCTGATGAGCCAATGATTCATCGATAATCCGTGCTATAACAGCTTGCGTTACATATCGTTCGCTATATTTCAGATGACCGTATGCATCCTGAGCGCCACTTACGATAATCGCCATGTCATTGGCTTCTAGCTGCTCGGGCATATCAAGAGAGCCTACCTGTCGTCGCGGTCCTTGATCGAGTGCATACCAGCCGATATTTTCTCCTACTTTCCGAAGCATCTCCTCGCGGGATATATCTGATGCGGCTTCAGGATTTGTGCTCATGATTGGATGCATTTAACCACTAAAGCTTAATCCATAACAAGCCCCACAATGGGGCTTGTTATGGATTGGCGCTATGAACTTACTTCGAGTTCTTGGCGATGATGGCATCTGCAACGTGGCTCGGCACGTCGGCAAAGTGATCAAGCTCCATGCTAGAACTAGCTCGTCCTTGGGTATTGCTACGTAGGTTGGTGGTGTAGCCAAACATTTCTCCCAATGGTACGAAAGAGGTAATTTCTTTGATACCAGCGGTAAGGTCTTCCATACTTTCGATACGACCACGCTTACTGTTCAGGTCTCCAATGACGTCACCCATGAATTCTTCTGGCGTGACAACAACTACTTTCATGACCGGTTCGAGGAGCGTTGGCTGTGCCTTTTTTACACCCTCTTGCAGCGCCATTGAACCGGCAATTGTAAATGCCATTTCAGAGGAGTCGACTTCGTGGTAGCTACCGTCGTATAGCTCTGCTTTGATGTCTACAACGGGGTATCCAGCAATAACACCATTGGACATGGCTTCTTCGATACCCTTACGGACAGCTGGGATGTACTCGTTTGGCACTACGCCACCCTTAATGGAGTTAATGAACTCAAATCCAGCACCAGCTTCGTTCTGCGACAAGCGGATCCATACGTCACCATACTGTCCACGACCACCACTCTGACGCACAAACTTACCTTCAACTTCAACTGCATCTTTGCGGATTGTTTCGCGGTAAGCCACCTGCGGTTGACCGATGTTAGCTTCAACGTTAAATTCTCGCTTCATTCGATCGACAAGAATTTCCAGGTGCAGCTCACCCATACCGGAAATAATTGTCTGACCTGTTTCGTCGTCAACATGGACCCGGAATGTAGGATCTTCTTCTGCGAGGCGCTGCAGGGCGATGCTCATTTTTTCTTGGTCGGCCTTGGTCTTAGGCTCGATAGCAATCGATACAGGAGGCTCTGGGAAGGTGATGCTCTCGAGGACAATCGGGTTGTTCTGATCACACAAGGTGTTACCAGTAGTCGTGCCCTTGAGGCCCACAATTGCGGCAATATCACCGGCACTTACTTCTGGCACTTCTTCTCGTTTGTCGGCCTGCATGCGGACAATACGACCGACACGTTCTTTTTGACCGGTGGAACTATTGAGCACGTAGCTGCCGGACTGCAACTTACCGGAGTAAACACGGAAGTATGCTAATTTACCAACGAATGGGTCGGTCGCAATCTTAAAGGCCAAACCGGCAAACGGCTCTTCCTCGGATGGCTTCCGCTCGATTTCTTCGCCAGTCTTAGGGTGAGTTCCCCAGTTGCTTCCGCGCTCTTCAGGGCTGGGAAGCAATTCGGTGACAGCATCGAGGACTTTTTCGACAATCACACCACGTCCGTCACCACCAGTAACCGGATAAAAGGCGCCCGTTAACGTTGCGTAGCGAATAGCATGCTTAATGTCCTCAATAGTGAAGCCTTCTTCGCCTTCTTCAAGGTATTTTTCGAGCATCGTTTCGTCTTCGGCGACAGCATTTTCAATTAAGAGGCTGCGGTACCGCTTCACTTCGTCCATCATGTCGGCAGGAATTTCGCTCTCGATAAGCTCGTGGTCGGTGAATTCTTTGTAGGTGTAGGCTTTCATGTTAATGAGGTCAACCACACCGTTGATTTCTTGCTCAAATCCAATGGGCAAGTGAATTGGGAATGCCCGCTTACTCAAGCGGTTGTGAATGCTTTCTAGCGATTTGTAAAAATCACCGCCGGTCTGATTGATCTTGTTAATAAAACAAAAGCGCGGCACGTTGTATTTGTCAGCTTGGCGCCACACCGTCTCGGACTGACTCTCAACACCCATTTTTCCGTCAAATACAACAACAGCGCCGTCTAGTACGCGAAGACTGCGCTCTACCTCGACAGTAAAATCGATGTGGCCAGGGGTGTCGATAATGTTAATCTGGTGGTCTTTCCAGTAGCAAGTGACGGCAGCAGATACAATAGTAATGCCTCGTTCTCGTTCCTGAGCCATCCAGTCGGTTGTCGTCTCACCTTCGTGCACGGCGCCAATTTTGTGCTTCAATCCCGTGCGGTACAAAATCCCTTCGGTAGTGGTTGTCTTACCCGCGTCAATGTGGGCGATAATACCAATGTTTCTAATCTTTCCTAATGCGTACTTCTTTGTAGCCATTCCTGCCTATCCCTTTGTTACTTGTTCTACGTTGCTATCTATAATTCTTAACACGGGTGCTCACATTTTTGAGCCATAGCAAACACCAGTCTTTAGTCAAATTTTATCATAGTACCTAATACACTACCAGAGAGTTTCCGTTAAGACCTAGAGTGCATGAGTTAGATAGTGACGAGCAGGTTGACTGAATCTAGTAATGGGAGCCTCTCCGTCCAGATACTTGTATACAGCTAGTGCTGCTGCTTCATGTACTACGGCTTCTCTGCCCTGATCATACGCGGCCGTGCTAATTGTTTCTGAGTCGATAGAAACAACACCATACCCCTTATACTCACATGACCTATCTGTATGCAGCATTACATCAATTTTTTGATTATTCTCAAGCTCTGGCAGTTCTTTTCTCAAGACGACCGCCCCTATACGGTTGCTTGCTAGCTTGTTGTTTTGACCAACAAGTGTTTTTGAGTTTTCAAAAAAAGTAACATCAGTACCCGCAGGGGTAACGACATTATAAAACGGTGCAGTTAAGCGCACATCATATATTTCTCGATCGGATTGCAACAGGTATAAGTGCTGTCGAACCTTATCTATAGAAGTTACTTGCTCATTTCTAAAAAATTTCATACGTTCCTCAGACAAGTGAATAGCGACATTAGATATGTCGCTATTCTCATAAACAGTTTGTCGTCTGCTAGCTCCTTGCGAAGTGAGCGAAGGCACGGTTGGCTTCTGCCATCTTGTGGGTGTCTTCACGCTTCTTAACTGCAGCGCCTTGGCCGTTATATGCATCGACAAGCTCGAGTGCGATACGGTCAGCCATGCTCATTCCTTTGCGGGCACGAGTAGCTGCAACAAACCACATCATGGTAAGGTGCTTCTGGCGCTGTCCTTTTACTTCAAAAGGAATTTGGTAGTTAGCACCACCAACACGTCGCGAGCGTGTCTCAACGAGCGGCATAACGTTTTTCATAGCTTGTTCAAAAACTTCGAGCGGATTTTGCACTTTGAGTTTGTCGGCTGCCTTTTGCATGCCAGTGTAGACGAGCTTTTCAGCGAGTTGCTTTTTGCCGTTTAACATAACTCGGTTAATCAGACGCGTGACCATTTCGTTGTTATACAAACGATCTGGAGTAACTGGACGAACGAGTGATTTAGTTACTTTACGAGGCATTTAATTTTCCTCCACAGTCATCAGCTCATTGATTCTAGAAGCCTCATCGTGTAAACGATTAACCAAAATTGCTTGTGCTTGAGGCTTTTTCATGTCCGGGTACTCAACCAATAAATCGAGAATTGCAGTTTCGAAAGCACGACGCGGTTGCGGCATGCGATTAATCTCCCACTGTCTTTCTTCTCTCCAGTCAGATTCTGCCATACTACTTGCTCTCCTTCTTCGCGCCATATTTACTACGGCCTTGTTTGCGGTTGTTGACACCTTGCAGGTCAAGGGCGCCACGCACGATGTGATAGCGCACACCAGGAAGGTCCTTAACACGACCGCCCCGAACGAGCACAGCAGCGTGTTCCTGCAAGTTGTGACCTTCACCGCCAATGTAAGCCCATACTTCTTGGCCGTTCGTCAGACGCACGCGGGCTACTTTACGAAGTGCTGAGTTAGGCTTCTTTGGAGTTTTAGTGGTTACCTTGACACAGACACCGCGCTTAAAGGGTGCTGACTTTTCGTAGTTAGTGGTTTTGAGGTTGTTAACCACACGCTGCAACGCTGGCGACTTGGATTTGTCGGACGCCTTCTTGCGCGGTTTACGCACTAATTGATTAATTGTTGGCATTATTTCTCCTTAAGATTTGTAATCTACTGCCGCATACGAATGCCACATATGGCTCAGATTACTTAGTTTGACTTGTTAACTTTAACAGATTTAGCTCGTGGTTTCAAGCTCATGAAGCGGTGCTTCACCTTCTTCTACCGGGTCGCCGGTAGCGACAGCACCGTAACCTGTGCCGACAGGAATTTTACGTCCGAGGATAACATTTTCCTTCAGACCATACAGGTTATCGATCTTTCCACTGGTTGCGGCTGCTATCAGCACCCGGGTCGTGTCCTGGAAGCTGGCTGCGCTCAAGAACGAATCGGTCGCCAGTGAAGCCTTGGTGATACCGAGGAGCAATTGATTAGCGACAACTGTTGTCTTAGTAGCTTTAGCGAGTTTTTCATTTGCTTCAACCACTGCAAGCTTACTGACAACATCACCCGTTACAAAGTCACTGTCACCTGGATCTTCAATTTGGACTCGGCTGAACATCTGATGCACGATGATTTCAAGGTGTTTGTCTGAGATATTTTGGCCCTGCCCGGCAAAGATGCGGAGGATTTCGTTCATGATGTAACGCTGGGTTGCCTCAACACCTTGTAGTCGCATGAGGTCCTGCAGGTTGATTGAACCACTAGTAAGGCGTTGGCCGGCTTCTACGGTGTCGCCATCTTTGATGGACATTTGCTTGTAGCCGGGGATTTCGTAGCGCACGCTACTCTTGCCAGCAGGCGTAATGACTATCTTTTTCTTGCTAACATCCACTTTACCGGCGGCACTGGCGACGAGCGGCGAGGAACCATCTTCATTTGCCGCAATGACATCACCAACCGCTACGTCAGAGCCTGTCGCGACGTGCGCCTGACGGTTGCCGAGTTCGAGGGTTACTGCTTCGCTATCGTGATCAGTTACCTGAACAACGTAGTGGTCACCTTCTTCGTACAGGTTAACTATACCGGCAATTTCCGTGAGGTATGCTTGACCCTTTGGATTACGGGCTTCAAGCAACTCTTCAATACGGCTCAGACCTTGTGCAGTATCGTCGGCTAGGGCACCACCAGAACGGTGCTTGGAGTCGAGAGATAGCTGTGTACCAGGCTCACCGATGGACTGGGCTGCAATGACACCGATTGGGTGGTGATCTGCTACCAGTTCGCCAGTTGCTGGGTCGATACCGTAACTCTTGCGAGGTGTACCGCGGACAGAAGTAGCACTCAATACACTCATGATTTTCACACCATCGAGCGATTCATTGGCTTCGATAGCTTCAGCGGCTTCGGGAGTAAAGACTTCACCCTTCTTGACGTGGTTCTTCACATCTTCAGCGGCGTAGCGTCCGACTAATCGAGAAGAGTAGCTGACGCCGATTTCTGCAGCATCTTCGCGGAACATTGCAAAACCTGGGTCGAGATCTTCTTCGTCAATCGTGAAGACATCTTGCGATACGTCGACAAGACGCCTCGTCAGGTAACCTGCATCGGCCGTCTTAAGTGCGATGTCGATAAGCGCCTTGCGGGTACCACGAGTACCGGTAAAGTACTCGAGTGGGTCAAGTCCGGCGACGTAGCCAGACTTAATAGGCAACTCAATAACGTTACCACCAGCGTCCTGCATCACACCCAGCATACCGACAGCGTTTTTCATCTGACCGATGTTACCACGGGCACCAGAGTTAATGGCGATAGCCGTTGAGCTGTCGCGTCCAACCATCTGTTGTGCTAACAAGTCGGTTACAGCTCCTTCGACGCGCGTCCAGTTTTCAACCGTTAAACGGTATCGCTCTCCGTTAGTTATGAAACCTTGCTCGTACTGATCACTCAGTGCGGCAGCGCGGTCTTCTCCCTCTGTGATGAGGTTCTCGAGGCCGTCAATTTTCTCAAAGTCGGCCATACCGATAGACATACCGGAGTTGGTGGCGTACTTGAAACCGATTTCCTTCAGTTCATCGGCAATTTCTGCCGTGCGTTCCTGACCGTATTTGGCATAGACGTTAGCCAGAACTTTTTGCAGTCGTTTTTTGGTCATTGGCTCATCTTGGAACTTAAAGTCTTCCGGGAAAGTTTCATTAAACAGTACACGACCAAGGGTGGTTTCGCGGACCTCTCCGCGGAATGGAAGGCGTACTCGACTCTGCAACTTAATGCGGTCGGCATCGAGGGCCATAAGAGCTTCGTTAACGCTTGAGTATGCTACCGGCTTTTCGTCGGACATACCTGGACGATCGTATGTCAGGTAGTAACAACCGAGCACGATATCTTGCTCAACGTGGAGAATAGGTGAACCATCAGCTGGCTTAAGAAGGTTTTTGTTGGCAGCCATGATATTGCGGGCTTCGGCTTGCGCTTCGTCAGAGAGCGGCAAGTGAACCGCCATCTGGTCACCGTCGAAGTCGGCGTTGAATCCCTTACAAACCAATGGGTGAAGCTGAATGGCTCGGCCTTCTATCAGAACCGGTTGAAAAGCCTGAATACTGAGTCGGTGCAGCGACGGTGCACGGTTGAGGAGTACGTATTTGCCCTTAATTACTTCGTCGAGAGCGTCCCAGACGACCGTTTCGCCAAGCTCGATGAGCCGTGAGGCACTACGGATGTTGTGGGCTTGTTCGCGCTCGATCAGTTCACCGATAACAAACGGTTTGAACAATTCTAGAGCCATCATCTTTGGTAGACCACACTGGTTGATCTTGAGTTCCGGACCAGCAACGATAACGCTACGGCCGGAGTAGTCGACGCGCTTACCAAGCAAGTTCTGTCGGAACCGACCTTGCTTACCCTTGAGCAAGTCACTCAAGCTCTTCAGGCGGCGACGTTGGCCGGTAGCGGCTACAGCCCGTCCACTGCGAGCACTGTTGTTATCAATCAGGGCATCAACAGCTTCTTGGAGCATGCGTTGTTCGTTGCGACGAATTACTTCTGGCGCGTTAAGGTCGATCAGCTTCTTGAGTCGGTTGTTACGGTTGATGACGCGTCGATACAAGTCGTTTAGGTCCGAGGTTGCAAAGCGACCACCGGTTAACTGCACCATCGGGCGAAGATCCGGAGGAATCACTGGCAGGACACTCAAGCAAGTGCTGTCCGGCTTAATGCCAGCGCGGTCCATGCTTTCAAGCAGTCGCAGGCGCTTCATGAGCTTCTTCTTGCGTTGGCCCTTTGCTTCTTCAGCCTCACCAGGCAAGTTGACCGATAAGTTCTTTGAGGTTGATTTCTTTCAACAAGATCTTGCAGCGCATCGCCACCCATACCGACGGTAATGAGCTCACGCAGGCTATCTGGCAGTGCTCGATAATCAGTTTCACTCAGTAGGTGAAGTTTCTCGAGGGCGGATACTTGATTGCGAAAGGTTTCAAATTCGGCTGTAACTTCGTCGATTTCCTTGGTCTGCATTTCGGCCAAAGCCTTAACGTTGGCATCTTCTGCTTCGGCTTCTTTTTCAAAACGGAGTTTGATGGCTTCTTTGGCTGCTGCAAATTCGGCTTCTTTGTCGGCGAGTAATTTATCGCGAGCTTCGGTGTCGACGCTCTTGATGATGTAGCTCGCAAAGTAAGCGACACGCTCGAGGCTTTTGACGGTCATACCAAGCAACAGACCCATGGCACTTGGTGTGCCACGAAGGAACCAAATGTGTGCGACCGGCACGGCTAGGCTGATGTGGCCCATGCGTTCTCGTCGAACAATACTCTTCGTAACTAGCTCGCCGTTCTTATCGACAGCGGCTTCGCGTGCTGCGGACGCCTTTGTATTTTGCGTCATGCGGGTTGATGTCTTTTACTGGACCAAAGATTCGCTCACAGAAAAGGCCATCGCGCTCTGGTTTTTGGGTGCGGTAGTTGATCGTTTCCGGCTTGGTAACTTCTCCGTAACTCCAGTCAAGGATGTCACCGGCACTGGCTACGGCGAGCCGAACGGCATCAAATACCGCAATGTCTGTTCCTGATGTATATCGGCGCATTAGGCTTTCTCCTCACTTTCTTCATCGGCATGCCACCAAGGCAGCATCTTCTTCTACTGATGTATCGTCGGCTTCGACAACACTAAAATCTTCATCGTTGCTTGGTTCTTCTTCGGTAACGTCGACATCCGAGATGGCGTTATCCGGCACATCAACGGTCGGTGTGTGTTCTGCTTCGTCGCGAATGTTCCCTGCCAAAACGTCTTCGGCATCTACCACTGTATCGCTCTGGACCAGGTCAACCTTCAGGCCGAGACCTTGCAATTCCTTCACCAAGACGTTGAAGCTTTCAGGGACCTTCGGTCCGACAATGGCGGTCTTCTTGATGATAGATTCGTAGGCTTTCGAACGGCCATACACGTCATCGGATTTGATAGTAAGCATTTCTTGGAGTGTCGAGGCGGCACCATAAGCTTCGAGGGCCCAGACCTCCATTTCGCCGAAGCGCTGGCCACCATTTTGGGCCTTACCACCGAGCGGCTGCTGAGTGACCATGGTGTATGGACCAGTCGAACGGGCGTGGATCTTATCGGCAACCATGTGGTTGAGCTTGATCATGTACATGTAGCCAACTGCTGTGCGTTCGCGGAATGCATCTCCGGTTCGGCCATCAAATAGTTGCTGTTTACCATCTTCAGGCAGTCCTGCTTCTTTGAGAAGTTCAGAGATCTTATCAGCCGACACACCATCAAAGGAGGGCTGGCAACTTTCATGCCAAGGGCATGCGCGGCCATACCGAGGTGTGTTTCAAATAGCTGACCGATGTTCATACGACTTGGCACACCAAGTGGGTTCAAAACGATGTCGATAGGGCGACCATCTTCGGTAAATGGCATGTCTTCGACAGGCAAAATACGGGCGATAACACCCTTGTTACCGTGCCGACCACCGAGCTTGTCACCAACTGATACTTTGCGCATCTGGGCCACAAAAACTTGGATTTGCATTAACACACCCGCTTTGAGCTCGTGACCATTCTCGCGTGAGAATACTTTGACACCAACAACTTTACCGTGCTTGCCGTTACTCATTCGCTGAGAGGTGTCGCGGACTTCTTTGGCTTTTTCGCCAAAGATAGCGCGCAGCAGGCGCTCTTCGGAGCTCAGCTCCTGTTCACCCTTCGGCGTAATTTTTCCGACGAGGATGTCGCCAGGATGTACTTCGGCACCAATTCGGACAATACCGTCCTCATCGAGGTGTCGCAGCGTTTCTTCGGATACGTTTGGAATGTCGCGGGTGACGACTTCTGGACCTAGCTTGGTTTCACGGACTTCAATCATGAAGTCGACAATGTGTACAGAGGTCAGCGTGTCGTCTTGCACGAGCTTGCGAGAAATGATGATGGCATCTTCGAAGTTGTAACCATCCCACGGCATGAAGGCTGCCAGCAGGTCTTTGCCGAGGGCGAGTTCTCCGCCTTGCACGGACATACCTTCGATAAGTACGTCGCCTGCTTTTACCTTGTCGCCAGTACTGACAACAACGCGCTGGTTGATGCTACTACCCTCGTTACTGCGGATAAAGTGCTGCGGCTGATAGGTAGCGTTGCCATCTTTGTATTTGACGACAACTTCTTCGGAGGTTGCCGGATGACTTCACCGTCAGCCTTAGCGGTAATCAACTGACCGGTGTTGCGAGCGGCATCGCCTTCAAGACCCGTACCAACGAGTGGTGACTGTGTCTGAATCAGCGGCACTGCCTGCCGTTGCTGGTTACTACCCATGAGTGAGCGATAAACGTAGTTCTTTTCAATGAACGGAATGAGTCCTGCCGAGCTACCGATAATCTGGTTACGGGAAGCGTCGACGTGCGTAACATCGTTAGCTGTCTACTTCTCCAGAACGCAGGTTAAAGCGAGCACCAATACGGTCAAGCAGGAAGTGGCCTTCGTCATCGATGTCGTTACCACCGCCAGCGATGACAGCGTTGCCTTCTTCGTAGGCATCAAGGTAAACGATATCGTGCGTTACTTTTGCCTTCACCGGCCAGGTAACGGTGCTGGTCACCTTGGCGAGTTTGGTCGCATCATCAGCGCTAATTTTAGCGCCGGCTTTGACGATAACTTTGCCATTTTCATCTTCGAGGTCGACAGCTAGCAATGTGTCCGACGGCATCCTTGGCGGTTACGGCGTTAATTACCTTGCGGTAAGGCGTTTCGATAAAGCCATATTCGTTCACACGGGCGTAGTTAGCGAGGTTAAGAACGAGGCCGATGTTAGCGCCTTCTGGGGTTTCAACGGCACAGATACGACCGTAGTGGGTGGCGTGGGCATCACGTACTTCAAAACCTGCACGTTCGCGGCTAAGTCCACCAGGACCCATCGAGCTCAGACGACGTTTGTGCGCCAACTCAGAGAGCGGGTTAATCTGGTCCATGAACTGAGACAGCTGCGAGCTGGCAAAGAATTCGCGAACCGCTGCAACAACCGGACGAGCATTGATAAGCTGACCTGGCTGAACTGTTTCGATTTCGCTCATCGACATGCGGTCTTGCGTGTTGCGAACCATGCGTAGTAAACCAATACGGAATTGGCGCTGTACTAATTCACCGACGAGTTTCACGCGGCGGTTAGCCAATGAGTCGATGTCGTCAGCGGGCTCTTGCGTGTTGTTGAGTCGAATGACCTCAGCAATGATAGCTTCAAGATCGGCAATGCGCATAACACGATTTTCGACGGTGTTTGGCACATTCATATCAAGTCGCTTATTGATCTTGTAACGACCAACGCGACTAAAGTCGAAGCGCTTGAAGTTATAGAACATGTTTTCGATAAGACCGCGGGCGTTGTCTACGGTAGCGAGATCACCCGGGCGAAGACGTCGGTAGACCTCAATGAGGGCATCGTTTTGGCCGCGAGCGGTGTCTTTTTCGAGGGTAGCTTCGAGGTAGTTCAGTTTGCCTTGGTCGACATGCTTAAACGCTTCCTTCATTTCAGATTCCGTACACACCCAGCGCGCGCAGCAAGGTCGTTACAGGGATCTTTCGCTTACGGTCTATTTTGACGTAGATAGCGCCAGAAGCGGCGGTTTCAAATTCGAGCCATGCACCACGGCCAGGAATAACCTTGGCGCCGTATAGGTTGGTAGTTCCATGTGGATCTGCCGTAAAGAAGACGCCGGCACTACGGATAAGCTGCGACACAACGACACGCTCAGCGCCATTGATTACAAAAGTACCGCGTTCGGTCATCCATGGGTAGTCGCCGAGGTAGATTTCTTGCTCTTTGACTTCACCCGTCACTTTGTTGATAAGCTCAACATTAGCTTTTAATGGTGCATCAAAGCTAATATTGTTTTCCCGTGCTTCAGTTTCGGTAATCTTTGGCTCTTCAAAGTGGTAATCTTTGAAATTGAGCGTCAGCTTGGCGCCGGTATAGTCCTCGATCGGACTAATTTCGGCGAGCAGTTCGCTCAAACCTTCTTCGATAAACCACTGGAATGACTTATTTTGGTGATCAACTAAACTTGGCAGCTCAAGAGCTTCGTCTCGGCTGCTCGTAAAGTAAACCCTATCGTTAGTTTTGCTTTTCTTAGTCGGTGTACTATTTGCCATACGCTCGTAGCAACGCCCCCTTATAATTTAAGCTGTTAGCGGTTAATAAAGAATTTTTTGTAGTTTTGCGCGCGAAGATCCTAAGTGGGCGTGTTTGGTGCCGTCAATACGACAGAAGTTCATAAACGAAAGCACAGCCCTACTTACACTACTTCTTAAGATACAGTGTGAAGAAGTATGCGGGCTGTGTCAAGTATTTCGATGATTTGCAGGACGATGCTGTAACCAGTCAGCACTCTATACGTTTGTAGGACTTCTCTGCTCTCGAACGTTAGTTAGCTTTTGATTGGGGAGTTTGGATATCGTTGATAACTTTATCTACCAGACCGTATTTGAGTGCTTCATCAGCCGTGAGCCATTTGTCGCGTTCCATATCCTCATGTATCTTTGCTGGCTTTTGACCGGTGTTTTTAGCCATGATTTCTTCTAGTAATTTCTTGATCCGAAGTGATTCTTTGAGATCTATCTCTTGGTCGGTTACTTTACCGCGTGTGCCACTGGACGGTTGGTGAATCATAACGGTGCTGTTCGGTAGTAAGAATCGCTTACCTTTAGTACCGCTGCTCAGCAAGAAGGCGGCGGCACTAGCTTGCACCCCTATGCCAACGGTCTGTACGTCATTGGTGACGTACTGCATGGTGTCAAAGATAGCCAGCGCATCGTACACACTGCCACCAGGGCTATTGATGTAGAGGTAAATATCTTTCTTGGAGTCTTCGGCCTGCAAAAATAGAAGCTGCGCGACAACAATGTTTGCGGTCGCTTCATTGACATCACTTCCCAAAAAAATAATTCGGTCTTTCAATAAGCGAGAATATATATCATAGGCTCGCTCGTAGCGGCCTTCGCTTTCTATAACAGTTGGAATTAATACGCTCATATTGCTACCTCCGTAAACCTATTTCATTTGCGCCGGCATACTACAGACTCGGGTGCACATCATTTTCTTGTCCAAATATTCTGCTGCCAGCGAGCAATACGTTCAGTATATATTCCCAGTTAGCACTCGTCAATATAGAGTGCTAACTTATTAGGCAATGGACACTATATTGTGACCGACCGCTTATTTGTTGGTGGCGTAGGTCGTGAGCTTGTCGATAGTTTTTTCGCTCAACAGTCGCGAGGCGATTTCGCGGCGAGTTTCGGGCTTGTCAAACTCTGCCTGCATAGCCGCATCCTGGTACTGGCCTTTGAGAAGCTGTAAACGTATTTCGACTTCTTCGGGTGCGACAGTAATGTTCTCTTTCTCGGCTATCTCGCTCAGCGCCAAACCAGCCGTGACACGCAGTTCGGCTATCGGCTTTTGAGCTTCGCGATATTCTTCTTCAGTTTGCCCCTCGCTTTGGAGGAATTCTGGCCAGGTTTGGCTGCGGTACATCAAGTTTTGCTTGAGCTGACCAATTTGGCGTTCTAGCTCTTCGTCGACGAGTGTTTCTGGAATAGCGGCTTTTGTCTTCTTAGCGACCGCTTCGAGCAAATCACTCTCGTATTCACGATCGGCCTGTTGCTGACGTTCGGCGGTAACTTGCTTTTTGATATCGCCTTTAAGTTCATCTAACGATTTGAAGGGGCCAATCTTTGCCGCAAATTCGTCATCTACTTTGGGCTTTGTCATTTCGTTGACGGTTTTCACCTGTACTTCAAAAGTTACTTTGCGGTTCTGTAACGCTGCCACGCCATAATCTTTAGGGAACGTTACGTCAAATGTTTTGCTTTCGCCAGCCTTCAGTCCAACGATATTGTCTTCGAAGCCGGGAATAAAACTATTACTACCAAGCACTAGTGGGTAATCCGTACCGTCGGCACCGGCAACTGCTTCATTAGTCTTCGCATCGCTGCCCTTAAAGTCGATGACTGCTTCATCGCCATCTTTGGCAGGTCGATCTACTTCTTGTTTTTCGGCGAGGCGGGTACGGAGATTTTCGATAACTTCATCGACATCCTTGGCGCCGACCTTCACGGTAGGCTTTTCTAGTTTAATCTTCTTATAATCTGGCAGCGTAATGTCGCCAACCACTTCTACTTCTGCAGTTAGTTCGAGGTCGCTAAAAGGAACGAACTTCGTAATATTGACCGTTGGCTGGTCTACCGGACGCAATCGGTCTTGGTTCATAGCCTCCAGGTATACCCTGTTGACTGCCCGCTCGATAAATTCAGACTGCAGCAAACTGCTGTCGACGTTTTTTTCGACGAGATTCAGCGGCGCTTTACCCTGGCGAAAGCCTTGTATTTTGACATGGTCTTTTGCCAGATGTTCGAGCGTCTCGCGCTTGACCTCGTCCATGAGGGCTGGGTCGGCAGCCAGCGTTAGTTTGATCTTGGTTGGGGTAAGAGATTCTTTCTTGATTTGCATAAGTATCTAGCCTAACAGATAAGCAGTAGTTTTGCTAGACAATAGCCCACAGTATGGTTATGCCAGCGATAAGCCACGCCGCTTCGACTACAGCACCGATGGGACGCTCGAACCACTGAATATTCTTGAGGAAGGCCTCAAGTCGTGATGGCCGAAACGAGACGTGCGTCTTTTCGGCAATAAAGCGACGCACCGAGATAAAATCTGGTGATGCCGCCGCAAACGCACAAAGTGCCGCCAGAAACCAGTTGGGATTGCCGGAAAAGTACAGCACGATTACAAGTCCAAAACATAGCATCGCCTCGACGAGCAAATAGACTGAGAACGCGGTGGATTTGATCCACTCCTTGTCACGACCGAAGTGAGGGATAGCATCACACACCAGGTGAGAAACAATGGCGGCTGGTATAGCAATGGCTGGAGCGTGGACCGCTAAACCGATAATGGCTCCGGTTACGGCATGGTTAATCGCGGTCATACATCTTCGTTGCGGTGATCTTGTACGATGGTCGCAATGCGGGCAATGCTATGAGTTTCCTCTTCGCCAGTACGGAGATTTTTGATCTTAAATTGTTGGGATTCAATTTCTTGCCTTCCCATGACCATAACGAAGGGTATGTCTTTTTTGTCGGCGGTTTTTATCTGTTTGCCAAGATCGCGGCCGGTAATGTCGACGGCTACATTCACGCCAGCATTGCGCAGCTCCTGAATCGGTTTTTGGGCAGCCGTGGCAATATCGCCTATCAGCGCGACGTACACTTTGGTTTCTGCAACGAGCGTTGGCAATAAGTTATGGATTTCGAGGAAATTTGCTAACGTCACGTCGCCCATGCCGAATCCGACGGTCGGGACGGGTTCGACCCCAAAGAGCCCGACTAGTCCGTCGTAGCGACCACCGCCAAATAATGACCGATTGTTATCGGGATGGGTATCAAACACCTCAAATACCAGACCGGTGTAATAGTCGAAACCACGCATGAGACTGGCATCAAACTCAACATGGGTCAGCCCAACTTCATGAAGTGCTAGGACGGTCGCTTGCAGTTCTAACAGTGATTCATGCTGCTGCAGCTCGGGGGATAAGTCGGCAGTTTTACGAGCGGCTAGGACATCAAGCAACCGCTCGACGCTGCCAGCTTCGCGCTGCGACGGTGTACACAAGGCGTCTAGCTGGACGACAAATTCATCTCGTTCGATTTTGTGCATGCGGTCGATGAGCTTACTGACGCTATAGGCTTGCACTTCATCAAACTGCAGCATATCGTGCAGTACAAAGTCGACAAATTTGCGACTATTGAGTCGTATCTTGTACATACTCGGCGTGGCGCCAAAGTTTTTCATAATTGCGTCGACCAGTTGGATCAGCTCAATATCGGCGGCTGCTCCCGCGACGCCAAACAAATCGACATTGAGTTGCCAGTGTTCGCGCAGCCGGCCTCGTTGCGGTCGCTCGTAGCGCCACAAATTTGGAATACTGTACCATCGGAGCGGATAAGCCAACTCTTGACGCTTGGCGGCCACCATCCGGCTCACCGTCGGGGTCATCTCAGGTCGGATGACGACTTGGCGGCCACCGCGATCTTCAAACGAATATGTTTGGTCGTTGACAATCTCTTCTCCGGTTTTCGCCTGATATAGCTCCAAGGGTTCCAGAATCGGAGCGTCGTATTCTTCATATCCCCAGCGTTCAACAGTTTCTCGTAAGCTCCCAAAGATATATTTCTGCACTCGTTTATCTTCGGGATAAAAGTCTCGTGCGCCTTTGTAGGGTTGGGTCGATAATGCCATGGTGATTCTTCTTTCTACTTCTTGGCTATTCTATCATTTTGCCAAATGCTTCAAAAATCGAATAAAACTAGGGGCACCGAACACTAGCTGTGTCGCTATCGTTAGCGCATGTCCTATGCTGGCCACAACTTGATTCCGTGCACCAGGCACAATACTATCTTGCTTCGGGACTATCGGATCTATAAGTCCATACCTTGATAATATGCGACGACGATCGGCATCAAAGTCCAGAGAATCTAACGAGCTCTGCACCTGATAGGCCGATGTAATAAACGCACTATTTTTCTGGCGATACGAAGCACCTATGGCCTCGGGTCGGTGTATCTTGCCAGCAATACAGACAACACCCGTGAGTTGTTTTCTGACGGCAAAGGTATTTATAACTGCTCCGGCACCAGCACTTGCCCCCACTAGTGATACTTGGCGATTCTTTGCCAACTCGCTATCAATGAGCCGAAGTAAAGCCGCTGATTTGAGTTTATACGGAGCGCCATCCGCCCAATTCATCTGAAACAACACTGGCCGGACGCCCCACCAACGCCAGGTGGCTATAAGCAAACGCTGTCCGCGTGGATGAGCATCACCGAGCCCGGTTACATATATAATCGTGTGCTGTTTTGTCATCAAAATGGTGCCGCGGAAAGGACTTGAACCTTCACGCCTTGCGGCATTGGCTCCTAAAACCAACGTGTCTACCAATTCCACCACCGCGGCAATGGGAATCATTATAAGAAATAAGGGGCCATAATGCTATAGTGCATGTATGAAATCAGGCGTCAAACTTACCCCGAGCTGGGATTTACTGCAAAAAAGCATCGACTTGGTGCGTTCACACCCCTACAGTGTTTTTTGGCTAGTCTTTGTTGCTTCTGTGATGAGTAACGTCGGCTCTTATATGATTGATCGAGCTGCATCCGCTTCGGGACTGGTTTTAGATAAAATGACCCCGAGCCAATTTACCTCCCTCATACAGTCAAGCTCCGTAGCACAAGTTGGCGTTGCAGCAATTGGCATGGCCATCTTATGGGCTCTGCTCGTCTATCCGGCCAGCATGGTTATGTCGGTAAAGGCTGTGCGTGGGGGCGACGACGACCCGTGGGCCTATGTCCGGCAAAGCTTCCATTACTTTTGGCGCCTGTATGGCCTCTTGTTGCTAATAACTGTTATGGTCGTCGTGGGGCTAATAGCCTTTATTGTGCCGGGCGTTATTTTGTTCCGACGCTACATACTGGCACCGTACTACCTCGTCGAGCGTGATACCGAAATTTTTGAAGCACTCAAACTCACCGCTCTGCAAACAAAGACCGAACGAGGCTCAGTCTGGGGTGTTTTGGGTGTCACTATTGTAATTGGCATGGCCGCATCCATCGTGACGAACATACCCTACCTTGGGCTCTTACTCGGTCCGGCCGTCAGTGTGCTGTATTTCTTTGGCTTCCCGCTTCGACAACAAGAAATGAGCATCAACCACCCGGATGCTAACAGCTAGCGAACGCGACGATAATAGTGCAGTTCAGCGTCTCCGTACTGCTTGTCTCGAATAAGTTCGAAGCGGTCACTTGGTAAAGCCACGCGGCTTTGAGGCGGCAACGACAATACGACTACTCCTTGCACTTCACACCGTTCGGCGGCAGCCTGCAGGGCCGGTTCTTGCAAATCGTCGTAAGGAGGGTCCAGTAACACCACATCAAACCGTTTCGTCGGCTGAGTCTGTAACCACGACCGTACCCCAGCTCGGGTTATCTTGATACGGCTCCCCGTATTTAACTTGGCGGCATTTTTCTTCATAACGGCGGCGGCCTGCGGATCGATGTCGAGTGCCACGACATACTTCGCTCCTCGACTAATCGCTTCAAAACTGAGCGCACCACTACCGGCAAATGGGTCAAAAACCGTTAGGCCATCGAGTTCGCCGAGGGCATTAAATAGCGCTCCACGGATTTTGTCGCTCATAGGGTGGGTGCGATGCCCGCGTGGCGCATCAAATACCTGGGCTTTAAGTGTGCCAGCGACAACTCGCACTAACGGCCTCGTCGTGCTTCATAAAGTGCACCATACCAGGCCAAAGTGACACTCCTCACAATGCGAGGTGCTAATTCTCGCCGCACCGCTTTAGCTAATTTAGTCGTCCAGCCACGTTGATAAAATTCATCGTACAGTCCCAAATTAGCGATATCTTGCGCTACCGAACGATACCAGTCGGCAAAATCTTGTTTTTTGAATGTCTCAATTTCTTCCTCTGTCGGCAAAGCAATCCGCATACGACTTGGCAGGATCAAAGTTGCCACGCCCCATTCAAATGAGCCATGCGTCGACATGAGTCCTTTTGGGCCCCACATTCGCCAATTATTTATAACCATCTCGCGTCTGGTGCCGCCAGGCAAAACAATTTTTGCCTTGATAGTCGTCCGACTCTCGATGCCTTCACCACCCCTGAGTTCCATAAGTTTCTCCTCATAGGGGTAGTGGTGTGCAGGGGTGAGCCCATCAACCATGGCATGCGCCAACCAAGCCGCCTCAAAGCCAGCCCGAACGTCATCAGACTTCATGAGGGCTTTGACGAGTTCTTTGTAGTGCTGAGAGATGAGTTGCAAGATGTTGGTATCGGAAGGGTCAAACGGCTGAAAATAATGCCACGGCTCATCCTTGGCTGGACTTTTTCGCTTAATGCCATCGGGTCCGTTGGTGCCTTCAAAGTGCAAGATGCGACGAATGGTCGGAAAATGGGCTCCGGGAGCTAATTGATGCAGATGTCGTCGGGCGACTCGGTCTATTTTTTGGTGAGCTCCCAGGATACGGCCCGAAAAATTGGTCAGTGTAGTGCCGGAGTACATATCAGTTGAGATTGGTGACGGCACGAAGCCGGTTAACATGCATAGATAATTCTTTATATTGTAGCAGGTTTTCGCCCTTATCCAGGAATTGTATAGCTCCATTCCGGGCTGCAGCAATCAAATGTACATCTGTTAATTTGGCAATACGCAAATCGAGCGCCCCATGTTGCATGGTGCCGTAAATAGCGCCTGGACCACGAAGTTCTAGGTCGAGCTCTGCCAGCCGAAAACCATCTTCAATTCGCTCCATGGCCCGCAATCGTTTACTAGGTGCAGTACTGTCGGACATCATCAAGTAGCAAAAACTCTCGTGCTCACCCCGTCCTATGCGTCCCCGCAGCTGGTGGAGTTGGCTCAAGCCAAAGCGATCAGCATTTTCGATCAGCATCACCGTAGCATTTGGTACGTCAACCCCTACTTCTATGACAGTCGTCGCCACCAAAATATCGAACTCCTGTTTCACGAAGCTTTCCATGGTCGATTGCTTGTCGATAGATTTCAGCTGACCGTGGAGTAAGGCAACTCGGCGATGTTTAAATGGGCCTTTTCGCAATGTCTCGTACATAGCTTCGGCCGATACTGCTTTGGATACTCCTTCACTGACTAGGGGGCATACGACAAACAACTGCCTTCCCTGCTCTATTTGTTTGTCTATTTTTTCGTACAACGACGCCCGCGAGTTCGGTGAGCACAGTTTGGTAATAATCGGGCGTCTGCCGACCGGTTTCTGATCGAGTACAGACACATCGAGTTCCCCGTATAACGTCAAGGCCAAACTCCTGGGAATAGGGGTGGCCGTGAGGCTCAGCACGTGCGGCATATGACCTGCTTTTGCCTGGAGCGCCTTGCGCTGTTCCACGCCAAAACGATGCTGCTCGTCGACAATAATAAGCTCCAAGTTATGCAGATCGACGGCATCTTGAATCAGTGCATGGGTGCCGACAATCAGCTGGATATCACCAGCTTTGATTGCCGCTTGGGCTGTTTTCTTCTGAGCTGATTTCATACTGCCGACAAGCAAACCCACTTTGTCGCCGTAGCCGAGAGGACTCAATAGCCGCTGAATGGTATCAGCATGTTGCCGTGCCAATATTTCGGTTGGCGCCATGAGAGCGACTTGATGACCATGATGCAAAACCATCATCGCTGCCATGGCGGCAACAACAGTCTTACCAGAGCCTACGTCACCTTCTACTAAGCGGTTCATGGGCTGGGTGCGTTCCATATCTTTATAGATATGCCAGACGACTTTTCGTTGTGCGTCGGTCAATGTAAACGGCAAATGGCCGACAAAATCACGCGCAACCGCTTCGATAAATGGCACAGACGGAGCTTTCTCGCCTGCAATTTCCCGCTTATTCATAATACTTGCCAAGCTCAGCTGAAAGACTTCTTCGAAGCCAAGCCGGCGCCGAGCTTCTTTGAGTTCTTCGGCGCTATCCGGAAAGTGGATTGTCCGAAGCGCTCTCGACTTACTCATCAGCTTTTCATCGCTCACTAGCCACGCCGGCAACGTCTCCGGATACTGGTCGATGAGCGCCACTACTTGTTTGAGGGCAGCTCTGATCTGACGAGAAGTGATACCCTTGATTTCTCGGTAAATCGGGATGATGCGGGCCGTATTGACCGGAAAATCGCTTGCCAATTCAACGCTGGGATTCATAATCTGCAACCGCTGATGACTCAGCTCAAAATTACCGGATACATAGTACGGCTGATTCGTTTTGAGGGCAGCCGCTCTATAGGGTTGATTAAACCAAATAAGCCTTACACTGCCGGTTTCATCACTGGCGACAGCTTCTGTAATGTGCATGCCGCGCCGCACGTAGCGTCCCTTAGCCTGCTTGATGACCGCCTCGATGGTGACAGGCCCTGGCTTGAGTTTTGCTATAGGCGTCAGGGTGGAGTAGTCATCGTAGCGACGAGGATAGTAATCAACTAGGTCTCCAACCGTACGAATACCTAACTGGGCGAATTTGACAGCCAAGGCCGGGCCCACGCCGGACAATTCGGTTAATGCACTCTCACTTGTCATAACTGATAGTATAGCCGAATCAGACTATTCCTGAATTGAGCCAACTGCCACGGCATTTTTACCGCGACGGACGACGACAATACCATCCTGGAAGTCCGACGCCTCCAACGAATCTTTTTGTTCGGTAAGTCGAATATTGTTGATGGCAATGGCATGTTCGTTCACAAAGCGACGAGCTTCGGTGTTACTACTTGCTAGTCCTAGCTCAACAAGAGCAGCGAGTAGTGGCTGGCCGACGGTGAGTGGTGTTTTGCTAAATATTCTTTTAATAACCTTATAGTCTTGTGTTTGTAGCTGATCCTTGCCAAATAGTATGTGAGTAGCGCTTATTACTTCTTCGACGACAGCTTCGCCGTGGACCGTCTTGGTCACTTCGTAGGCAAGAGCTCGTTGTGCCGCACGATTACCCCGGTTTTCATTAAATTCTTTAATGATGTCAGCTATTACTTCTTGTGGTAGCATCGTGTAAATCTTGAGGTAATCTTCGACACCTTCGTCATCGACATTGAGCCAAAACTGGTAAAAGTCGTACGGACTAGTCTTGGATGGGTCGAGCCAGACCGCTCCTGACTCGGATTTACCAAACTTCACGCCAGTTGTTTTGTTAATAATCAGCGGTGCCGACCAGACATGAGCTTCGTCACCAGTAATGCGACGGATGAGATCGACGCCCGCAATACTATTTCCCCACTGATCGGCGCCGCAGATTTGCAGTGAAGCACCTTTTTCGCGGTGTAGATGCAAAAAATCGTAACCCTGAATAAGTGAATAGCTAAACTCGGCGTAACTAATGCCGGCACCTTCTTCTCCCAGGCGAGATTGGACAAAATCTCGTCCTAGCATTTGGCGCATTGGCACGTGCTTGCCGACGTCACGTAGGAAAGTCAGATAGTTCATGTCCTTGAACCAGTCGTAGTTATCGACCAGGTCAAATGGTTGGTCGCCGAGGACTTGCTTGTACTGAGCGGCGATTGCCTGTTTGTTGTGATCGATTTGCTCCAGTGTAAGTAGGTCGCGTTCTTGTTTCTTGCCGTCAGGGTCGCCAATCATTCCGGTCGCACCCCCCACTAGCAGCAGTGCCTTGTGTCCATGCTCGACAAAATGGCGCACCATCATGACAACGGCCAAATTCCCAACTGTCATACTATCGGCACTTGGGTCAACGCCGAGGTAAAAGGTTATCGGCTCGCCATCGAGGGCTGTACTGTCTTTGTAAGTGGTTTGATTTACAAAACCACGCCAGGTAAGTTCTTCTGATAGTGTCATGTTACGGACAAGTATAGCTTAGAGGCTGCAAGAGGTAAACGTGTATCACTCACGGCTAGCCAGAGCATAAAAAACGTAAGCAAAATAGAGTTTGTTTCTGTGTATATTTGCTATACTTGTATGGTAGAAACACGGAATTAGGGAGTAATAACTACACATGCCAGACAAAAAACATGGCTCAAGCCGCCACAGTGCCTCCCGGCGCAAGGGCAGCAACTTAAAGTTAAATCAAAACTTCAGTGATCGCCGCAAAGCAACGAAAGACGAGCGCGCTAAGAAGCGGGCCTTATACTTAAGTACCCTGCCGAAAAACCGATGGAAGCGGCTGGCATATCGTATGCATCCCCAGCGCCTCGCCGCCTACTGGTTTAGCCGTGAAGGCGCCATCATGGCCCTTAAAATTACGGGTATCGGTATTATTATTGGGTTCTTCCTGGTCATTGGTGTGTTTGCTTACTTCCGAAAAGATTTACCGAAGATTAAAGGTGTAGCCGGCGATAACCTCGGTGGTAGCATCACCTACTATGACCGCAGCGGTAAAACAGTACTGTGGCAAGACTACGATGCCGTCAAACGTATACCAGTTGACGGTGATCAAATCTCCCCCTACATGAAGCAAGCTACGATTGCCATCGAAGACAAAGACTTTTATAAACACGGTGCGTTCGACATGCGTGGCATAATGCGTGCCGGCTTCAATGACGTATTCGGCGGCGGCCCGATCCAGGGAGGCTCGACTATTACCCAACAGCTGGTCAAGCTGAACGAGCAATGGACCGAGAATCGCACTATTACCCGCAAAATTAAAGAGCTCATCCTTGCCGTCGAACTAGAACGAGAATATTCCAAACAAGATATCCTGACCGGCTATCTCAATATCGCCCCGTACGGTGGTATTGAAAATGGTGTTGAGGTAGCCGCACGCGATTACTTCGCTACCTCTGCCAAGAATCTGACTTTGGCTCAGGCTAGTTTCTTAGCTGCCATCCCGCAATCACCAAGTTATTACTCACCATATAGCAGTAGTAAATGGAACAGTGCTGTCAGTAGCACCGACGGATTTGGCGAAGAAGCGGTTTTGGGACGTCAGCACTACATCCTTGACCAGATGGTTTCTCAGGGGTACATAACCAAAGATGAAGCCGCCAAAGCGAAAAAAGTCGATGTATTGGCACAAGTACATCCGCTCAAATCGAAATATAACGGTATCCGTGCGCCGTACTTTGTCCTTGCCGCCAAACAAGAACTGGAACACAAATACGGCTCAGAAACCGTACAGCGCGGTGGCTGGAAAGTCGTCACCACTCTCGATTTGAAACTCCAAGATGTGGCCGAAAAACAAGTTACCGATGACCTCCCTACTATCAAGACATACGGTGGTGATACCGCCGCCTTTGTTGCCGAAGACGTGAAGACGGGTCAAATTGTGTCGCTCGTCGGTGGTGTCGATTTCGATAACGAAGATTTCGGCAAGATTAACTACGCCAAGATTCCTATCCCCCCTGGCTCAAGCTTTAAACCCTACGATTACGCCGCCCTCATCCAAAAGACCGGTGCGGGAGCAGGCTCGGTACTCTACGATTCTCAAGGTCCCTTACCGGGCTGGCCATGTACCAATAAAAATCAGCCACGATACGACGACAACGCTAACTGTCTATGGGATTACGACTTCAAGTATCCAGGACCTATGACGCTACGCTACGCCCTAGCTGGTTCGCGCAACGTCCCCGCCGTAAAGGCCAACCTCATCGTTGGCACCAACAAGGTCATCGACATGGCAGAAACCATGATGAACGGCGCTACCAGCGACTCCAGTGGCTTTGGCTATAACTGTTACTACGATGTTCGTCTCACCCGAGAAGCCCCTTGTTATGGCGCTTCGGCAATTGGTGACGGTGCCTTCCTCCACCTCGACGAGCACGTCAACGGACTGGCAACTATGTCGCGACTGGGCAAATTCATTCCGCGCACCTACATTTTACAAATCACCGATGCCGCCAACAAAGAAATCTACAAGTGGCAGAAGCCTAAGGCCAAACAAGTCATTGATCCCGACGCTGCCTACATTGTGACCGACATGCTCAGCGACCCTAATGCCAGCTACCTTCGCTACAACCGCAAATTCCACCACCAACCAAATGGCTGGAAATTCGCCATCAAGACCGGGACAACCAACGATAACTTCGATGGACTCATGACCAGCTGGTCGACGAAATACGCCGTCGTAGCCTGGGTTGGCTATCACACTCGTTTTAAGGCTATGACTGGTGGACACATGGAAACCATGACCGAACCAATCGTCCGCGGATGGATGGAAGCCGCCCACAAAGATCTACCGGCCGAGAACTGGAAAAAGCCGAGTGGAGTACAGGATAAACCTGCCTTCCGCATGCTCACTGGCTTTGGAACTGGCGCTGTGCTGCCAAGCCCCGCCAATGACGTCTTCCCGTCCAATTACAAAGCCAAGGGTTCAACGAGCGCGGTCACTATCGACAAAGTCTCCAAAAAGCTGGCTACCGACTGTACGCCTTCCTTAGCGAAGCAAACCATTTATGGCGGTAACGCTAATAGCTTCTCGGTGGACAAATTCGTCACCGGCGGCAGCTCCACCACCTATTCTGGATCTGATGATGTCCATAAGTGCGGCGATGAATCGCCAAGCGTCATCATCACACCACCAACAACGTGTGACGACACTAAGTGTAAGATTACCGTGGCAGTCATTGCTGGCACCCACAGCCTTTCCAGCAGCGAGTTTCCGTCTAGTCTGACGATTAGTATCAATGGCAAAAAGATTGGAACATTCTCACCTAGTGGCAATAACACCTACACTGTCGATTACTCACCGGCCAGTACCGGCACCGTAACCGTGTCGGCAACCATTACCGACAGCGTGTTATACCAAGGTAGTGATAGTGCCTCCATGGAGACGCAACATACCCCAAAAGACACCACCACCGACGGCGGCACTAACCCCGGCGGCGGTGGTACTCCACCAGACAATACAAATACAGGTGGCGGCTAACTGATAGGGCCACCGCTGCGTTGACAAAAAACCTCTGCTACGGCAGAGGTTTTTAATTTGTCAGCTACGAATGCTTATTTACTCAAAAACTGATTCAAAGCTTCCCGTACACTACCGACCTGATTGAGCTGTGATGGCTTTTTGCCCTGGCGAATCTTTGGACCAATAGCCATCGTGTAGCCTAGTTTTTTTGCTTCCGCAATCCGTTTGTCGACATACGGGACATGTCTTACCTCTCCTGATAAACCAACCTCGCCAAACACGACGGCATTATCATGCAGCTGCAGTCCCTTGGCTGCCGAACCAATGGCCAAACATATGGCGAGGTCAGCCGCTGGTTCGCTGACCCGCATGCCACCAACAATATTTATATAAATATCTTGATCAGAGAGATTCAGTTTTGTTCGGCGTTCGAGCATAGCTACCAATAGATTAAGGCGGTTGAGTTCTATGCCGCTGGCAGCTCGCTTAGGATAGCCGTAGCTGGTTTTGTTCACGAGAGCCTGGACTTCAACGAGCAGCGGCCGCGTGCCCTCCAATGTCGCGAGAATTACCGAGCCATCGGTAATCTGCCGTTCAGCCAGCAGCGCCGCAGACGGGTTGCTTACAATGGCCAGCCCTTTGTCGCTCATTTCAAATATGGCTGCTTCGTTTGTCGAACCATAGCGATTCTTAATTGCTCGCAAAATCTTAAAGCCGCCGTAGCGGTCGCCTTCTAGCTGCAAAACTACGTCAACCATATGTTCCATGACTTTTGGACCAGCAATGGTGCCTTCTTTTGTAACGTGCCCGACCAATACTATTGCCGTGTTGCTCTGTTTGGCGGCTTGCGTCAGCAGATTGGTGCTGTTTGTTATTTGCGACACACTCCCGGCAGCAGAAGCTACCGAAGCACAGGTCATGGTCTGTACCGAATCGACCACTACGAGTCGATATTCACCACTCGCAACGGTAGCGGCTACATCATCTGCCGACGTGCTGGTAGCAAGCTTTAAGCTTTCCCGCTGAGTGCCGAGCCGTTCTGCCCGTAATCCGATCTGGTGGGCTGACTCTTCACCACTCACGTACAGTACCGGTTCTTTCGCGGCGGCCGCATACGCCAACTGTAGCAATAGGGTACTTTTCCCTATGCCGGGCTGACCAGCAATGAGATTTACACTGCCAGCCACAATACCGCCGCCGAGCACCGTATCAACATCGCTCGTGCCAGTGAGTATGCGCGACAAATCAGTGCCGAGTGATTTTTTGACAGAGTTAACATCTAGTTTTTTACCGGCAGAAACAGCTGCGCCACCACTCGTCATGGTGATGACCGCCTCTTCTTGCAGTGTATTCCATTCGCCACACTGCGGGCAACGCCCCGTCCAACTACTCTGCATTGCACCGCAATTGGTGCAGACATACCGTACTGCTGATTTTTTTGCCATCTAGCCCTTAGTGTATCACTGAGCAGCGGTGGCAGGAATATTGTCTCCGCTCAGCTCCTTTACTAGCTGCTGTTCTTCGTGCGCCAACGCATTTCGCTTTTCGACCAAATCATTATAGCGGCTAATATCTGCCTTCAGGGAAGCAAGTAACGCATTGTACGCCCGGACGTCCGCATTATATTGAGCCACCATGGCGTTGTACTGGGAGGTACTCGTACCGCTCGAAGCCCATTGCAATTGGGACTTTCGCTTGCTCAAATCTTTAGCTTGTCGGCTGAGCTCGTCTTGATTAGTAGTAATAGTCTGTTTTAAGCCGCTAAGTTGTGTGTCGTACGCTTGTATGACTCGTTCTCGAGACCGAAAGGCTTCTTGGTACTTTTCAGCCTCCTTTACCACCATACTGCGATCCCCAAAATACATGCTGTAATACCGCTCGAGCTGTGGTGTCAGCTGAGATACTTCCGTCGCAAATATGGAATGCATCTCATTGCGTAACTCATTTGGCTCGGTCTTTTTATACGCCGCCACCTCATCCTTTATAGTCTGGTCCTTGAGCGTATTGTCATAGTACTGTTGCAGCCAGCCATCCACCTGTGTCCGGGTGGCGTCATCAAGTCGATCGTAGGCTGCATGGAGCATTTCGTGCGCAGCCGTCACCTGCATAACGCCATGAAGCTCTGAAGTATCGGCTATGTTCAGCAGGTATATGCCCTCTTGGCCGCCGTGGTAGCAGCCCAACACTATTGCCTGCTCACGATCGGTGCAGTACTGATAAAAGGACGTGCGAGCAGCAATAGTGGGCTTATTAAGATAAAACAAATGCCGGGCATGCGGCGTCATCGTCGTTTCTTGGGCTAACGCCGCCACATTACTCGACGGTTGATAGCCATACAGGCGCAGCCAGTCACTAATAGCCTGCTGTTGGTACAGACCTAATGTGACAGCAATAACTAGGACGACAAGCAAAACCCGCGTCACCCATATATATCGTCGGGTGGCGCGGGTTGTTGTGCTAGTGGCCGGATTATTCGTTTGCTGTTGCATAGGATAACTGACCATTACGGGCAGCTACCTGAATAATATCACCTTTTAGGTACTTATCGTCGAGCAAATCAAGAGCGACACGATCTTCTATGGTGTCCTGAATCAGCCGGCGTAACGGCCGGACGCCATTTTTAGAATCGTAGCCGTTTTGCAGCAAATACTGTTTAGCGGCGGGCGTCAGCTGGACACTCAAGCCACGCTTTTGTAAACGGCCTTTAAGTTCATTAACCTGCAGGTCTATGATTCGATAGATATCTTTCTTGGTTAAGGCCCTAAAGACAACCACTTTATCGATACGGTTGAGCAACTCTGGTCGTAGCTCCTTTTTGAGCTGATCCAGCACCTTCTCTTTGTTCTGTTCGTGCAGTGCATCCAGATCTTCATAGTCGGTGCTGCGATTGGCACTAAAGCCAAAGCTGGCTTCTTTCTGTAACTTATCGGCACCGATGTTACTGGTCATGATGACAATGGTATTCGTAAAGTCAATTTTGCGACCCTTGGCGTCAGTCAAATGACCGTCTTCTAGCAATTGCAGTAGCATGTTAAAGACATCCGGGTGAGCTTTTTCAATTTCGTCAAAGAGCACTAGACTGTACGGTTGCCGACGGATTTTATCGGTCAGTTGTCCGCCATCGTCGTAGCCGACATAGCCAGCCGGTGCGCCAACCAGCCGAGAAACATTGTGGTGTTCGCCAAATTCGGACATATCTATCTTGACGAGCGCTTCGTCAGAGCCAAAGAACTCACGCGCGAGCACCCGAGCGAGCTCAGTCTTGCCGACACCAGTTGGCCCAAGGAAGATAAAGGAACCAATTGGTCGTTTCTCGCTGCCGATACCACTGCGATTACGCCGTACCGCCCGCGAAACGGCCTCGACCGCTTCTGACTGGCCAATGACGTGCTTACCGATATTCTTCTCTAGATTAAGCAAATACTTGGCCTCCGAGCGGATCACCTTCTTGACGGGCACTCCGGTCATACGCGAGACAACATCGGCAATGTCCTCACTCGATACGGTTAAGCGCTTTTTTTCCTTTGTGTTGTCTTTGAGTGACTCCAGCTCATCTTTAATCTGTGACGCCCGCGTCTTTGCTTTGGCGGCACGTTCGTAATCTTCGGCGTCGACAGCTTCGTCAATCCGGGCATTGACCAGCTTCAGCTCCTTTTGTAATCGTCGAACCTCAGGATTTGTTTTGCCCTTGTCAACGCGCAGATGTGCAGCTGTTTCATCGAGCAAGTCGATGGCTTTGTCAGGCATGAAGCGATCATTGATATAGCGCGATGACAGTGTCACGGTATCTTCTAACACTTCGTCGCTTATCTGCACGCCATGGAATTTTTCGTAATGCTTACGCAGGCCTTTGAGGATAGAAAGTGTCTCACTGCGGGTGGTTTCGGGGACTTGTATTGGCTGGAATCGCCGCTCCAGTGCCGAATCTTTTTCGATGTGCTTGGTGTATTCTTCGGTTGTCGTGGCACCAATCAGCTGAATTTTACCGCGAGCCAAGGCTGGCTTGAGTATATTGCCTGCATCCATTGCACCCTCGGCGGCGCCGGCACCAACAATCAGGTGCAGCTCATCAATAAAGATGATGGTATTCTTATCCTTTTCCAATTCGCCCATAACTTTTTTCAGGCGTTCTTCGAATTCACCACGGTATTTCGTACCTGCAATCATACCGGCTAAATCTAGCATGACGATACGTTTATCGAGGAGACTATCAGGTACATCCTCTGCCACGATTCGCTGGGCTAAGCCCTCAACGATAGCAGTTTTACCGACACCTGGCTCACCAATGAGGACGGGATTGTTTTTGGTACGTCGGTTGAGGATCGTCACCATGCGCCTAATCTGATTTTCGCGCCCCACAACCGGGTCGAGTTTATTCGTTTTAGCCTCTACGGTTAGGTCGGTACCGTAGATATCGAGCGCCGTTTTCCTGGCTTTTTTAGTGGCGGTGCGTCGTGGCGCACCTCCCAAAGCTTCACCGTGTTCTGGTTCTTCTTCGTACTGCTGACGATTGAGGAATTGCTCGAGTTCGCCAGTCAGGGAGTCAACATCGACATTCATATCTCTCAGCAGCAACGTAGCACGCGCATTCTTTTGGCTCAGAATGCTATACAGAATATGCTCGGTACCGCAATACTCCTGTCCGTAATCCTGCGCTACATCGTATGCCATTCGCAATGTTAATTTAGCAGTTTCTGACAATCCCTTTGCACCCATATTAATAACGAGTGTTTTAGGGGTCATGTTGAGTGCGAGCCGCGCCCGGTCTAGTGTAATTCCAGCACCTTCGAGGATCTTAGAACCCATACTTGACTCTTGCGCGAGCACTCCTAGTAATAAGTGTTCTGTGCCAACATATGCACTGCCAAAGCTACGCGCAATAGCATCGGCGTGCTTCAGACTTTGCAGCGCATTATTGGTCAAATGACTCAAGAAATCTTGAAAATCGGGTGAATTAGGCATCATTGTGTAGTAACCACCTTTCTTGTCACCTACGTAACGTAATTAGTGTAGCGATGCCACTATTGTACGACTGTAAGGAAATGTACATCGAGTGGGTAAAAGCTACTATATATCATCATACGGTAATTAGCACTCGAGCGTCAAGAGTGCTAATTCGCATTTTGTTCCTTGTAGTCAACAGTAAATGCCCGGTCGGAACCGGGCATTATAAGGTGGCGATACTTCGCGATTAATCGCCGTGCTCTTCAATAGCTGAGAGTAGGCTATTTTCGAGTTCGCTCTTCTTTTTCAACTTTGGAGTCTTGGGTAGTTCGCTTGTTTCGACTTTGCCAGCTGATTCTGCTTGTTTTGGTGCTCCATTGTCGGCAACAATATCAAGCTCATAACCGGTCAGCTTGCTGGCCAAGCGGACATTCTGGCCGCTCTTCCCAATGGCAATACTCAGTTGATCTTCGGGTACGTGGATGACAGCCTTCTGCTTGGCTTCGTCGAGCTCGACCCGTGTTACCTTGGTAGGACTTAAAGCATTGGTGATATATTCGACGGCGTCTTCGCTGAAGATAATGATATCGATTTTCTCTTGCTCACCAATTTCGGACATAACCGCATTAACTCGAGTACCATGACCGCCGACAAACGTTCCCACCGGATCAACTCCCTGAACATTGCTGGCTACGGCAATTTTGCTGCGCACACCTGCTTCACGGGCAATGGCTTTAATTTCGACGGCACCATTGTCCATCTCTGGCACTTCTGAGCGGAACAGCCAGTCAATAAATTGTGTATTGCCTCGGGATACAATCAGCTGCGGCCCCCGATAGCCGCGCTCGACGTCTTTGAGGAACACTTTGATGCGCTGTCCGGGGTAGTATCGTTCTCCCTGAATCTGCTCGCTGCGCGGCATAATACCTTGTGCGTGACCGAGGTCGATCCGGACAATGTTCCCTTCGACGCGGGATACGACAGCGTTAATAACCGTACCAATTTTGTCTTCGAATTCGGCCATGACAATTTCACGCTCAGCTTCTCGTAAGCGCTGCAGGATAACTTGCTTTGCTGTCTGTGCTGCGACGCGGCCAAAGCTTTCAACCTTTTCGTGTAGCTCAATCGTTTCACCGACTTGCGCATTTTTGCGCATGACCTGTGCATCACTCAGGCTGATTTCGAAAGCGTCGTTCTCGACTTTATCGACAATTTCTTTACTGATGTAAGCATCAACTTCGCCGGTATTAAGGTTCATAGTCACACGTATATCTTGCTCACGGTCACCGTAATCTCGGCGGTAGGCGGCGGCTAGGGCCTGCTCCACCACTTCCTGCACGGTTTCTTCTGGCAAGTTCTTTTCTTCGGCTATTGCTTTGATGGCAATCGCGAGTTGTTTAAAATCCATATCCATCTATTTTTCTCCTTTTCGTTGGGATTTACGTACTCGTCTCTCGGTATGAAAAAATCCGACCATCGGGGCCGGATCGAACACTTGTAATTATACGCGCTGGCAGTAAAAAGTCAAACAGACGGAGTGCCACTGGGCAATGTTACACTAGTGTAATGAGTAAAAAAGTCCGCCGATTATTCGAGCAATTCAACCCCGAGCATTATAACCTCACCCTGCAGGTCGATCCGTCTGCCATGACCTTCAGCGGCTCTGTGACCATCACCGGCAAAAAAGTTGGCCGCCCCAGCGAACGTATCACCCTCCACCAAAAGGAGCTGACCGTTACTGCAGCTACTATTACCCGCCATGACAAAAAAGGCGACGACACAATCGCCGTCAGTCGTATCAATACACAAAAGTCGTACGATGAAGTTCGCTTGCACACCGCAGACAAGCTCTTCCCCGGTTCCTATACTGTAGAACTCAGCTTCGAAGGAGCGATCACCCGGCCGATGAACGGCATGTACCCTTGCTTTTTCGAGCAGGACGGCACCGAACAAAAACTCATCGCTACGCAGTTCGAAAGTCACCATGCCCGCGAAGTCTTCCCCTGCATCGACGAACCAGAAGCCAAGGCAACCTTTGACCTCACTCTGAAAACACCCGAGCAAAAAGCTATACTCGCCAACACCCCCGTCAAGCAACAGACCACCGAGAACGACCTCGTAGTGACTACCTTCAATACCACCCCTCGAATGTCGACTTACCTATTAGCTTTTGCCTTCGGTAATATGGACTACCTAGAAGCCACCACTAAAGATGGCGTTGTGGTACGTACCTATGCGACACCAGAAAATGTAGCGCACACCGAGTTTGCGCTCGATGTCGCCGTAAAGTGTCTGGAGTTTTATAACGATTATTTCGATATAGCCTACCCCCTAGAAAAATGCGACTTCATTGCACTACCAGATTTTGCGAGTGGTGCCATGGAGAACTGGGGTTGCATAACTTTTCGTGAGCAAGCTCTGCTGGTCGACCCGGCAAACACCAGCCTACCCATGAAACAGTGGGTCGCGAATGTCGTGGCCCATGAGCTGACTCACCAGTGGTTTGGCAATCTCGTCACCATGAAATGGTGGAACGATCTATGGCTCAACGAAAGCTTTGCCAGCTGGATGAGCTACCTGGCGATCGACCATCTCTTTCCTGAGTGGAAAGTGTGGGAAGACTTTATCGTCAGCGAACAAAGTCAGGCGCTCAAGCTCGACGCTCTCGACAACACTCACCCCATCGAGGTAGAAATCAAACACCCAGACGAAATCAGAACTATTTTTGATGCTATCAGCTACGAAAAAGGTGCGAGTGTCATTCTCATGCTCAAGGACTATCTGGGCGACGAAGCCTTCCGCGATGGCTTGCGTATCTACCTCAAGCGACATGCCTATGATAATACCATCAGTACCGACCTATGGGCGGCTTGGCAAGAGGCTTCTGGTAAGCCGGTCCAAGATTTTATGCACGCCTGGACCACTCAACCTGGCTATCCGTTGGTGTACGCCGGCGAATATGAAGGCTCTGATTGTCTACTGCAGGAACGTTTTTACCTGAACCCAGCGAGTGAAAAGGCCAAGACGACGTGGCCAATTCCGCTCCTGAGTGATCAGCTTGAGCTTGAACAAATCAGCCAGCAAAAACAATCAGTCGATCTGCCAGAGGATGTGTTGCTTAACCAGGGCAGGACCGGCTTTTACCGTGTCGCCTACGACAAAAAACGTAACGAAAAGCTCGCCAAAAAGGTAGCGAACGGCGAACTCTCACCCCTCGACCGCTTAGGACTCCTGGCTGATAGTTTTGAAGCAGCCAAGGCTGGCTACGCGAGTACCGTCGATACACTCAAACTCCTCCAAGCGTACGACCACGAAGACAACACTTTTGTGTGGGATGTCATGATGAGTGTGCTGGCCGGCATACGCAGTACCATGCGAGACGAAGAGCTACGCGAAAGTATGAAACCATTCGGCCGTCAGTTGGCAGCTACGCAAGTTAAACGGCTGGGTTGGGATATTGCGCAAGACGAATCACATTTTGATACATTGCTCCGCCCGACCGTCCTTGCGCTGGCCTCAGTATCCGACGACGAAGCCGTCGTCAGTGAAGCACTGCAGCGATTTCACGCTATGGAAAAACCCGAAGATGTCGCCCCCGATATTCGTGGCATCGTGTATGGAACGGCGGCACGCAAAGGCGGTCAAAAGGAATTCGACAAACTGATGCAGCTACATAACACCAGCCGCAACAGCGAGGATCGCGTAACCATATCTGCCGCACTAACGGGATTTGAACAGCCCGACATCATCAGCCAAGCGCTCGAGCAGATTACCGGCAAAAACGTCAGGCTTCAGGATGCCGGCTATTGGGTAGCTTACAGTTTTAGCAATCGCCATGCCCGTGACATGACGTGGGACTGGATGGTAGCGCATTGGCAATGGCTACAAGACAACATGGGCGACGACCTCAGCTTTTACCGCATGCCCAACTACGCCGCCCGCAACTACAGTGACGAATCATTTCTCCCCACCTTTCAAGAGTTCTTCGGGAGCCACATGAGTGCCGCATTTGAACGACCCGTTAAACAAGGCGTTGAGACCATCCAATGGCAATCCGCCTGGCGCAACCGCGACCTCGACGCTATTAAAGAATTCTTTGCCGACTAATCTCGATAGTAAAAGAAAACTGCTTGCTATATAACGGATACGAACTTATATAATTAATTATATAAGTTCATGTGTAATTGAAATATCTGCAGTACTTTCAAAATTACTCCCAGCATCACCTATACAACTTGAAGCTTCGTAAAAGTCATTTTAGTTTTTTTATTAAACTATTCCTTTTAAAATAATTAATTAGAAAAAACGACACCACCCCGAAGGGTGATGTCGCGTTTATCTGGTTGTATTATACCAAAAATCAGTTGGATTGCTCATCTACTAAGATTAGATGCCTCGATTATAAAACGTTATCGATGAAATGCTCGATGGTAAAGTCGGCGCCGGCGACTTCGATGGCTGCGAGCTGGTACTCTCCCTGATATTTTGTTTCATCGACCCACATTTCGGCGCCCCGGCGCATACGGTTGAGTTTGTCGGCCGTAATGTATTCCAGGCCAGAACCGTGGCTGTCGTTTTTGCGATACTTAACCTCAACAAAATAAGTCACCTTATTCTTTTGGGCAATAATGTCGACTTCGCATGACGAACGTCGCCAGTTCATTTCGAGGATATGGTAACCGCGCATATCTAAATAATTTGCTGCGGCCCGCTCCGCCTTGCGCCCAGTGTATGTCGTGCTCATATAACGGTACTCATTATAGCCTTAATGGGTTTATAGCTGGTGCGGTGTATCTTACAAACTCCGAATGTCTGTAGCGCAGCCCGGTGAGCTGCGGTGCCGTAGCCGACGTGTCTATCAAAGCCATAGTTTGGGAACAGCCGGTGCGCCTCTTTGGCCATCCAGTTGTCTCGTGCTACCTTGGCAACGATACTGGCGGCGCTCACGCAGGCATGACTAGCATCGGCCTTGATAATAGCCTCGCTGCCAGCAATGTCTGCGAGGTAATTGATGTGACCATCGACGATAATACGTTCATAAGGTGATTGTATAGCGGCAAAGGCATCGTGCATCGCCTGCGTCACCGCATAAGTCAAGCCGCGTTCGTCTATTACCTGTGGCCATACCCATCCTAAGCCGACTGCCAAGGCCTTATGGTGAATTTCCGAGGCTAACAGCTCTCGCTTTGCTTTTGTAAGTACTTTAGAGTCTTGCAGGCCGGCAATAGATTGTAGCGGATCAAGCAATACTGCACCGGCCACTAATGGTCCGGCCCAACACCCCCGACCAACCTCGTCTATCCCTACTGTTACCATAGATGTATTGTAGCAGAGCACTCCTCTTGACTTCGTTAATTTACAGAGGTATCATAAGCTACGTTGACTTTCCCAGTGTGAAAATTCTTACACTAAAAGTATTTCTCCACATTTTGGTAGAGAGCCAGCTCTTTGACAGAGTAGGATATTTGTTGGTGCCTTTTTCAGTCTGGCAACGAGTTTACTAGTCATGTGCTAGCCGACCGATTGCCCGACTGAACATTCAGAACAGTCACCAATCCCACGGGAGGGATCACTATGTTCCACAACACGCTCGCCACCGACTTCGGGTTCGGCGTTCTCTGGCTTGTGCTCGGTGGTTTGGCATACACCGTGCTTTCCATGTACATGGCGCTGAACCACCCGGATCACATCAAGAACCACCCCGGTCAGGGCTTCGTACTGCTGGTTGCATCATTGCTCCTCGGAGCTCTGAGTCTCGCGCTCGTCTTCTTGGCATTCCTCTTCGGAAGCATGCTCCAGGAGTTCCTGTACGCCATCGGTGTCAACGATGACATCAGGATCACGGAAGCCGCTCGGAACCTGCAGCACGACGTCGTGTAACAAGTGAAGAACTTGATGGGAGTGAGGGCATACGTCTGTCATGCATAAATACTTGTCTGCGGACAAAACATGTATGTAGCGACGCGCTGCCCTCACTCTCCCAAGTTAACCCTAATATCCTACCTGTCATTTCTCAATTTTTTTGACTCATTAATCCACATTGTGGATTTTTTATTAGTATCAATAAAAATACCCGGGATGTACCCGGGTATTTTAGATATCTCGTAAGATTACTGCTTATTAGCCTTCTTTGTGGCTAGCTTCGACGGCAGCGGCTTTGGCCTCGAGTTCAGCTTCTTCGGCAGATTTTTTGGCGGCTTCAGCTTCGGCAGCTTTAGCTGTTTCTTCTGCGAGCTTGGCTTCTTCGGCTTCAGCTTGCTTGTCGTGGACTTCATTTACGGCCTTGCGGTCAAAGTCGAGACCCTGCAGACGAGCAGCTTTACCCGTGCGAGTTCGCATGTATGTTAGGTAGTTGCGGCGTACTTTACTCCGCTTGGTTACTTCTACTTTTAAGACGAGAGGGCTGTGCATGAGGAAGCTTTTTTCTACTCCGACACCACTCGCTAAACGCCGTACTGTAATTCGGCTGGTGTGGCTACCTTTGTTGTCGGTACGGATAACGAGGCCCTGGAAGATCTGGACACGCTCTTTGTTGCCTTCGCGGATTTTCTGGTGCACCTTAACGGTATCACCGCTGCGAACATCGACAACTGATGATTTCTTATACTGGTTGCTAATTTTTTGAACAATAGATTGCATAGACCTACACCACATTACACTAATATTATTCTTGAGACAAGGGTATCCCTACTGGGATAGATAAGTGCTCACGAAACGAGATATACATCTTATTTCTTTCAACCATTAACTATAACACATCTGTTAAGTGATAACAATATCGCTGCAAAGAATAAATAGCGCTACAATAAACCCTCACAGACAAGGAGGAATTATGGATATTTCTGAAGAGGCACTCGCCCGTCATAAAGCGTTGAAGGGCAAAATATCGGTTGGATTAAAAGATCCTGATTTTACCTTTGATAAGCTCAAGCTCGATTATACCCCCGGCGTCGGAGCCGTTAGCCAGTACGTGGCCGACCATCCTGATGAAGCGCGAGAGTACACCTGGACCAACAATAGTGTCGCCGTCGTCAGCGATGGCTCGGCCGTACTTGGATTGGGCAACATAGGACCGCTGGGCGCCCTGCCGGTTATGGAAGGCAAATCGCTACTTTTTAAGCATTTCGCCGGTATCGATGCCGTTCCTATCGTGCTAGACGTACATAGTGCTGACCAAATCGTCGAGGCCGTGAAAGCCATCGCCCCGTCGTTTGGCGGCATTAACTTAGAGGATATTGCCGCTCCGCTGTGCTTCGAAATTGAAGACCGCCTTGCCGAAGATCTCCACATACCGGTTATGCACGACGACCAGCACGGTACTGCTACCGTCACCTTGGCTGGATTAATTAATGCCTGTAAGGTAACTGGTCGCCAGCTAGCCGCCTGCAAAATCGCCATTGTCGGTGCCGGCGCTGCCGGAGTCGCCATAGCAAAACTCCTCCAACAATATGCTCAGCCAGATATTATTGCGGTCGATAGCAAGGGCATTATCAGCAAAAACCGCAGCGACCTCAATGAGTCGAAGCAATTGTTACTGGAATTTACCAATCAGCATGACATTGATGGTTCAATGGAAGACGCTCTTGCCGGAGCCGATGTGTTCATTGGCGTGTCGCAACCTGGCTTACTCACTGCCGACATGATCCAAACCATGGCGGATAAGCCGATAATTTTTGCAATGGCAAACCCTGTGCCCGAGATTATGCCAGATCAAGCCAAACAAGCCGGCGCCGCCGTTGTTGCCACTGGACGCAGCGACTTTCCCAATCAGGTTAATAATGCGTTGGTGTTCCCGGGCATTTTTCGGGGCGCTCTTGATAACCGCGTCCGTCAAATCACCGACGAACACAAGATGAAAGCCGCCGAAGTGGTCGCTGCTTTCGTGGAAAACCCCACGGCCGACGAGATTATTCCTCGCATTACGGCCGAAGGACTTGTCGATAAAATTGCTGATGTCATCCGCTAGCGCGTCGTCACTGCAACAAAACATTACCGTACCCCACTAACTGCAGACAGTGACACTAGCCGATGACGCGGTAAACTTCTTGCAATGTAGTTTCGCCGGCACAAACGTGTAGGATTGCGTCCTGCAACATCGTCCGCATGCCGCTCTGGCGAGCCGCTTCTTCGATGCGTTGCGTTGATAGGACTTCATTCTTCGTCTCGAGCAACTGTCGCATGGCGCCATCCATGGTGAACTGTTCGCGTACTGCGATTTGACCCTTGTAGCCAAAAGGATTTTCGGCTGAGCTTCCTGGCTTGTACAGACGGAGACCGTCGAGGTTCGGCTTCTCAACCCCCTCTGGCAAGCTATTAATTATTTGATGCAGAATAGCCATCTCCCCGCTGCTTGGTTGGTAGGCCTGTTTGGTTTCGTCATCGAGGCGGCGTACCAATCGTTGCGCCATCACCAATCGAATTGCTGACACAAAGAGCGGATTTTCGCCAATAACATCCGCCAGACGGGTCAACGCCGCTGCCGCCGACGACGCGTGGAAGGTACTCAGCACTAAGTGGCCCGTCAGGGCTGCCTGGAGAGCGGTGTGGGCCGTGTCGTTATCGCGAATCTCGCCAACCATGACGATATCGGGGTCAAGTCGCAAGACGGCTCGCAGCTTATTGGCAAAGCTGGTGTCTTTGTTGCTCTCTTTGCTCTTTACCGATATCTGCGATATACCCGCGAACTGATATTCGACCGGGTCTTCGATAGTAATAATTTTGCGGTCGTCGGTATTGAGCGTATTGAGCATGGAGTACAGCGTGGTTGTTTTACCGGAGCCGGTTGGACCCACTACCAGCACCAAGCCGCTCGGTCGACTAATAATTCTATCAACAACCGAACGCTGATCGGTGCTGAGCCCAAGTCGTTCCAGCTGATACATCTCTTGCTGCATGTTAAACAGTCGCATAACCACATCCATGCCGTTGATAGTCGGTACGGTCTCGAGCCGGACGTTGACGTCCACCTGGTTGCCGTCTGCCATCGTCACAACCTGCGCAATGTGGCCTTGCTGTGCATCCTCAGAGGCAGTCGATACGTTACCGGCGCTGGCTATGGCGCTGATGAGAATGCGGTACTTTTCGTAGCTGAGATGCGCCACCGGGTGCAAAACTCCGTCAGTACGGAACCGGATACGTACATCATCGGCGCCACACTCCACGTGAATGTCACTGGCATTGAGACGGTGTGCTTGAGTTACCAAATACGCCAGCATGTCGTCGGCACGGACCTGCTCAAGCATGGCCGATACTTGAGTAATAATATCTTTACTATTGGCTGTATTGATAGATATATCGTGATACACCACCTGTTTTGGCGGGTCGTAGAGCTTCATGTATTCGTTGTAGCCGCTCTCGGATATCAGTACAAAGGTTAGCCGCTGGTCCAAAAACTGATGGGTCAGCTGTTGCATCGTCGTCTGAGGGGTAGTAGTCGTAATACCAAAAACAGCACTATGCTCATCGGCATGCAGTGGCACAGCTCGGAGCTTGTAGAGCTCTTCTTTAGGCAACATACCCTCGTACATTTGCTTTTGCAACTGTGACGAATCGACATACTGCAGTCCTAATATCCGCGCCCGTCGCTGGGTGGACACTTCTTCGTCGTGCCGTGCTGCATCTGGTTCCATGCCTACTATTTAAGCATATGCAGCATAAACTTCACAGCGTCGCGTATACTACTTTTATGCGAGAAATTGTCATTATCGCCCACGACATACGCAGCAGCCACAACATCGGTTCGTTACTGCGTACCGCGGATGGGTTTGGCGTACAGCATGTTTACTTTACGGGATATACCCCTTTTCCGCCGCTACCTCACGACGATCCACGCTTGCCTCATATTGCTAACAAGCTCGGCCGGCAGATTGCCAAAACGGCGCTCGGGGCTGAACAGCACGTAGCATGGAGCAGCGAACCTGATATTCTACAATTACTCGAAAAATTATCCAAAGAAGGCTACCAGACCGCCGCTCTCGAACAAGATCCTGACGCGACGCCGCTGCCCGACTACAATCCAACTCAAAAAGTAGCGTTGTTACTGGGCCGCGAGGTCGATGGCGTAGAGCCAAACTTGTTAGCTAAAATGGACCGCATAATTGAAATACCGATGTTTGGCACCAAGGAATCTTTTAACGTAATCCAGGCCGCTGCAGCCGCGCTCTACCACCTACGATTTGCAAAATGAGCACGAGCAGTATGGTATACTGTTTTTATATCTAACAAAACAGAGAACGTATGACGTTAGCAGCCGCAAAAAAGCCTCACCATTCGCAACGTAAGCGCAGTGGTAAACATCAGCACAAACACAAGCACTTCGCGAAAACCTATTGGCCTTATCTTCCGTTGCTTTTAATTGTCGGCATGGGCTTTATGCTCAACAGCTTATGGCCCAGCCATCGGTCGGTATTGGGGTACGCCACCGAGATGAGCTCTTCCGCACTACTAAGCGGAACAAACAATCAACGAAGCTCGCATGGATTCAAAACCCTTACCCTAAATAGTCGTCTTTCACAAGCCGCCCAGAATAAAGCCAGCGATATGGCGACACAAGATTATTGGTCTCACAATTCACCATCCGGCAAAACACCATGGTCGTTTATTACCGCCGCCGGCTATAGCTACCAAACAGCCGGCGAAAATCTCGCATACGGTTTCGACACCTCGTCTGCCACGATTACCGGCTGGATGAACAGCCCCGAACACCGAGCGAATATCCTGAATAGTAGCTATACCAACGTAGGCTTTGGTGTCATTAACATACCGAATTATCAAGGAAGCGGCCCAGAAACACTAGTTGTCGCCATGTATGCTTCGCCGCTTGAGGCTACCGCTCCTGCGCCTGCCCCAACTTCCACGACGCCAAAGACCACCGCCACATCACCAACACCCGTCGCCACTCAACCCACACCTATACAGTCGCCGAGCTCACCAGCCAAACAGCCCAAGCCGTCCGCCACAACACCAAAAACAACAGCAACCAAAAATACCGACGACACTCTCAAAGCGTCGCCGGCAGCTGCGGAACCAGCCAAAGAGTTAGCGCCAAAGCGCGTCACTCGTATACAGTTAGTATCTAACGGCCAAGCCGCGTGGAGCCTTATGGCGACGCTCGTGGTTATTACTACCTTACTCGCTTTGCTTATTGTCCGTCACGGCTATGCCTGGCATAAAATGCTCAATCGGAGCGAACGTTTTGTGCTGCACCACCCACTACTCGATATCGTAGCGGTAGCAATCATTACACTTGGTATCGTCTTGACTACAACTGCCGGCGTCATTCGCTAAAGTGCTATAGAGTCAAAGTATTGTTGCTTGTTGCTGCGTCGGAATGCGACCAGTAGCCCCAGACTCATCAACATACTGGCAAGCAATGTTGATAGGATGAAACTATCACCAGTGTTAACCAGTTTTGTATCATTGGCCGTTACTGTTGCCGAACCAAGAACATGACCGGCTGGTGTAGATTCACCTTCCGCGCCTTTAGCGCCAGGTGTGGGGGTTTCAGGTGTATCGGTATGAGCAGCCAGTATGTGACCACACGATACCTTAAAGACTTTGTGCTTGGCGGCGCCGTGCTCGCCTACGAAATTCCAGTACAGCTTATACATACCGTCGGGCAATGTCTGGACTTTAGTAGAACCATTGCCGTTCGCGTTGAGCCGAATAGTGTCGTCGAGCATCTTACTGCCGTGTGGGTGGCTCATAATGTACCAGGAAACGTTCTGTATGCCATCAAAACCAAATGCATCAAGGTAAAACTTGCATACCTTCGGTTCATTACGACGGTCCGTTATGGTAGTCGTTGATTGGTGGACCTTAACGGTACCATTGTCCCCGGGTACTGGTCGGCGATCTGCATTTGCTGGCGTTGGCGCGACAACACGAGTTGGCACAGATACTTTACGGTAATACTTGGTAGAGAGTGTTGCTGGCTTCGTTGGCTCAGTGACGACTGTTGTATTACGAGAATGCTTCTGGGCGAGCTTAGTCTCCTGATAAGATTCTTTAATACTATGCTCATTCCGGTGCTGCGCGGCCTTATCGCTATAAGCCATGGCAACCGAGCCAGAGATTGAACTAAGCATAACCACCATACTCAATAACATAGCGGTTTTTGACAGTACTAAATTAGCAATCTTCATAAGATTACCTCCGTTTGCACAAATGATAACGGATTATACTGATTTATTTACTATGCGTCAAGTTTATTTGATTTTTACATTACCGGTTCCAACCAGAGATTCCAGTTGTTGCAATACGGCTGCATCGTCTTTTACCTTGTTTGGCAGCCGAATAATTTGCTTCGTACTGTCCGGTCCGAGCACTAACACCACCTCCGTATCCCCGAGTTGGTTATCGATTGCCTGTTTTAGTGACAACAATAAGTCATGGTCTTCTGAGTTAGCGAGTCGTATATAGAGCCGCTTGGTATCTGCCACCGTTGGTGCTTCGGTTATTTGAGCCACGACTTTTTTCTTGGCGGACGGTACTTTTACTTTTTTACCGGTTCCCTGATATGCCTGTGCCTGCTCTACGGTAATTTCTCGGGCATCATCGACTAATATCTTCAACTCTGTTCCAAGATTGCCCTCTCTATCCTTGGCACTCACCTTGCCCCGCACCAGTACAACGCGATCGCGAACCCAGAGTCCCATTGTTTGTTGATACGCCCCAGGGAACAATATCACCTCAATGTCGCTGGTTTTGTCCTCTAGTTTTACGAAGGCCATTTTTTGGCCGTTTTTGGTTGTGATCTCTCGAACGTCCAATAGACTGCCACCGATTACTACCGCTTTGCCGTCGTGTTCGGGCAAAAGGGCGCTAAGCGGCACGGTTTTTTCCTCAAGATAGGTCGTAAAGAGATCGAGCGGGTGCTGGCTCAGGTACAAACCAAGCAGTTCACGCTCCCACAGCAGTTGTTCCCGGTCGTCATACTTGATAGCCGGCTGCTCGAGTGTCAATTGAGCTTTAAGTGAACTGTCGTCGGTGAGGTTACCGAATAGATCGGTCTGGCCACTACCAGCTTGGCGTTGCAACCGCTGAGCGAATGCTAGCATCGTATCCAGATTGTGCAGTAGAGTGGACCGATCACCAAAAGCATCGAAAGCACCAGCCTTAATCAGGCTTTCCATAGCTTTACGATTGACAATACGCACATTGACAGAGCTCAAAAAAGATTCCAATGATTCAAATCGGCCACCTACCTCACGTGCACGCAAGATCTCTTCGACAGCACCAGTCCCGACATTTTTTATCGCACTCATACCAAAACGGATTTGTCCGGTTTCCGGCACCACAGCGAACTCGACAAATGATTCATTGACATCAGGCGCCAGTACCTTTATCCCCATTTTTTGACATTCGGTTATCTCGATAGCCAACCGATCGGTATCGTCAAAATCGCTCGTCATGAGCGCGGCCATGAAAGCCGATGGGTAGTGAGCTTTCAAATAGGCGGTTTGGTACGAAATAAGTCCATAGCAAGCTGAGTGAGACTTGTTAAAACAGTAGTCGGCAAACCCGAGTAAATCTTTCCAAAACTTTTCGATAACTGGTCGCGGGACGCCGTTATTGACAGCACCATCCTCAAACTTAACCTGCATTTTGTTCATGACATCGACTTTTTTCTTACCGATAGCTTTTCGCAACGTATCAGCTTCGCCGCCGCTAAAGCCACAAACGTCTCGAGAAATCTGCATCACCTGCTCTTGATACACCAACACCCCAAAGGTGGTGCCCAGCGCATTCTCCATCAAAGGGTGGGCGTAGGTGACGGCCTCTAAGCCATTCTTACGCTTAATAAAACTATCGGTTAGTCCGGCAGAGAGCGGACCGGGTCGATACAGTGCACCCATGGCGATAACATCATCAAATTCAGTAGCTTTAAGTTCCCGGAGGTAGCGTTTCATACCGCTCGATTCAAACTGGAAGACTCCCGTCGTATCGCCCCGCTGTAACAATTTAAAAGTCTTCTCATCGTCCAATGGAATGGTGTTGATGTCCAGTTCTTTGCCGTAGACGCGGCGGATGATTCGGAGCGTATTCTTAATAATCGTTAAGTTAGACAAACCTAAGAAGTCCATCTTGAGCAATCCTAGTTCCTCAATAGGGTCTTTGGGATACTGCGTCGACACGACTCCCTTTTGCGCCATTTCAAGTGGCGCAAACTTCACAATGTCGTCGGGAGCAATCACCACCCCCGCCGCATGGACCCCATGACTTCTTACCGTACCCTCGAGCACCAATGCTTGGTCAAATACCGTTTTGGCGGTTTCGTTTTCTTCGTACTCGCGCTTGAGTTCTGGGTCTTTCTCAATAGAGACTTTTAGTGGTATGTGCCGCCCCTGGACTGGCGCCGGAATCATCTTGGCAAGTCGGTCGGCTTCGGCGTAGGGCACCTGAAGGACCCGAGAGACATCTCGCACAGCGTTGCGTGCAAACATACGTCCAAACGTCACGATATTAGCGACCCTTTCCTGGCCGTACTTATCAGCACAATACTGAATCACCTCATCGCGGCGTGTATCCTGAATATCAATATCGACATCAGGCATACTGATGCGGTCGGGGTTTAGAAAACGTTCAAACAGCAGATCATATTTGAGTGGATCTAGTTCGGTAATCTTGAGCGCGTAGGAGATAATCGAGCCGGCCGCACTCCCGCGACCCGGTCCGAACACTATACCGCGGTCTTTCCCCCAATTAATAAAGTCCTGAATGATCAAGAAGTAACCGTTGAAGCCCATCGATTCAATTACGCCCAGTTCGTATTCTGCCCTGTCGATGACCGGTTGCGGCACGTGGACCTTGGCCTCGTCTTTGGTTAATTTTTCCGAGGCTTCTTCGGTAAGGTCGCCATAACGCCATGACAGCCCTCGGTAAACCAACGTATCGAGATATGACTTTTCGGTCTCCCCTTTTGGAACGGTGAACTTAGGTATGAGTATTTTTCCAAGCTCAATTTCGAGATTACAGCGCTCGGCTATTTCTCCAGTGGTTCGGATAACTTCTGGATTGTCCTTACCCCAGCGATCGATCAATTCTTGGGGTTCAACAACATGGAGAGGGTAATCTTTTAACGACATCCGCTTTTCGTCACTCAAAAACGATCCAGTGCCAACACAAAGTAGAATTTCATGGGCATCTTGGTCTTCATGTTTGAGATAGTGAGCATCGCAGGTCAGCGCTACCTTAATATCCAGTTCCTTACCGAGCTGCAGGACTTGCTCGTTGATGCTCTGCTGCTCTTCGCTATGCAAAGGATTGTCGGGGTGGCCATGGTCCTGAATTTCTAGATAGTAACGATCGCCAAATACACCTTTGTACCACTGAGCTATTTCTTTAGCCTGTTGGTACTGCCCCTGACGAAGTGCATCGCCGACTTCACCACCCATACAGGCACTGAGACAAATAATGCCTTCGCCATACTGCTCTAACAAATCATGGTCGATACGCGGATAGTAATAGTACCCGTCGAGATTCGCGATGGTGCTCAACTGCATCAAGTTTTGATAGCCAGTATGGTTCATGGCCAGCAATATAAGGTGATAACGATTTTTATCTTTCTGGGGATCTTTATCAGTATGCTTGCGAGCGGCGACGTACGTTTCTATACCAATAATAGGCTTCACGTCTTGTGCGGTGGCTTCTTTGTAGAATTCAATGGCGCCGCTCAGCGTGCCATGATCAGTCATAGCCACCGACTGCATACCAGTTTCTTTGACAAACTCAATTAAGTCGGGGACTCGGGTGAGTCCGTCGAGCAAACTATATTGCGTGTGATTGTGGAGATGCACGTAGTCTCGTGCCGATAACGTTTTATCTTTCGCCACGCGTCGTTACCCTTACCTTACGTTAGTCTTATTATACGATAAAACGCCCTGTTTACGGGCGTTTTATCGTTGTTAAATCGTGCTATTGCTTATTTTTGCAGGTATTTTCGTACGTGTTCAATGGCCTTATTTGCTTCGGAGATGGCCTTGTTCAATTCTTTGTCCTCAGCATCACCTTTTCGCAGCGCTTTTAGAAGTTCGCTGGCCTTGTCTTTGGAAACTTTAGCTTTATCGACCAAGTCGGTTAGTTCAGTTGTTGTTTTGCCACTGAGATTACTGCTTTTTTCCTTTACATCTGCCATCAGCCCATCTAGCTCATCATGGAGTTTCTTTATCTCTTTTTCGGCTTCGGTTACGCCTTTTTTTGCAGTTTGTTGGAGATCATCACGGGTTTGTTTACCGCTTTTTGGGGCGGTCAAAATACCGGCGAGATAGCCGGCAATTGCGGCAACGCCAGCGCCAATAGCATATTTCTTAACATCGTTTGATTCTTTTTTTCTCATACCAGCCTCCTATTTCTTGTGCTTAGTTTTATTGACGAGTTCTACAATGTTTTTAAGCAATTTGAGGGCTGCCAGTGGACCGCCGACATTTTTAAAAGAATCGGCAACTGCTTCAGCGGAGTCGATGACTTCCTCTGCTTTCACGACGACATGCTTAATGCTCTTGAGGAGCTTGATGAGCATCACGCCCGCGACGACGGCGACAACCAGAAAGAGGACGAGGAATGATGAGGTAATAATGACGAGTATTGATTCTGCTGTATTCATAGCAACGATTATAGACTCGTCGCGCCGCTATAACAACTTTTTGCGCAAATACGCAAGTAGCTCGGGAGCTAAGTCCTCATGCTCGAGGGCAAAATCAAAGACTGTTTTGAGGTATTCAAGCTTATTGCCGGTGTCATAGTAAGTACCGTTTTTGATTTCCAGAGCGTACACTGACTTACCGTCGTCGACCATTCGTTGCAATGATGGCTGATGAATAAACTCTTGTCCTGACTTTAGCGTTTCGCGAGCTTTGTGCAAGTAGCTGAATATGTCGGGCGTAAAGATATACCCACTGACACTCGCCAAGTCGCTCGGCGCACGTTGTTTACCGGGTTTTTCTATAATAGAACTCAGACGTAGCAAACCGTCTTTAATCGGTTCTCCGGCCACAATACCGTAACGGTTAAAGTCTTCTTCGCGGTGCACCCGAATACAGGCAAGCACGCTCGAACCGGTTTCTTCGTACGTTTGTATCATCTGTTTGAATCGAGAGGGGTTGGCTACTACGAAGTCGTCAGCGAAAGTATATATAAAAGGTTCATTACCTATAAGATGTTCGGCATTGAGTATAGGCGTCGCATTGCCGTAGGGACCTTTTTGTCTGATGTAGGCGAAATTGGCCAAATTGGATACCTTTTGGACTTCTTCCAACCGATCGAGTTTGCCGCCATCAATAAGATTTTGACGTAAATCTCCACTAATATCATCAAAGTGATCCTCGATTGACCGTTTGTGATAGCCAGTGACAATGACGATATCTTGGATGCCAGCCTCGACCAGTTCCTCGACTATGTACTGAATAATAGGCTTATCGACGAGCGGTAACATTTCTTTGGGCATGGCCTTCGTTTGCGGCAAGAACCTCGTCCCAAAACCAGCGGCTGCAATAACAGCTTTAGTGACTTTCTTCATTACCACCTTGCTCTTGTTCTTTTTCTTGGCGCATAAAATCAAGTGCCATATACACAGCATTCGCGTCACTAATCTTGGCATTTTTCGCACTATGGACCATTTCGGAAAGGCTCAACAAAGCTATTTCGACAAATTCAGTAGCATCTAGTTCTTGCTCGGCTGCCACATAACAATTCTTAGCCAAAAAGTAATGTTCTATGCCATTACTGTATGCATCTCTGCATACTTTTCCCAAGAATTGGAGTGGCTCATCCGTAACATAGCCCGTCTCTTCTTTTAGCTCGCGTGCCGCACACACGGCCGGATCTTCACCTTCATCTAAAAAACCACCAGGTAATTCATCAAGGACTGCTTCAGGACCAGGTCGGTATTGACGTGCAACCACTACTTTTTCTTCTTTGGTTAGTGCGACTACGGCAACTCCACTCATCCCTGGTTTATACCATGTAGTGTATTCTTCGATGGCATCATTAGGCTGCTGGAATGTTTTTATTGTCGCCTTTTTGAAGCCTACCTTCACTACTGTTTCTGACAATTTTTTCCATTCAAGATGAGACATTCATATACCAAGCTGTTTTTTGATTAATTGCTGCGCTAGTGCCGGATTGGCTTTGCCTTGGCTAGCTTTCATGACCTGTCCTACTAAAAAGCCGATTGCCTTCATCTCTCCATTTCGGACATCATTCGCGGCCTTTTCATTCTCGGCAAGCACAGTATCTACAATCGCAATAATCGCCGCTTCATCGGACACCTGTAATAAGTTCTTTTGCTGCGCTATCTCCTCGGCGTCACCACCATTCGCAAGAAGCTCATCGAGCACAGTTTTGGCGGCGGTAGAACTCAGCTTGTTTTCCGACACAAGCTTTGATAGTTTAATGAGCTGGTCATCCGCTACGACAACATCTGTTTCAACCGTCTGATCATCTTCGGAAACTGGCCGCATCATCCAAAATGCAACCCGCTTGGCATGTTCTGGACCAGCCTGCTCGAGGATACGCGAGACGAGTCGAGCGGTATCGGGCAATGCAATCAAATCCTCAACGACCTTCGTGTCGATATCCAGGTCTGCAAACTTAGCGCGGAAATCATCAGGCAGCTCAGGCATATGTTGCTGTATATCGGCAATGTATGCTTCGGTGAGGACGACCGGCGGCAAATCAGGGTCTGGCATGTACCGATAGTCGTGGGCTTCTTCTTTGCTGCGCTGGCTGAAAGTTTTTTGCTGGGCATCGTTCCACCCACGAGTTTCTTGTACGATTACCTCGCCGCGCTCGAGCACTTCTATTTGACGATTTACCTCATATTCAACGGCTTTTTCGACGCTACGGAAGCTATTTAAGTTCTTTGTCTCGGTTCTGGTGCCAAGCTCGGCCGTCTTACTAACACTGACATTAACGTCAAAGCGCATATTGCCATAGTACAAATTCGCTTCTGATACATCAGCGTACTTCATTCGCAGATATAGTTCGTGTGCGTAAGCCTTGGCTTCGGCGGCCGAATGCATATCTGGTTCGCTGACTATTTCGAGGAGCGGGGTGCCGGCGCGATTAAGATCAACCAAACTATAATCCGCGCCATCGGGATGCGTACTCTTGCCGGCATCGGCTTCGAGGTGCGCGCGGGTAATGCCCACGACCTTACGGTTTTCGCCAACTATACACTCGACGTGACCACCAAGAACGATTGGCTCATCAAACTGCGTAATCTGATAGCCCATAGGCAGGTCGGGATAAAAGTAGTGCTTGCGGTCAAACTTACTAAAGAGTTGAGGGGAGGTGCCGAGGGCAAAAGCTGCTTTACTAGCGAGCCGAACAGCTTCGCTATTCAAAACAGGCAATGCACCAGGCAGCCCAAAATCTATGTGATTTACCAGTGTGTTAGCCGGCGCTTCGCGGGCATCGTTATCGGCAGCAGAAAAGAGCTTACTCTTTGTCTTGAGTTGCACATGACATTCAATACCAATCGTTACCGTATAGGCATCACGGATGTCGCTACTTATCATTTAAGCGCCCCCAGGTCGCGGAGCGCTTGGCGAAAACCGGTCAGAGCTCGCATGACCTCTTTTTTCTTGAGATTGGAGTACTCTTCGTGTACGAGCTTGTTTCTCAGCTTATGCCCGAACCACGACGCCGTCATTATCGCTTAACCGGCGCTGAGCAGCGACGAGTCGTTCCCCCATAGTTTTACCTTTGAAATTTGACTTTTTAAGCGCATCGTCGAGCACTTTGTCGGCGTTAATGACAGCGAGTGGCCAGGTATTCTCTTGCGTGCAGAGGCCCTGCACTTCCTTCCAACGATCAGAAAACCGGACGACATCTAACTTAGCGAATCGTTTGCGAGCGACATAACTCGCCACCCCTACCACGAGCAGGAGCGCACCAAGTGCTATCAGAAGAGACGTGGTATTAAATAATTCGGTTTGGTTCATGCAAGTATCTCCTCTGTCTGTTTTGCTAGTGCCAGTAATTGATGGTCGTGCTTTTGTGGGGCCATAATGTGCAGCCCAATCGGTAAGTCATCAACCGTGCCAGCCGGAATGCTTATGGCCGGAACGCCGACAAGATTGGCGGCAACCGTCATGATATCAGACAAGTACATCTGCAATGGGTCGGATAGCTCTCCTATCTTAAAAGCTACGCCAGCCGCCGTCGGTCCAATTAAGAAGTCGACTTTTTCATATGCGTCGCTAAATTCGTTCATAAGCTTTGTCCGGACGGTTTGGGCTTTTTTGTAATACGCGTCGTAGTAGCCGCTACTAAGAACGTATGTGCCGATCATGATACGGCGCTTGGCTTCTTTGCCAAAGCCGTGTTCGCGCGTTTGTTCATAGCTTTGGGTTAGGTCCGTCGCGTCGGGGCTCGTGTAGCCGTAGCGCTGGCCGTCGTACCGACTCAAATTGCTGCTGACTTCGGCCGGACATAAGATGTAATACACCGCCAGTGCCAATGGTAGCGACGGCAGGCTGACTTCGACAAGTTCGGCACCAGCAGCTTCTAGCTTTGTAGTTGCTTGCTCTATCGCCGTTCGTACCGCTGGATCGAGATTGTCAGCCATGTATTCTTTCACAATTCCAATTTTCTTCCCGGCGACGTCGAGGTCTAAGTTGGTGTAGCTTTCGGTATCGCGCGTAATGGTGGTGCTATCGAGCGAATCCTGACCTGCCATAACGTCAAGAACCAGCGCCGCATCGGCAACGGACCGAGTAATCGGACCGATGCAGTCGGTGCTGCTGGCCATTGCTACAACCCCACTACGGCTCACCAACCCATAGGTGGGTTTGTAGCCAACGGCACCACAAAAACTAGCCGGTAAGCGTATAGAGCCGCCCGTGTCCGTACCAAGCGCAAACGGCGCCATAGCAAGGACGACAGCGGCCGCCGAACCACCCGAACTACCACCCGGTACCCGAGTAGGGTCATGGGGATTCTTGGTGGTAAAGAAGTCGGAATTTTCGGTCGACGAACCATGAGCAAACGCGTCGAGGTTGGCCTTGGCAACACAGATGGCACCCTCGGCCTCGAGTTTTTCTATGGCAGTCGATTGGTAGGGAGCAGTAAAGCCTTTGAGGATATTGCTGGCCGCGGTAGTATCAGCGCCAAACACCAAAAAATTATCCTTGGCAATAAACGGGACACCGGCCAGTCGGCCGCCAGATTTTCCTTCGGCTAGTTGCGTCTCTAGTTCAGTAGCCCGCTTGCGAGCCCGCTCTTCGGTGGTTGCAATAATAGCTTTAAATTCGGCTTTGTCGGCGATAGTCTGCAGAGCCTGCTCGACCAACTCTGATGGCCGCAGTTCTTGGCGATTTACTTTTGCTGCGATCTCTTCAATGGGTAGCCAGTCGCTCATGTTAGGCAATCATCCGCTTTACTTTAATGTGGTCGTTTTCTACATGGGGGACATTTGTAAGCAGTTCGTGCGGTTCGTAGCCATAACTAGCCACCACGTCGTCGCGCATAACGTTTTGTAGCCCGGTCACCTGATTCGTCGGCAACAGCCCATCTACATCAACCGCCTGTAGCTGCTCGACGTATTGTAGGATTTCACTGAATTCTTTGGTAAACTCGTCTACTTCCTCGTCATTTAGGCTCAGTCGAGCCAATTTCGCCAATTTTAATACATCTGCACGAGTTATTTTTGTCATTGGTAATTAGTATAACAAACAGCGACGGCTCACCGCCACACTCCTTTACAAGTCAGACATAGGGGGATAGGATGAGACTAAGGAGTCCTTATGGCGGCACACCCGTATGAATACCCTACTCCATCCGAATTCGAAGACACGACCGAACTATCGGTAGTCCATCACGATCTTGCTGTCGCTGATGTGGGCAAGCCAACGCGGCAGTACTTTAATGCTGGTCGGCAACGGATTCAGGTCACCCAGCAGCACCTCAAGCTCGACGATCACTCAGAATACGATGTCCGCATTTACGAACCGCCCACACCCGGCCGAAGTCAAAACAAGCTACACGACGCCGTGGTGCACCGATCTCGATGGTATCAATGACCTCGTAGGTAGGTCGCTGGCGCAACGCAATGTACTGGCAGTTGCAATAGGACCTCCCAAGGCACCACTCCACGCCTTGCCGCAAATGCTTAACAGGATTAGTCTCGAGCATGATGCCCATGCGCAGCATACTATCCTTGATTGGTACGAAGCCTCCTATGATAGTCAAACTAGACAAAAAGAATTGCTTACGGTTGGTTTCTCCCGAGCGGCTGTGATTGGCCTCGGGGTACATGCGCTGGCAGCAAGCTATGATCGCAAGGTACTCTATGGTGATTTTACTGACCTGGTTCTGGAACACCGCGTGCAGCGCAAAGATATTGCGGTTCACGAACTAGTAAAGTATCTTGGCAAAGAAGTTCTGGAGCTTGCCAGTGGTATTTCACACTACCGACCATCCGAAATACCTTACTTGGCAAAAACCGTAAGGTTATCACCCTCCTTTTGGATCAATCAAATCGCCGTTACTAAATCAATATTCGACGGAACAGCCGGTGATTTTGTCGCCAACCTTCCGCAAAACACTACCGCAGACGTATTTTTATACGACGGTAGTATGTTCAACCAAGCCGATGACTGGCACGCAGCACTCGATCCATTTGCCAACATTAGAGTACATCGAAAACCAGGGCTGCACATGACCGGCACTGACACCCTTGTTAGGACAAGTACTGTGGATGCTATTTCTCACGTTGAAAGCCTCCTGCATGAAAATGTTAAACCGTCGGACTTGCCTAAAGCACTCAAAGAGCGCTAGCTCTTGCTTTTGATGTCTTCGATAATATCTCGGAGTTCAGCGGCTTTTTCGAATTCTAAATTAGCTGCAGCCAAGTCCATTTGACGGCTGAGGTCGTCAATAAGATGTTTGTACTCGTCCTTGGGGATTTTCTTGAGATCAAGCTTGGCCCGTTTTGCTTCCTCCGGTAAGTCAGGGCGCATTCCCTTCTCGATTGCCTTACTGATGCCGGTTGGCGTAATACCATGTTTAGTATTGTATTCTTCTTGGATTTTGCGCCGACGGGTCGTTTCGTCTATGGTTTTTTGCATGCTTTTGGTCATGTGATCGGCATACATTATCACCCGGCCGTGCTCGTGCCGGGCCGCTCGGCCTACCGTCTGAATGAGCGCCTGTTCACTACGCAAAAATCCTTCTTTGTCGGCATCCAATATAGCCACTAGCGAAACTTCCGGCAAATCAAGACCTTCTCGCAGCAGATTTATACCGACCAATACGTCAAAGGTACCCAGCCGTAAATCTCTAATAATATCACTGCGCTCGAGCGTATCGATATCGCTATGCAGGTAGGCAACCTTAATGTTCAGTTCGTGCAGGTAGTCGGTGAGATCTTCGGCCATGCGCTTGGTGAGTGTTGTCACCAGCACACGCTGGCGCTTCTCGATAGTGGCCTTTATTTCGCCCAAGAGGTCATCAATTTGCTTGTCGACAGGCCGCACTTCGATGGGAGGGTCGAGCAAGCCCGTTGGCCGAATCACCTGCTGAGCCGGCTCTGGGCTACGAGTGAGCTCATACTCAGCGGGCGTGGCGCTGACGTAGACTACTTGGTTAACATGGCGTTCAAATTCGGTAAAGGTTAGTGGGCGGTTATCGAGTGCACTCGGTAGGCGAAAACCATGCTCTACCAAGACTTCTTTGCGAGCCCGATCACCGTTGTACATCCCTCGTACCTGCGGAATCGTCATGTGTGATTCATCGATTAACATCAAGTAGTCATCGGGGAAATAATCGAGCAACGTGGCTGGCTGATCGCCTGGTTCGCGATTGGTCAGATAACGACTGTAGTTCTCGATGCCTTTCACAAAACCAGTTTCTTGCAGCATTTCCAAATCAAACCGAGTCCGCTGCTCGAGCCGCTGAGCCTCCAGTAACTTACCCTGGCGCTTAAACAATGCCAGCCGGTCTTCCAACTCCTGTTCTATTTTTCCCAGCGCAATCTGTAATTTTTGCTGGGGCGTTACATAGTGACTACCCGGGAAAATCTTGTACTGCTGGAGATTTGCCAGAATTTCGCCAGTAAGCGGATCAATCCGGGTTATACGGTCAATCTCGTCGCCGAAAAACTCAATACGATAGGCGAGCTCTTCACCCGCTGGAAAGACGTCTACCACATCTCCCCTAACCCGGAAGGTACTACGGTGAAAGTCGATGTCATTGCGTTGATACTGGATATCAGTCAGCTGGCGGAGCAATTTGTCTCGTATGCGCCTCTCGCCAACCTTGACTTCAATTGCAAGATCGCCATAGTCTTCGACCGAGCCAATGCCGTAGATACAGCTGACACTCGCCACAATAAGGACGTCTTTGCGGCTTAATAACGCGTCAGTAGCGGCGTGACGAAGACGATCGATCTCTTCGTTAATCTGGCTATCTTTTTCGATGTAGGTATCGCTGCGCGCAATGTAGGCCTCGGGCTGATAATAATCAAAGTAACTGACAAAGTAATGGACCGCATTTTCCGGAAAGAAATTGCGAAATTCCGCATACAACTGCGCAGCGAGGGTTTTGTTATGGCTTAGCACCAGCGTCGGACGCTGTACATTCTGCACTAAATTAGCCATGGTATATGTTTTACCAGAGCCAGTCACACCCAGTAGTGTCTGGTGTTTTTCATTGTCTGTTAGCCCCGCCGTCAGCTGTCGAATAGCCGCCGGCTGGTCTCCCATCGGCTCAAAACCCGCACGTAAATTAAATTGTGCCATCCTTATATAGTAGCAAAAGACAGATAATAATCGTTGAATGAATGGATAAAACCCTATTCGAAGCTTCTATCGATTCGGAGGAAGCCAAGCCCTACTATTGACCCTTACTTCTCTTTGCAGATGCACGCTGTACCGTCATTTTCTATTTATTTGTATTGACGCTCAGGAGAAGTGACCAGAGTGTTTTTTGGACATCGGGAGATGTGGTCTCAGTCTCGTTTGCAACGGTGACAATAGCATCTGGCATACCAGAGATGTAGTCAACCTTCTTCATGCCGACGACATTCTTGCCGAAGGCACCACCAGAAAATAGTACAGCTTGATCGCTTCGCTTCTCTATTTTGAGATCTTTGTCGGAGCTACCATCAACATACGACACCGTGACCTTGCCGTTGGTTATCTTATAATCGGCGACATCGACAAATGGAGAGTCAACCATCTGCCCTTTGATGTTAGGTTTGACCAAAGAAAGTACGTACGGACCAGCTTCACTTTTGTCGTTCTTGAAAGACAACACATAGGCTCGTTGATTAATTTGCTGACTCATTGCTGGCTTGCCCCACGCTTTGTCATAATTCAACATAAAGCCCAGATCGGAGTTAGTGTACCTTTCGAGGTTAGCCGTCTCACTCTTTGCCTTGCTAGTGGTGGTGTTTTTGTAAGTCGTAGCAGTTGATCGTTTCGTCCATACATAATATCCCACGGCGAGAATAACAGCGCAGACAGTAAGAATCACTATGGCTGTGATGAGGGTAAATCCTTGTTGATGATGTTTGTTGCTCGTCATGCTGTTTGCTCTCCTCTAAGGTCTTATTATGTCAATTAAAGCGGTGGCTGCCTACTAACTATAACTACGTAAAAACTCCGGCTTAATGGACTTTATACAATTGCGAATACTTAGCATGTTCGACATCCAGGTGAGCCGTGAGGTCACTGACTAGTTTTTCGGCATCGTCTTCGAACATAACGGCGGATTCATCGCGGAGTGGACGGGCCAATGCTAACAAGTTTTGGATTTCATCACTGATGCCACCAGCGCCTTGCAAGAAGCCGATAGGCGTGTCAGTTTCCATGGCAATCGTAAACTCATGCAGCGTCCCCAGACGGCCTCCAATGCTGACGACGGCATCACTACTGGTAATCAGCAACGTGTCGCGACCTACATAGTGAAGACCACTATAAAGGATAGTGTCGTAGGCTTCGGTCGGCAGGCGGTATTTAACGATGTGCTCCACCTTGCTGGCAGCAGGACTAATCCCCACACTCATGGTACCCCCTGCGGCCTTATAGCCTTCGGCGGCGTAATTTGGCAGGCCGATAGTTGCGCCAGTCATTAAGCTATGGCCGGCGTTAGCGATAGCTTCGCCCAGCCGAAATGCCAGCTCTCTTCCCTCTTCGACGCTGGCGCCACGCGCCGCTCCTGAAACACAAATTTGGTACATGCCCACTCCTTTATTTTGGCTTTTATGCATATGCTTGTCCGTATTATACCTTATGCCAGTTCCGGAACCGGCACGAGATCTGATTCCAGTCCTCCCACGACGAGCTCTTCGACATTATCGTGCTTGAGGTAGCGAATGATTAACTCATGCCAAAGCGAATGTCGGAAATACTGCACTACTCGCTGTTTATAATCCAGTTCGTTGCAATAGTTCAGTGCTACATCAATGATGTTACACGAGACCGGTTTGTGGTCGTGGAGCATGCTCAGATGCGTCGTGTGGTGCCAAAATTCCATGCCAGGGTCTATGTAACTCAGCACCTTCTCGATTGAATGCCAGCTCAGATCCTCCGCCTGAATGTGTGGCTCAAAAATTTCAGCCCGGAACCTATCGTTAAATCGGGCGTAGTAGCGTTGAATAACCTGCCATGAGACTGAGCGGCCAAATAATTCAGTTTTAAGCGACGGCTCGCCCTTGATAATTTGTTGCACCATCAGCGCAAAATCAGGCTTTACCTGGCACAATTTCAAGAAAGTACTCGCTGCCTTTACCTGGTTCATCTCATGGAGCCCCAATAGCAGACTTGTCATAGCAGCTGCTGGCGGCCGTGACGCTGGCAGTGGCAGCAGCACGATTGCACCGAGCTCTCGAAAACCAACGACGTTGTGCTTCCGCACCGTCACATGAGATTCGGCCATTTTTTGCCAACGAGCACTATCTGGCGCTACGACAACGATCGGCCGTATCTCAAAATCCGTCGGCTTCACTTTTTTATACGATTCAATAAACTGACGATGCCACGAAGAAGACTCGGTAAGCTGACTGGCTGCGTAGATGGCTGCGAGTGGTTCGTGTTTTAGCATTGAATCGAGCGAGCGATAGCCGAGCGCTTTCATGGCATGCTTGGGCGCATGCTTTTTGACTAGCTTTTTGCCGACGGCGAGTTTCAGGGCAAAACATGACTTATGGAGCGGCAGACTATTGAGTTCCTTGGCGATATTAGTCATGTCGTCGACCTCATCTACTGAGTCGTGTTTTTCTCGTAACAAACTTAGTAACCGCTCATTATCCATTTTCAGACGAGACTGCAGCGCCTGATAGAGTTCAGGACCCGTCGTGTCGTGCGGATCAAGACCCAGCTGTTTGAGCTTACGCTGAGTCGCTTGCATTACTTCGGTAGACAAACGAATATCGGTACTCCCGTGGCCACTGGCTCGTTCCAATTGGTGTAATCCCGCTTGAAACTCGGGTGGATTGATTCCTAGCAGTTCAGACAGTACCCTCGTCATAGTTAGTTCTAGATTACCACAAGCATGATGTTGGCACTAGAAAAGCGTGAGCTTTGTATTGAGTATATCCTAGAAGCGCTCAGGCTTATACCAATCAGGTGCATTTTTGAGCCACTCCTCGAGATCTTCTTCGCTCAGGAGGCCTGCTTGAGCGCCGACTTTCTGGCAAACACTCATCGAATTAATAGGCGCCCACTGCAGCGCTCCTTCTAGGGTGTTACCCTTAGCGAGTTCTCCAACAAAAGTACTGGCAAATGCATCACCTGCACCGGTTCGGTCAACCGGCTCTGCCGGGTCAGGATAGAGCGGCATTTTCCACCTATTTTCTCCATCACTGGCATATGCACCTGCTGGACCATCGGTCACCACAACAATGCGTGGCCCCAGTTCATGCAGCTTATTAATGAGGTCATGGACGTCTTCGTGGTTGCCACCCCCTACCAGCACGGCTTCTTCACGGTTTAGTACGAGTACTTCTGACCGCTGATAGACTCGTCGTAACCGGTCAACACCAACTTCCATCTGGAATGTGCCGGGCTGGAAGGCTAGTTTGACGTCGGGATATTGCTCCAGCCAGTCACATACTTGATCATGATATTCAATGGCGTGTTCGCTGATAGAGCTAAAGTACACCCACGATGGTATGTCCTTGTCGTGCAGCTGCGGCCACTTGTAGTCGTATTCTTCGTGCTTAATGAGGATGGTTCGTTCGCTTCCATAGCGTAAAACAAAGTGATAATTACTGTTTTTACCACGGTTTACTTTTACGAAACGGGTGTCAACACCACGTTCATGTAGTGCGGCAATAATATTACGACCGTACTCATCGTCGCCAACATTGGCGACAAAACCGGTATTCAACCCCATACGGGTAAATGCAACAGCCGCATTACTAGCATTACCGACCGCTTCGATAACTTCTCGCCCTTCAAACGGCAGCTTAGTTGCAAATGGCATGGCTAGCCACGGACCTTCTTCGTTCTCATAAGTACGAGCTTGGTCATCTTGCAGTTTAATAAAATCATCGGTAACGACGTCACCGATACTGATTAGGTCTAGTTTTTTACTCACGTCCCACCATTCCTTTTTTTGCTAACGCTTATGCTTACATTGTCGCATAGGCTGTTATGCCTGACAACCCTACTAAGGCTGAGCTCGTCCGGCAGAATTGAACGTATCGATTTTTGCTTCGACGACTTTCTGTACTTTTGGCACCACTGCCTGGGAAATGAGTTTGGCTACCGAATATTCGTTCGGGTTTTCTTTTAGCACTTTTTCGAGTGTATTTCGGTACATCACCCGCATATCAGAGTTGATATTAACCTTTGTCACGCCAATGCGCACAGCGTCAACAAAATAGTGCCCAGGAGTACCACTGCCGCCATGCAGGCTGATATTGCAAGGTAATGCTTCTCGTAGTTGCTGTAGTAAATCGAGATCGAGCTTTTTGGGTACCGGATATTTACCGTGCAGATTACCGACGGCAGCCGCAAAGGTATCTATCCCGGTCGTTTGCACGAATGCAGCAGCCGATTCGGGTGTGCTGAAGGTTTTCTTGATTTCGTTGTAATCAATAGCTTCTTTGTGAAGATTGGAACTACCACCAAAATAGTGCGGTTCGCTCTCCACCGATGCTCCGGTGAACTTAGCGTATTCCACCACTTCCTTCGTCGCGGCAATTATTTCTTCGTCGGTAGCGTCGTGATTGGCCTGCGATACATCGATGTGGATAAATTCAAAGCCGGCATCAATCCCAAGTTTGGCAGCCTCAACACTGGGCGAATGATCGAGATTTACATACATTTCGACGCCTAGTTCTGCCTTGACATTGTCGACCATATCACGCACCGTAGCCAGTCCAATCGTATCGACTTCTCCTTGGCTTACCTCAACCAATACAGGAGCATTTTTGGCTTTAGCGGCTTGTGCGACCGCAATGAGTGTCGGTTCGTCATCGAGGTTGAAAGCGCCAAAAGCCCAATGTTCCGCCCTGGCTTGCGCCATGCGTTCACGTGCCTTGTAGCAATTAGCGCGAATTTCCGTCAGAGATAGTGCCATAGTATTATCTTTCCTTTCAATAGGTATCAGTATAAGAGCTTATGCTTGTATTTACCACCCGTGACAGTACAATACTGTGTTATGAATACGCTTCGCATACTCTGCATAGAGGACGAGGAACGCTACCGACAAGCAATAGACATTTCACTGATTGGCTGTGAATTCGCCTACGAGTTAGAAGAAGTTGACACCACTTCAGATGCTCTGCAAGTGATAAGCAACGTGGCCAATGGCGAGCATGATCCCATCGATGTCGTCCTGCTTGACGCCAATCTAGAATCTACGGTAAAAGACGGGAGCAACGGCAAAGCTGTGATACAACACATACAAGAGTTAGGTCTGTCTCCACATATCATAGGTTTTTCTGCAGAACGGATGACGGATTATGGCATCGAAGTCGACTACGACCTAGGTAAGGAAAACTTGGTTGATTTACCGGCAATTATTCTCGAGATTGCCCGAAAAAAACACGAAGCGGCTTAACAAAAAATTAGCGAGATTTGACAAGCTGGTGAGCTGATAGCTGAATATGCTTTGCGGTCAAGCCAAATTTTTCGAGTAATTCAGACGGTTCGCCTGATTCGCCAAATCGATCTTGCATGCCGATACGTTTTACGGGCACAGGATACCTGTCGCTGAGGAGTTCTGCCACGGCCCCGCCGAGACCACCAGCAGCTTGCCCTTCTTCTACTGTTATCACTAGCTTGGTTCGTTTCACACTTCGTAAGATGGTTTCTTCGTCGAGCGGCTTAATGGTCGGGCAGTGGATTACCTCAGCATCGATGCCATCACGGAAAAGCTTTTCGGCGGCGACGAGTACCTGATAGGTCATCGTGCCCGTGGCGATAATCGTAATATCTTCGCCAGGTGCATACACGTAGGCTTTGCCGATCTCGAACGGTGTTTTGTCGGTCGTAAATACCGGCGTAGCCTCGCGAGCTAATCGCAAATAGTTTGGACGCGAGTCCCGGGCCATGGCGAGCGTCGCCTTTTTTGCTTCAACGCTATCACCCGGTGCGATTACTACCATATGGGGGAGCACACGCATCAGTGCGATATCTTCCAGCATTTGGTGTGTTGCACCATCAGGGCCGACCGATACGCCAGCATGACTACCGACAACTTTGACAGGCTGATTGTTGAGGCAAATGGTTGTCCGAATCTGTTCCCAGTTGCGCCCGGGGCTAAAAGCCGCGTAGCTACTGACGAATGGGGTCTTACCCATAGCGGCGAGGCCTGAGCCAACCGTAACCAAGTTTTGTTCGGCGACACCAATTTCTATAAATCGTTCGGGGAACGCATCACGGAATAAGCTCATCTGTGTCGAATCAGTCAGATCAGCACAAGCGGCGACAATGTGTTCATCTCGCTGACCAGCCTCAAGCAACCCCTTCCCGAACCCTTTGCGAATTGGCTCCTGTGCCAAATCAGGACTTAGGATGTCATCTACTAAATGCATATCTTTACTCATGTTCGCCTCGGATCTTTCCGCCTAGCGTCCGCAGTTCGTGTAACGCTTCTTTCGCCTGCTGGTGATCAGGTGGCATGCCGTGCCAGTGAAAATCATTTTCCATAAAATCTACGCCTTTGCCAGGAATGGTGTGTGCGACTATCATCACCGGTTTTTCATGGATGGCCCGCGCCATAGCACAGGCATCGATGACCGCCTCGATATTATTGCCGTCTATGTCAATCACATGCCAACCAAACGCTTCCCACTTGCCCTTAAAGTCTTCCAGGGGCATCACTTGCTCAGTGAAGCCGTCTATTTGTATGTTGTTGCGATCAGTAATAGCGACGACATTATCGAGCTTGTACTTACCGGCCAGCATAGCCGCTTCCCAGACATTGCCTTCATCTTGTTCGCCGTCTCCCATTACCACATAGACCGTCCGGCCTAGCTGCTTATCCATGCGCATCGCCAGAGCCATGCCACAGGCCTGACTCAACCCACTACCTAGTGGTCCACTAGTATTTTCAAGACCAGGCAGCCGCGTACGCTCAGGATGTCCTTGCAGCCGCGAGCCGTATTGGCGCAACGTCAGCAATTCTTTTTTATCAAAAAAGCCGGCTTCGGCCATAGTTGCATATTGCACCGGTACACAGTGGCCATTGCTCAGCAAGATAATATCGCGGTCCTCTAACGCAGGATTTTTGGGGTCGTAATGAAGAACATCAAAATACAGAGCGGTGAAAATGTCGGCCAAGCCTAGTGGCCCGGCACTATGACCGCTGCCGGCGTGTTCCAACATCGTAATAATATCCTGGCGGACATCATTCGCCTTTTTTTCTAGCCATTCTGTCGTGCGTTTTTGTTGTTTCATGATAGGTGCTTCACTATTGTTTCCAGTGTAGCATAAGCATCTTTTGGATTTGTAGCCCGGTGCACATAGCCGCCCACGTTCAACACATCAACGCCGCCTTCGATGAGTTTGGCAGCATTGGTAATATTGATTCCGCCATCCCACCCGATCTCTGCGTCGGGATGAATCTGGTGTACTTCCTGCACTTTGTCTAGTAACGCCAGATTTGCCTCCCCACCATGATGGCCGAGGTTACCACTAAAAATGAGGACGTGATCAAAACTATGCAAAATCTGTTCGGTATAGTGCACCGGCGTATCTTGCAGCAAAGCCAACCCTGTCTTGATTCCCTCTTTGTGGAGTTCGGCTGCAAAGTGCATATGATGCACGTCGGCTTCATTGTGTATTATCACCATATTGGGCCGGAGCCTTATGAGGTCATCCAATGCTTCCATAGGCCTTCGATACATGAGATGTATGTCAGTTTTGAGATGTGGCGGTAATGAGATATCTCGAAGCCGTGGAGAGATAGTCGGTGCAAAATCGCCGTCCATCATATCGATATGAATTCGTTTGGCAAATGGTCGCAGTACGGCGAGCTGACGCTGAAATTCCCCTATTTCATAGGCCGTTACTGTCGGGCAAACTTGAGCCATTTACGTCCTCCGTACGGTACTAATTGAGATTATCAAGTTGCTCTAACCGCCGGATATAGCGCGGCGCTGCCGCAAAAGCAGTATGGAGCCACGTAGTAACGATGGCTTTGGCGTTATCGAACTCGGTATATTGCGCCGCCAGACAGAGAACATTACTATCATCGTCATTGCGTGCGGCGCGAGCTTCTGCCACGCTCCAACACAAACTGGCTCGAATCCCCTTAAAGCGATTAGCCGCCATGCACATGCCCTGACCACTGCCACAAATCAAGATAGCGCGACTATCCGTCTCGTTATCTGCCAGTAGTGCGTTGACAGCCCGGCCCGCAAACTGCGGAAAATCATCGTCAGTTTTAAGCGCCTTATCACCTTCGTCGATAACTTCATAGCCGCCGGCAGCCAAAAAATGAGCCAACTGCTTCTTATATTCAAATCCGTTGTGGTCAGCGGCGAGATAAATTTTCATGCTTAATTCTAGTGTAGCATAACCATTTTACGGTTTACCATGTGTCAGACAAGCCGCCGAGCTGGTCGATTGTTGCCGTTTGTTTTGCCGAATCACAGACGGCTTCGTCGGCCAATGTTGGCACACTGCCAACGGCCGTCGACTCATCATAGCAGGCGAAGTTATAGGCTACGGTCATCGACGGCCGTTCTGATATTTTGCTTTGCAACTGACTCAGGCAGGTATCTTTGTATGCCATACACGATTGGCCCACCTTCTCGTATATTTTGGCAGCATGTTCGTCCGGTATCGTCAGACGCATGCCAACGCCGAGACCGGTACTGGTTTTGGTTCCAAAGCGTTGTTGGTCGAATAGAAAGTTACCGAGCGAATAGGCTATGAGCTTACCTTTATAGGCTTCACTATTTTGAATAACATGTGGATGAGCCGCTATGACAGCATCAGCCCCGGCGTCAATCATACGATGGTATGCTTCGATTTTAGCCTGCTCGCCCGTCGTGCGATACTCGACTCCCATGTGTGGCATGGCAATGACCGGCATAACCTTTGCGTAGGCCGTCATGACATCCAACTGAGCCTGAGATGGCATGGTATCGACGACATACATATAGCCGCAGAGCGCCACCGGTATCCGTACAGGTTTCTTGTTATAGGTGGTGGTTGCTGGCATGGCAATTACTTCGCAAATATCATTGAGCTTATCCATATTATAGTTACCAAAATATTGGATGCCGTTCTTCTCAAGATTTTGTCGGGTTTGATCGAGCCCCCACTCTCCTCCATTATTCATGGTGTGGTTGTTGGCTTGTGAGGCGGCCGTAAACCATCGACTCAGCTCTGGCAGATACTCCGGTCGACAATTAAAACGGAGGAGATCGGTTTGTTGTTCGTATGGCACATCTTTTGTCGTGATCGGGCACTCAAAATTACCAATCCAAGCATCGTAGTTCGCCCTGTCAGACGACGACAAACCCTTAGTAATGAATTTTGAACCGAGTGAACTCGCCTCAGCGAGCGTTTGTACCCTACGTGCCCAAAAAACATCGCCGACAAACAGCATGTGCGTCGAAACACCATCCTGAGGTTTGGGAGTCGCCACTTTCGATGATTGTTTCTCAGTTGGCTCTTCGGTACCAGTAAATACCCCGCTGTACAACCCGATAGCTGCCATAACAGCCAGGAGCACAACGATTGCGACGAACGCAAAAACGCTCCGTCTATGCGAATAGTTGCGGAGCGTGTAATGCATACTGTCGTTTCCTTTAGTCTTTTTGGACAGCGCGACCGGTGTCGGCTACCACTTCTACTAAACGGTTACTGTAGCCCCACTCATTGTCATACCACACCATTATTTTCACTAGATTTCCGCCAACAACTTTTGTCAGAAGCAAATCTACCGTCCCGGAGTGACTATTGCCGATGTAGTCAGAGCTGACAAGCGGGTCCTCGGAAACACCAAGAATACCTTGGTAGTAAGGCTCGGAAGCCGCCTTCTTAAAAGCTTCGTTAACCTCTTCCACACTGACACTGCGCTTTAATAATGCAGTGACGTCACTCAACGATACAACAGGGGTCGGGACGCGGATACTGAGCCCATCGAACTTATCTTTGAGTTGTGGCAACGCCAGTGTGACGGCTATGGCGGCACCGGTCGTCGTCGGGACGATGTTTTCGGCCGCATTTCTACCTTCGCGCAGATCTTTTTTAGGAGCATCTTGCAGAGCCTGGCTGGCTGTATAGCTGTGTACAGTCGTCAGCATAGATTTTTCGACGCCAAATTCGCTCTCAAGAATTGCCATGACAGCACCGAGGCTATTAGTGGTACAGCTAGCATTACTAATTACTTCTGTGGCGCCTTTGAGTTTGTCATCGTTCGCGCCCAGGACAATCGTATCGACCCCATCACTTTTGGTCGGCCCCGATATCACGACGCGTTTCGCGCCGGCAGTAATATGTTTGCTGGCACCGTCTTTATCGGTAAAGAAGCCAGTAGATTCAATAACTACGTCAATGTCCATGTCTTTCCAAGGTAGGGCGGCAGGATCTCGCTCGGCCAACACAACGATCTTCTTGCCGTCGACGACGAGATGTTGATCGTCATGGCTGACTTCCTTGTCATACGTTCCGTAATTGCTGTCGTGCTTCAGAAGATACGCCAACGTTTTGGTATCGGTCAGATCATTTACTGCCACAATTTCTATGTCGCTGCGGGCAAAGGCTATCTTAAACGCGTTTCGTCCGATGCGCCCAAATCCGTTAATCGCCACTTTTGTTGTCATGTATTCTCCTGTGGATGTTTAGCTATGTTAGATAAATTGTAAAAGCATAAGCTGTGGAACGCAAGAAAGCTATTGTATATACTCCCCACATGACCACTCACCTGTCCATCAATATCAATCAAGGAACTGAGGCTATTCTTGCCGATCAGCTACTACGCAAACAGCGAACTCCCGAAGAAGTACTCGACCGAGCTGTCCGCTTACTAGAGCTCTTTGAAACGAGCGTACTGCGAATTGCGATTGATAAAGAAGGCAATATGGAGGCCTTCAACACCATTACACCAGTGATTCCTGAGATCAGTTATGATTTGGCAGATGTAAACCTAAGCCTCATTCTAGCCGGCTCTAGTGCGCGCCTAGCCAACCGTTAAGACCGCTGGCGAAAATAAGTCGTTGTCCCGCCCGTAGCGAATAGCCTTGGTATACATCGGGTGGGGAAATTCGCGTAAGGCCGTGTCGATATCAACCCATTTATATTCGCTATGTTCGAAGCTAACGGTGACTAAGTCTGTTGCACTATGCCCGGCAAAAAGCAGCCGAGTGTTGCTGTCGCGGTCGGCATACGACTCCGTCGAAGCATAAATCAGTCGAAGCTCCGAGGGGTCGACCACAATATTGGCTTCTTCCATGACTTCGCGGGCGGCACCACTATTGAGCTCTTCGCCTGGCTCTATACCACCCCCCGGTAGGTCCCATTCGCCTGGACGACGGCTGTCAGTTTCGCTCCTTTTCAGCAGCAACAGCTTGCCGTCATCACGAAAAAGCACTACTTTGGCAAACACCTGTAATCGCATAGAGAGCTTACTTACTGTTCCAGCGTTCGATTGACGAGGTGATGATTGCTTTGGCTTCTTCAGTATCACCCCAACCTAGCACCTTCGTGCTGCCAGGCTTCTTGAGGTCTTTGTAATGTGTGAAGTGATGCTCTAGTTGCTTGACGAGCTGAGGAATATCATCGAGCGACTCTATCGCATTGCCATCATCACGGTTGTCGGCTGGAACCACGACGACTTTATCGTCTACTTCACCGTCATCTTCAAATTTCATAACGCCAATGATTTTAGCCTCCAGCCAAACGCCTGTAGCCAAGGGTTCAGGGCAAATGATGAGCGTGTCGAGTTCATCACCATCTTCGTCTAGCGTCTGAGGGATAAAGCCATAGTTACACGGTTTCGCAAAAATTGCCGGCTCAACACGGTCGAGCATGAAAGCGGCGTGCTCTCGGTCCCACTCGACCTTGAGTCGTGATCCTTCTGGAATCTCCACGACCGTATTGACGGTACCATTTTGATAATCGCCAGGCGTTAATACTTGATTAAAATCTGCCATACCTACCTTCTCCTTTGCTGCTGAGGTTTGTCGTTATTTCCTAGTAAATATAGTACACTACCTCGAGTATCATGGAGAACACAAACAGACCACTTATTATTGGACACCGTGGCGCCAAAGGGCTGGCACTGGAAAATACCGCAGCCAGCGTCGAAGCTGCTATCAGCTACGGTGTCGACCAAGTAGAGATTGACTTACGGGTCTGCAAAGACGGCACTGTAGTATTGCTGCACGATGCAAAACCAGTTGCTCGCAACGGCGAAAGAATTCATACACTCGACTACAATCTCGCGGAGCTGCGCGAATGGTTTCCTGACCTACTCACGCTGCAAGAGTTGTTAACGGTAGTCAATCATCGCTGCCGCATTATGCTGGAATTCAAAGAGCTTGCGGCCGTAACACCAACACTTGAGATACTCCGCAAATCACTCAAACAAGGCTGGAAAGAAGAAGAGTTTTTGTTTGCATCATTTCAGTACGAACCACTCCGACAACTGCGTGCAGCTTATCCGAATATCGATGTCGTTGTCCTCGATAACTGGTCAAGTATTCGTGCCGTGCGCCGGGCCAAAAAACTTGGCACGACCTATCTCAGTATGGACCAGCGCTACCTCTGGTGGGGAGTCATATGGAGTTTATCCAAACAGCACAAGCTGTTCTGTTACCCCAACCACAAACTCATACACATTAAACACGCCAAGCCCCGCAAATGGGTAAAGTACGGCTTGTACGGGATTATCACCGACTACCCGAACTTTTTCTTAGCGAAGCGACCGTCCGGTATAGTAGAGGGACATGAAAGCGACATTTGAACACAGCGACGATATTAACCACAACGTACGGACCTTTTGGTTTCATCCATCACAACCCGTTCAGTACACCGCTGGTCAGTTTACGCAGCTGTATTTGCCGCACGACAAGCCTGATGATCGGGGCATCAAACGCTACTTTACCCTATCGAGTTCTCCTAGTGACGAACTACTAAGTATCACGACTAAATTCGACGACGAGCGTGTTAGTTCGTTCAAGCAAACACTTGCTGCCTTAAAACCAGGAGCAGAAATTGAGTTTGACGAACCCATGGGTGATTTTGTATTACCAAAGCTCGTGCAGACACCCCTAGTGTTCGTGGCCGGCGGCATTGGTTTGACCCCCTTGCACAGCATGTGCCAGTGGCTGATTGACACCGGCGAAGAGCGCAACATCAGACTTTTTTACGGTGTCGATTCGGAAGACGATATTATCTTTCATGATGTCTTTGATAAAGCCGACGTGCGTACCACCATTGTCGTCAACAAACCGACCCCGTCTTGGGGAGGAGAACGAGGACTCGTCACAGCTAACATGATTATGGGCGTCGACAAACCCACCGATGATACACTATTTTATCTGTCAGGTCCCGAACCAATGCTCGAGATTCTCAAAAAAGATCTCATCGAACATGGAATCGACCATCGGCACATTGTGACTGACTTCTTCCCGGGCTATACCAGTCTTTAAGTACCGTACTGGCACAGACCAACGCGGCAAACAGGACTCAGCGGGGACTATGCCAAGGTTGAGGTAAGGACTTCTTCGGTGTGCTCAGATTGCGGCACCAACTTGCCTTCCAAATATTCGCGCATAACTAACGCGGCAGTTGCCCCTTCGCCGACGGCACTGGCAATCTGCATGGTTGCGCCGGACCGAACATCGCCAGCCGCAAAAACGCCAGGCATGGTAGTTTGCAGGTGTTTATCGGTCTTGATAAGGCCGATATCATCGAGTTCGATGTCGCTGGTTGTGAGGAATTGCGTGTTTGGCATAAGACCAACAAATACAAAGACACCATCTGTCTCGAAACTCTACTTTTTCACCGTTTTTAGTGCCGATAACTTTTTTAACGCTATTTTCTTCGCCAATTATTTCATCGGTAGATGTCTGGAGGTGTACCGTTATTTTGCCATCATCGACATATTTTTGCAGTTCTTTTTGGAGGACATCGCTGGCGCGAATTTCGCTGCGTACCAGTAGATCGATATGGCCGGCAAAACGAGTCAAGAAGATACTTTCCTGAATAGCCGAATTACCACCGCCGACGACAACCAGCCGCTTGTCGCGATAAAAAGCTCCATCACAGGTAGCGCAATAATGCACCCCGCGTCCGTAGAATTCTTTTTCACCGGGTACGCCAATTTTTTTATAATCTGATCCTGTTGCGATAAGGACGGCTCGTGCCAGCATGTCACCGCTGGTAGTTTCCAGCCGCTTGTACACGCCTTCGTCTTTGATACTTAGAACTTCGCCTAGTTCTATCACCGCCCCGAAACGTTCAGCCTGCTGCTGTAGGTTATTGGCGAGTGTCAGCCCCTCGATACCTTCTGGGAAGCCGGGATAGTTATCTACCATATCAGTAATAGCCGCCAGGCCGCCTACCACGCCGCGCTCAAACAGTAGCGTATCGATATCTTCTCTAGTCGTATAGACGGCGGCTGTTAATGCCGCTGGGCCAGCACCGATCATTATTACATCATGCGTTGGAATTTCAGTCTCACTCATAATTTCTCATTGTACCTTATTACCGCTAAAGAAAGGGCGCCCGAAGGCGCCCACCTTGATAAAAAGATGCCTATGCTAAAGCTGGCGCTAGTTTTGCCAAGTTATAGCCGACGACAACTTCTCGGCTGTCGTCTTGTTTGGTCACGACCGTCACAGGAACGGTCAGGGCGCCAGAAAGGGCGAGCGCTTCTGCCTGTCGTTCTGGATGATCATCGAGATTCACAACGTCGTATTTGTGGTTTTTGACATCCAGGTATTTTTTGACCATGGCGCAGTATGCGCAGGTATTCGTCGTAAAGATCGTAATGTTTTTAACCATAAACCCCTCCAAATGGTTAGTATGTTTTTGATGTTCGTTTGTGTCTGAGAAGGCAACGACTGAACAGTACTGTGTAGTATAAATAGCGTTAGCACAATAATCAAGGGCGCTATATATTGTGTTTTTTAGTACAGTATTAGTTAATTGATTTGAGTGTGATATCAAATACCAGTGGTGCATCGGCTGGAATACCGGAGCCCTGCGGCGGCGTACTGCCGTAGGCAAGATCGGCTGGAATAATGAGTCGACGCTCACCGCCCACTTTCATGCCGGGTATACCCTGTTTCCAGCCTTCAATTACTTGATCGAGACTAAGAGTGGCCGGCTGGCCCGTGTCTTTACTACTCTGAAAGATGATTCCTGTTTCAGCAACGGCACCGGTATAATCTACGTTCACCGAGTCGCCAGCCTTAACTTCTTGGCCGGTGCCAACTTTTGTATCGATCACTTTGAGTTCGTTAACTTTTGATAGTGGTGTGAAATCTGGCAAAGGCGTACCTGCCAGCTGAGTTTGCGACTGCGCGGTGTCGGCCGTTGCGTCGTTGCGTCCCTGTGTTGCCATATCAATAATGACTGCCACACTTACGGCGGTAGCGCTAATAAGGAACAATAACGCTCCCATCAATGCAAAAAATCGATCCCTCTTCCGTGTCATACTTTGTGCATAGTATAACGCGGTTCGGCATGACGCGCTAGTGTTTGGTGACTGTTTTTACGCTTTAATGCCAAATTTTTGCAGCTTTTTCTTGGTACTTTCGGTGTGCAAGCGCTGTAGCTTGAGCAGCTCAGCATAGATGCCATCAGCCTCCTCTAGCTCGGCCGGCGTACCAGCTTCGGCAACCCTACCGTATCGCAACGCGACAATTTGATCGACATTCTGAATGGTGCTTAAGCGGTGAGCAATGATCAATGTTGTCCGGCCTTGCATAAGGTGTTCGAGTGCATCCTGAACCTGCCGTTCACTTTTACTATCCAAGCTACTAGTAGCCTCGTCTAAGATGAGAATTGGCGAATCTTTAAGTAATGCTCGGGCTATCGCAATTCGCTGTTTTTGGCCACCGGACAACTTTAGTCCTCTCTCACCAATTTCACTGTCATACCCTTTTTCGAACTGGGTAATAAACTCATGGGCATTTGCCGCTTTGGCGGCACGTTTTATATCGGCCAATGATGCCCGCGGCTTTCCATAAGCTATATTTTCGCGGATAGTCCCACTAAATAATGCTGGTTCCTGAAAGACGACACCGATTGCACCTCGCAAGCTCTCTTGGGTAACTTCCGTTATTTTTTGTCCGTCAATCTCAATAGCGCCGCGCCCGACTTCATACAGTCTGAGCAGCAGACTGGTAATCGTTGTTTTACCTTCGCCACTTTCGCCAACCAGCGCCGTCTTCGTGCCTGGCTTCAGGACAAAATTAATGTTTTTAAGCACGGGTGTATTGGCATCATAGCCAAACGATACATTATTAAACTCAACCTTGCCGTCCCGAAGCTTCAGCGTAGCGGCGCGAGCGTGGTCACGTATTTCGGGCTCTTGATCCATGACATCAAAGTAATCTTTAGTGTTGGCGATTGCCCGCTGCGACTGATCAACAATGAAGCTGATGCTAAATATCGGCAGGCGAATATTTGCTGCATACTGAATAAGCAGCACCATCGTACCGAGGGTGTACGTACCGCGGGCCGTTTCGACGAATATGTAAACGTACACCGCAAAAAAGATAACGTTGAGAATAAGACGGCGAAAGACATCTTGCTGGTGCCAGTACCGGCTCTGAGGACGGGTGGTACGGACCACTTTGGCATAGCGTCGGCCAAATAACGATAATTCACCTTTTTCACGTAAGAAACTCTTGACGACGCGTATCTGCCCAATAGCTTCCGAAAACCGACCGGTCGCCATGTCCTGCTCTTCGTTGATAATTTTTTGGTACCCCTGCCACTTAGAACTAGTCCGGGTCGTCAAAATAATAAAAACCGGGTATAAGACCGTTAGCATGAGTCCGACTTGCCAAGAAAAGATGAAAACGACAATCAGTGACAAGACAGTACTAAATACAAATTGTAAAAAGTTATTACTCAACGTCTGAATGTAGCTGGTTATTTGGAAGATGCCTCGGTTCATCCGGTTAAGAACGCGGCCAGACAGCTCGGTGTCATAAAAACGTTGCGGCAAGGTTAGTAAATGGGCAAAGTATCGCTGACTCATAATTCGTTGCAAACGTGCCGACAACATGTCGCCGATATAGCCGCCTATATTACTAAAAATGGTCTGTCCAATATCGGTTACAAATATCAGTGTCGCCAGCAAGGCCACTTTGGTGACATTTGCCGAACCGCCGCCGACTAACTTGGTTATTTCATCAATGGCGCCCTTTAATAGCAGCGGCTGTACCTGCGTCATGGCAGCTACCAAAATCGAAAAGACACTGACCGCAACATAAAACGGCCAAAGTTCTGACGTAAAACGAATTATTCTCCAGATGCTTTTCACTCGAGCTAGTATACCTGTGACAGGAGCCGTTACACAAACTTAGCACTAATAGTTTACAGCGTCGAAGCGTTCAACTGCGCAGCCGCTACCTCGGCTGCGGTTGCCAGGTGTTGCGAAACTTCACTATCGGTCAGGGTGCGCTCGTACGAGGCAACACTGTAGCGGAACGATATTTGCTTGTGGTCAGTGTCGTCGGGACGCTGGTAGATACTTGTACACTCAACAGTAACCAAGGCGTTGTCGGCCGCCGACGCCGTCAGAGATTCTACGAGGCAGTCGTGTAGCGCTTGGTATGACGTACTGGCTGCTACCCTGAGAGTAATATCTTGGGTAACTTTCGGGAACCGTGGCAATTGGTGGTAAGCACTATTGTCTGATGTAGTGCAGGCCTGAAGTAGCTCGGCAAGTTGTAGCGAAAAGCCAGCCGTATACTCTGGCAGTTTTAGCGCTCGCTTTACGCCCACGCGGAACTCACCAATAATGCCGACAACCAAATCGGTAGAAGCAATTTTTACCAAGGCAGTTCTGCCCGGTTCATACGGCTGTTCTATTGGCGTCGAAGAACGGTTGTCGTACGGCTCAAATCGTAAGCTCAAGCCCAACTGTGCCGCCAAGAACTGCAACTGATGCTTGGCGTCGTAGTAGGCCGCACTGGCAGGCGCTGCTTTTTTTGAAGCGGCGACTACCATTGCCAGTATATCGCGCTCTAGTGGCAAGCCCTGGTCGTCGTGTTCGTGAATAGTATGGGTCTTTCCCATTTCGAATAGCGAGAACCGCTCATAACCGGCTTTGATATTCGGATGCACCTTATCCAATAAACTCGGCAGAAGACTCAAGCGATAGTACTGAAGATCTGGGCTGATCGCATTCGACAACGCAAAGGCATCTTGTTTGTTCTGGCCGACACTATCAATGAGTTTGCCATGTACAAAGCTATAGGTGAGGAGTTCGGTAGCTCCGGCTTTTGCCAATATATGACGTATGCGCGCTTTTAGTTCTAGCAATGGATCTCGCGGAGTAGCCGAAATCGCACGCCGGGGCAATTCGAGAGGCAGTTTATCAAAACCATAGAGTCGGCCAATTTCTTCTACGACATCCTCTCTAGTTTCGATATCGGTGCGCCAGCGGGGCGCTTCCACGTGCAACAACTCGCCTTCAATGGTCACCGTGAATTCAACATTCTCTAGCAGGTGTCTCATGTCTGATGCGCTCAATGATAGGCCTAGTCGTTCATTGATAAACGAGGCCGCGACAGGCACCGGCGGATGTACCCACTCTCGTCCCGTAACCTGCGATTCGTCAATAACCTGGCTCGCCATCTTTGCGCCGGCGTATTCGCCCAACAATCGCACCGCCTCATTGAGAATCCGATCATTTTGTAACGGCGATTGGCCTTTATTAAAGCGAGTGACGGCATCGGTGAATAATCCGTGTGCCATACTGGTGCGCCGGATCGAGTACATGTCGAAAGTTGCCACTTCGAGTATTACGTTGGTCGTGTTTTCGTCGACTTCCGTATCACCGCCACCCATGACACCGCCCAGCCCAATGGCTTGCTTGTCGGTTGCTATCATAATCGCTTCGGCGCGTGGCTGCACGGTTTTGCCGTTGAGCAATGTTAGTTTTTCTTCACTCCTCGGGTTGCGAACCACAATGGTTGCATCCTTGTCACTTAGCGCCACGACTTTGTCGTAATCATAGGCATGCAGCGGCTGACCTGTCAGCATCATTATATAGTTTGTTATATCGACGACATTATTAATCGGCCGAATACCGACTCGGCTCAGTAATGATTGCATACGGACCGGCGACGGCTTGATTGTGATGCCACTGAGGCTCACCGCCATAAAACGCGGTACGAGCTGCGGGAGTTCATTGACGACATGCAGCGGGAGCGTAGCGGCAGTGTCCGCGACCGTTAACTCGTAGGTCTTGTACCAGTCAGGAGACGTAAAAGGTGTACCGGTAATACCGGCGAGCTCGCGGGCTACCCCAAGTTGGCCAAAGCAGTCCGGCCGGTGCGTAAACATCTTATTTTCGATATCGACAACGACATCATCGAGAGCGTAGGCCTCGAGAAAGCCGGTGCCTGCTGCGAGTGTGTCCTCGAGTTCCAAGATGCCGTCGTGACTTTCGCCGATAGCAAGCTCTTGCGGGCTTGCCAACATACCATGGCTCAGCACACCGCGTAATTCACGAGAATCCAGTACAAAGGGAGCTTTTTCGACACTGGCCGGTACGGTAGAGCCGGGCGGCAACCAGGCGACGGTAATTCCCTGCCGCACGTTGGGCGCTCCACACACTACTTGCACCAATCCATCGCTATCGCGTTCAACTGACTGAGCGACGCCACCATCATCTATCTTACAAACCCGTAGCCGATCGGCGTTGGGATGATCCTCGCAGGTAACGACTTTTACAACTAGGACGCCTTGGTATTTTTGGGCAAGGTACTCAACTCCATCAATCTCGCCCAATTGTGCGCCAATTCGCGCCAACAACTCATCGGTTGGCATGTCAATTGCAGCGTATTCCTTTGCCCAGTTTAAACTTACTTTCATGCAAATTGCCTCAAGAATTCTAACTTTCCGGATTCGAAGTGACGCACGTCTTCGATGCCATACTTCATCATAACCAAGCGTTCTATGCCACCACCCCAGGCAAAGCCAGTATATTCTTCGGGGTTTATGTCGGCCTCGCGCAGCACATTAGGGTGAATCATACCGCAGCCAAGCAGCTCAATCCAGCCCGATTGCGAACAGATAGAACAGCCCGCTTTGTTACAAAACGGACAGCTGAGCGCAAACTCAAAGCTTGGTTCTGTGAACGGGAAATAAAACGGCTGGGTCTTGACCTCAAGCTGTTTGCCATAGTATTCCTGCAAAAATGTTTTGAGCGTGGCAATCAGGTTGCCGGCATGGACCTTCTTGCCGACATACACCCCTTCGAGCTGGTAAAAAGTGTGCTCATGGCGAGCATCAAGGTCTTCATTGCGAAAGACCCGACCTGGAATGACGGCGGCGATCGGCTGGCCCTGCTCCAAGAGGTGGCGATACGTCTGTAGGATGCGGTTTTGCATGGTACTGGTGTGAGCTGGCGCAATCAGTGGCCGTGCCTTGCGTGTCCTGCTGCTCGGTCATGAAAGTGTCGTAATCGTCACGCGCCGGATGACCTTCAGGGAAGTTCAAGGCACCAAACATATGGTAGTCATCGTCGATCTCACGTGATTCTACAGCCGTAAACCCCATACGGTAGAATATATCGAGCACCGTTTCGAGTTCTTTCATCAGGGGATGCACGGTGCCGTGCTCGGCGGACATAAGCTGCGGCAAAGGGGCATTGATATCAAATGGTGCTGTCACGTCCAGCGGCGGCAGTACGGCCTCCGCTTCGTCAAATTCCTTGACCCGTTTTTGCAGTTCCTGCTTGAGCATATTGAGTTCTTTCCCAAATGTCGCCCGCTGGGCAGGATCCAATGTCTTGAGCTCATCAAACAACGCTTTTAGTTCTACTGCTTTGAGAATATCGGCCTTGGATTCAAGCTCTGTAAATCGTGCCTCGAGCACCTTTGCAGCGTCAGCAATGTTTTCGTGTTGATAGTTCATTTTTACTAGTATATCAGAGGAATTAAGCGGGTCTGGGTATATTAATTTGCCATAGATATGGCAAAGAGCGGCCGTACCGCTCTTTGCTGCCGATGTCGCGAGCTTCTTTAGGGCTAGAGGAGCTTATCGATGTCGGCATCGAGAACCGATGGGTCGAGAGCATCGTCGAGTTGACTGGCAGTCGTGTCCAGCAAGGTGGCGGTGTTTTTCAAATCGGCTTTGGTCTTAATAGCCGATGACTGAGTTGTTGCCGTTTCGGTATCTTTTTGTCCGGCTTTCCATACCGTGTAGCCAGCAAATCCTACCGCTACTACTACCACGATGATGAGGAGTGCTAGCAGATGTCCTATGCCGTCTTGTGAGCGAGTTATACGCATGATTAGTTATCCTCCGTGGTGGTTACGTCTTCACCTTGGGCTTGAGCCAGTGCGACGACGATGTTCTTAAGAGCGGTACGGTAGGCCTTGAGAGCATCACGAGTACCACTTGCGCTCTCTTTGGCGGTCGCCAGCATTGCTGCCGGATCAGATTCCGTGCAGTCGAGTGAATCGGCTACTTGAGAGAGTGCCGTAACAGCTGCTGCAGCAGTGGTTTGATTATCTTTAGCTGTCGTTAGAAGAGACTCATAGTTGTCGGCCGATACGTTATTCGCCGTCTGGTAATCTTGCAGTTTCGTGAAGACGTCGTCGAGGCGCGACAGGTACTTGTCGGCGTTGTTATTAAAGGCTGAAAGCTTGTTGTTGACAGCTTTCTGAATGTTTTCACACGTCTTTTGTCGCTGAGCAACCGTATGGTGTTCTTTGTCGGCACGGCGCAGCGCCAACTTCTCACGACCATGCTGTTTAAACATAGCGACGTTATGTTCAACTTCGTTTTCGACCTCAGTGCCATGCTCAGTTTCGGTTTCTGTTTCCGTCGCGTTATCACTACTACTGTCATTCTCTGTTTCTGAATCCGATTGTTGCGAGCTGGTGACCGAGTCATCACTCGTACTGTCGTCACTCCCCTGCCGGGCATATGCCGGTGCAGCAGCGAGTACTACCACGGCACTCAATGCCGCCAAAAAAACAGCAAAGCTAAATTTATTTTGTTTCACAAACAAATCCTTCCGTAGTTAAAGCTATAGAACTAAATATACCAAAAAGCTTACGTTTGCCAAAAGAAACCTATTCTTGCACACTAGTAGTTATGGCAAACTTTTCTTTTGATGTAGTTTCGGAATATGACAAGGCCGAGATGAATAACGTCTATGACCAAACCGAACGCGAAATGACCTCTCGCTACGACTTCAAGGGTACACCGGCGGCGATAGAGTGGCTCAATGCCGATAAAACCGGTATAAAGGTCACCGGCAGTGGCGACTGGCAGATTGATGCCATCCTCGATATTTATCGCAAAAAACTCGCCGCTCGGAATCAGAGCCAGAAAGTACTCGATACTTCTCAGGAATCAATCGAGAGTAACCTCAAAACCACCAAAGAAGTTCCGTTTAAGCAAGGCCTCGACCAAGACAAGGCCAAGCAAATCACGAAGCTGATAAGAGAAGATTTCCCGAAAGTTAAAACCCAGATTCAGGGCGATGCCGTCCGGGTCATGAGTAGCAGCAAAGACGATTTACAGGCGGTTATGCAGCTACTACGCCAACAAGATTTCGAATTTCCGCTCAACTTCACTAACTATCGATAGCTACTTACATATTCTCGTTTATAAAATTGCTTTGTGCTTCTATAACGACATCGGGTATTTCGCCGCTTTCCATCGCCCATTGCAGGGCAGGAAGTGCATAGTAGCCTCGGATTCGATGATTATCTTCACGAGAGCGACGACCAATCAATTGATAATCCTTATCGGCAAGATAGCTCAATGCGGTTTGCAGTCGGTGTTCAGGAATTCGGAGCCGTTCTTCACCTTGATCTAATTGGGCCTTCAGGTTTGTTTTGGTAATTATCTGTTCACTGCTGTCATGACTTGCATAGAATATCCGTACAGCGGCCGCAGCCATGATGTAGTGTCCATCAGGCAAGCGTTTCAGTACTTTTTCATTAGTGAAGAGTTCCAGCGCTTTTTGATATTTAGGGATGTCTGTTTCATCGATAGCTTGTTGTGATTCCAGTCTTCTCTTACGGTATCGCACATAACCAGCTGTAGCCCCTGCCGCAACTATCCCTAACCCCACGCCCCCGAGCTCGGCCGCTATTTTAGCTTTATTATGTTCGCCAGTTGCTCGCTTTTCGGTCATAGTGAACGTATTACACCACGCATCGCTCGATTAGCCAAACAGCGTTATACTATAGGCATATGCGAGATGATAAAACTGTACTAGCTGAAGCGGCCGCTGTATTGGCCGAAAATGACCGTGGCGCCTACACTATGCCTGCTGGCAATTTGTATCCACACCAATGGCTATGGGATAGCTGTTTTATAGCCATAGGTTTACGACATATTGATGTCAACCGAGCCCAGACCGAATTATTGAATCTGCTTCGTGGCCAGTGGAAAAATGGCATGCTCCCGAATATGGTATTTAGTAGTGACCCAGGTTTTGAGCGCGACCGTCAAGCGTGGCAGAGTTGGCTAAGCCCCAATGCACCCGACGGTATTGCTACCAGTGGTATTACCCAACCTCCCATGTTGGCCGAAGCCGTCGTGCAAGTCGGCAAAAAATTAGCCTGGCCGGAACGACGTCAGTGGTACCGTCAAGTCTGGGACGGCTTGCTTGCCTACCATGAATGGCTCTATGGCGAGCGCGATCCTCACCAAGAAGGTTTAGTCCTCCTAGTGCACCCCTGGGAGACGGGCCTCGACAACACACCACCGTGGATGTCGTATCTCGAAGACCACCAATTGCCGTGGTGGATACGGGCGATGCATAAAAGCAAACTTGATAATGCGGTGAGCTTGTTCCGGCGCGATACCAGGTCGGTACCGCTCAACGAACGTTTTTCCAACTTGGAGATCTTAGCGCTATACGATGTCCAGCGCCGCCTAAAGCGCAAAAGCTACAACATCGATCGTATTCTTGACCATTCACTTTTTGCCATCGAAGACCTCGCATTTAATAGCATATTCATCCGGGCTAACGAGCAGCTGCGACACATTGCCAAGAGCTTACGAGAAGAAATACCAACAGAACTTGATACGTGCATGCGCCGCAGCGAAAAAGCTTTCGAAAACCTCTGGGACGAGCTGACGCAGCAGTATTATTCGCGAGATTTTGTCACCCACAAGTGGCTTCGTGAGCCGTCGGTCGCCACTTTGCTGCCGTTGTATGCTGGCCACATAACCAAGGACCGTGCCGAAAAACTTGTCAGATTAATAGAGAACAGTCATCAATTCGGCCTGTCGTATCCACTACCAAGCGTGCCGCGCCTGTCAGCTTATTTTGACCCAAAGCGCTACTGGCAAGGTCCCACCTGGATTAACATAAACTGGCTCGTCATTGATGGACTCCGCCGCTACGGTTTTGATGATCACGCCGACGTCCTCACCGAAACGACATTGGAGTTAGTGAGAATGCATGGCTGTAATGAGTACTTCGACCCGCTCGACGGCTCGCCACTGGGCGCAAGTAATTTTAGTTGGACAGCGGCACTCACCATTGACCTCATCCATTCCTAGTTTTTTCATTAACACTAACGTACACTGAAGAGATTATGCTTGCACTTCTCACCGCACTTATCCTGGGCATTATCGAGGGAATTACCGAATTCCTCCCCATTAGCAGTACTGGTCACTTAATCGTTGCCGAGCACTTGCTCGATTACCGAGATATCAAAGATTTATTTACTGTCGTTATCCAGGTGGGCGCGATTGCGGCAGTCGTCTGGTTCTATCGTCAGGATTTATTCAACAAAGTGGTCGGTCTTTTCAAAGGAGACCATGAGGCCATTCATTTCTGGAAGCTGTTAGTTATCGCCACAATTCCAGCCGGCATTGCCGGACTATTACTCGGTTCGCTCCTCGAACGTTTTTCGGTCCCTGCCGTCATCGCCACCACTCTTATCTTGGGTGGTATCGTTTTGTGGCTAGTCGACCGGAAACCTGTCCATAATCATGACGACCCAATAGAGTTTGGTGATATATCCATTAAACGGGCACTGCTAATTGGCATTGGACAGTGCGTCGCCATCGTACCAGGTGTATCACGCTCCGGTGCCACTATTGTGAGCGGATTGCTGACAGGCCTGAACCGGCCCACCGCCACCGCTTTTTCCTTTTATATGAGCATTCCCGTGATGGTGTTAGCTAGTGCTTACACGCTGTACAAACACGGCGATAGCATCGGTAGCCTGCCCGGCGGTACGCCAGCCCTTCTGGTGGGCGTCGTTTCGGCATTTGTTACAGCACTAATAGCAGTAACGTGGTTATTACGCTATATTGCTCATCACAATTTCAAGCCATTTGCCTACTACCGCATCGCTGCTGGCCTTGTCATATTTGCCCTGCTCGGTCTCCATATCATCTAGTTCCTATTGTTAACGTACTAATTTTATGGTTTATTATGGCTACCTAACTGGGAGACATTATGGCCATACCTCCACATTCCGTCCCGTATGATTCGGCGCTACGTCAATACCCTGTACGCGACTTACTCCATAAAAGCCAGACAAATATAACCCCCGACGCCTACCAAGGTCTTGCTTTCGCTGCCGCAGCCTATGATATGGCGTCGGAGCAACCAACTCGGACCGACGACCCGACGGCGGCCGGCGAAGCCGCAGCCAAGGCTGGCTTTCGGACGGCGCAAGCCGAAGGTTCGTTTCTTAGCATAAGTCAGTGGTTTCTCCGATCCCATGAGTCGCTCGATACTATCAATTCGCCCATCAAAGGGTCGCCTCGATGTGATGATAGTCAACGAATCGCTCGGGAGCGAATCGCCACCTATCTGCTCGAAGGTCGTTCGTTCGCGCTACTAGCTGCCCAAACCCCACCCAACTACCCACCGACTCAGGAGTTGTACGCCGCTGCGCCACTGCGAGCGAGACGAGCTTTTATGATGGGCGAAAAACTCGTGCAAACATTGCACGAACCTCACAAATCATGGGATTCCTATGCCACCATGCTGTCGAAGCACCAGGCGACATTCGAAGCTATGCATAGCGCCGACAGCGGAGGCGATGCTTCGCGCATTGCTCTGCGAGGAATCTATCGAGCACTTCTTGCCCAGCGGCAAAACCCAGCCCCACACGAAACTCGCTGGCAAAGTTACCGGGAGCACGCTCGATTTGTCGGCAAGCAGGCATCGATCGGTCTGGTGGCACTCGGGCTAGCTATTACTAAGCCGCTCGAAAAACACACACGAATCCAAGATGTCCGCCGTCGCATAGCCTTAAAGATTCTGGGCTAGCTACGTCTAGCTGTCGATGTGGGGTTTGTCGAGCAGAAGCGGCTCTACAGTGGGATCACTATCGGTTATCTTCACGATATCACGGTCGATTTTACCGAGCTCTTTATACGTTGCATTGTAATGATTTACGGTGGTGCCGAGGCTGTTACCTAACTTGAGCATGTAGGCGTTATGGGCAATCAAATGCTTGTTGAGTTGCTCGATGTTCTTGCGGATTTTTTCGGTGTCTTTATGTATTTCTATGCTGCGCAGCCCCTGCACGATAGTCTGTAGCATAGCCGAGAGGGTGCTCGGTCCAACGATGGTTACTTTCTTATCAGCAGCAGCGTACTGCATCAGGTTTCGGCCGGACACATTGCCGGTGCCGACTTTATTGGATAGCAAATCGTAATAGATAGCTTCGCTGGGAATAAACATTAGCGCTTGATCGAGCGTTCCCTTGCCCGGCTTAATGTATTTGCTGGTTTCATCGATGCGACGTTTGAGGTCTTCCTTGAGCAAGCGCTCGAGCGCTGGGCGTTCTTCTGGAGTGCAATCGAGTAATCGGTTATAGTTTTCGAGACTAAATTTACTATCTATCGGCAAGATTTTGTCGTCTATCTTGATTATCGCGTCGACAATAAGCCCCTCACCTAATTTGTGTTGAAGTTCATAGGCACCGGGAGGCAAAATGTTATTTAGGATTTGTTCGAGGTAGTATTCACCCAGCACGCCGCGCTGCTTGGGGTTCTGTAGGACGTTTTGCAGCATCTTCAGTTCTCCGGCGATATCACCAACGTTCTTATTGGTCTTATCCAGTTCTGTTAATTTTTGAGTAACATCGGTAATAAGTTTAGCGCTGGCTTGGAGCTGAGCCGTCATCTGTTTGCTACTGGTGCCAAACTGCTCGGTCATCTGCCGCTGCATCCCGTCCTTCAGGTTCATAATGTCATCACTCAGTCGGGAAAGATCCTGCTTGAGTAGCAGTGCAGTGTTAGGATCCGGCTTTACAGCAGTTTGCTGTCGAACGAGCACGGCAAGCAACGCCAGCACAAGTACACCCAATACAATCACCGCTATAATCATAAGCCTATTGTATCAGTTAGACGCCAAAAGTTCTCTATTGGGTTAAGCCTATACACTTGGCCGTGTAGTAGCTCAATTCTTGCTCTTGTGCTGGTGTTTTGTTTTGGGTTTGCTGGGCTTCATCGGCAAGTTTACAATAATCTTCACCACTTCGATGACTGCGCAACAACGACTGAGCGATTGCCGCCACCGCCCCCAGCGACACTATCATTAAAATAACAGCGATGATAATTTTTTGTTTGCTCGTTACATGCGAGTCCATTGATCTTATAGTATCCTACTTATGGCAAAAATACAGCAAGCCCCTAATATGGTTAACGAGAGTGTAACGTAACTTGAGTGCTTGCTGTGAGCCTCCGGCAAGATTTCACTCGCCCCGATGTACAGTAAGAATCCGGCGAAAAAACCAAGGTATATCGGCAGGGCGACACTGGGAATCGTAAACAGGAGCGTACTGGCAGCTCCTAATACTGGCGCTGCTGCATCAGCAAGCAGAAACCCAACTGCTCTACGCGGTTTATTCTTATTAAGCAAGAGTAGGTTTACCGTATTCAGTCCATCGGTAAAGTCGTGAGCGATGACGGCAACCGCCACCGCAATACCGATGCCTTGACCAGCTTGAAAGCCAAGTCCTATGCCAACACCATCTAATAAACTGTGGCCAATCAGGGCGAGTGCGCTGGCGATTCCGACATGAGGATGATGGTGCACCTCATATTCGCTCTCCTGCGTATGGTGTATCAGAATACTCTTTTCCAAAATATGAAACAGCAAGAAGCCTGTGACCAAAGCAATCATCGGCCATGAGAAGTCCATGTGTACTCCATTTGCCGCCGTAAAAATCTCTGGCAACAAATCAAACGCCACAACACCGAGCAGAACCCCAGCCGTATACCCCAAAAATCGGTGTAATTTATCCTGATTTTTTAATCCAAGCAAACCGCCTAAAAATGTTGATATAAACGTGGCGGCGGCCAATATAACTACGAGCATACGATGTCTTTCTTTTTAGGTAATGTCTAGTCGCACAAAGCCTTCGGCATAGGTACAGCCTGCTTTTTCACCGAGCTGCTGCGCCCGAGCGGTCACCATGTTTTTGACCGCAACAAAGTCTGGCATTTGGCTCTCATGCAATTGAAGCGCATTCAGCTTCATATCAAATGTTTGCGTGATGTCAATCAAGCAGTTCTGCCGATCTAGATTGACGAGCAAAAGGTGGGCGACTTTGTGAGGTTTCAATTTTTCCTCTGTATACAATTCAGGGAAACTCAAGTGGTCGCGAGCAAATGGATAGACAGCGTCAAGGGTCGCTTGGCCTGCCGCCCGGTGATCAGGATGGTTCACAAAACCAAGCTGCTCGGAGTATACCATGGTAGGGTCCATGACGATGACCGTGTCAGGCTTTGTCTGTCGTATGACCCGCACAATATCCCGTTTTAAATCTTCAGTGACAGTCAACTTGCCATCCTCATAGTTCAAGAAATATACCTCCCTCACGCCGAGCGTGTCGGCAGCGGCCCGCTGTTCATCTCTACGACATGTTACTAACATCTCTGGCGTCAGCGACAAATCAGCTGTCCCCTTGCTACCGTCCGTAATCACTAAATAGTCCACTTGGGCACCTTGTTGGACCCATGTGGCAATGCTACCGGACGCACCGAAATCAATGTCGTCGGGATGAGCGCCGACTGCCAACACTTTTCGGGGCCGAAAGTCTAACTGGTTCATGTGTCTAGCATACACCGTAACTCTAGATGTTTTGTAGGCTATTTACTGTATACGTGAACGGGTCGAAAGTATGGGAGCTTGCCGTACATAACTATGGTTTTCCAGCACGTCCAGCAGGGCGTGGGCGACTTCTTTGCGGGAACTAAAAAGTTCGGCCGGGCCGTGGCGGGTCAAACGATACGGTTTGTTTTTTCCGCTCGTTAACTTGAGAACCCGCAGCACCGTCCACTCCACTGAACTTTTTTGCAAGACGCCGACGTGCCGTTTGCCATCTGAAACTCGGGCTGGATCGATGATACGAATGGCGAGGTTAAGCACATAGTCAATAACATTGGGAGAATCATTCGGCAGGCGTACACCTGTACCAGTCAAGCTCAGTACCCGCTTTATGTCGTGCTGATCCATGGCGGCTAACACGTGCTTGATGGCAGTGGTTTGTACAAGTGTCGGCGAGTGTTTGACATGCCCTATCAGACATATCACCGCATCGGCACCAGCGCATAACCGTATCACATCGTCTGCATTCGTTGCATCACACGCTACTACTTGCAAATGAGGATGGTCCGCAAAGTCATGCTTGCCTCTTACCCCTGCCCTGACCTCATGCCCAGCTCGCAATGCCGCCCGCACAAAGGCCCTACCGGTTCTTCCCTGCGCTGCGATTACTGCTACTGTCATAGTCTTCAGTATACAAACTAAGCGGTAACTTACCAGACGACCAGTCTCGCTCCATCTATAGGAGGAATTTGTATGGACCGGGCGTTGCGTATCAATGCTGTAAGCGATTTCGCTACATGTGCTGTACTGTCTCGCTACACTATTAAGCGATACAAGGAGGAGTAAACATGGCAGCAGCATCGGCGAACGTACCGCAGATAACACTCAATAACGGCATAACCATCCCACACATTGGTTTGGGTACTTGGCAAATAAAGGACCCGAACGAAGTAGGCGACGCCGTCCGTAGTGCACTCGATATCGGCTACCGACTTATTGATACTGCCGCTATCTATGGCAATGAAGAGGGAGTGGGTACAGCTGTTCGTTACCACGAGACACCACGCGAAGAGATTTTTGTAACCAGTAAACTCTGGAACGATAGCCACGACTACGACAGCGCCCTGCGTGCTTTTGACGCAACCATGGAACGACTCGGTTTAGACTACCTGGATATGTATCTAATTCATTGGCCCGTGCCGTCGCAAAATAAATTTACCGATGCATGGCGAGCACTCGAAAGTCTCTACCAAGACAAGCGCGTCCGCGCCATAGGCGTGTCAAATTTTAAGACGCACCATTTGTCCACGCTATTAGAATCGGCAAGCATCACACCTGCCGTCAATCAAATTGAATTGCACCCGCGCCTCCAGCAAACATCTACCAGAGAATTCTGCGCTACACATAATATTGCCGTCGAAAGCTACAGTCCCATCATGCGAGCCGATAAAGGACTAGCAAGAGCCGTCGACCCTATCGCTGCCAAACATCACAAAACGCCAGCTCAAATTATCCTACGCTGGCACATCGACAATGGTTTACTGCCGATACCGAAGTCGACTAACGGCGATCGTCAACGCGAAAATTTCAGTATTTTTGATTTCTCACTCGACGAAGAAGATATGCAGCAGATGGCAGACCTCAATGAAGAACAAATTGTCGTCGCCGATCCTGATAGTCCTCACTGGGGCTAACCGATAGTCGGACACCACGACACCTAGTTTGCGCTTAAGACCCTTGTTTGCGATAATCATAAGCAGTAACTCGCAAACAAAACCGTGGAATTTACATTATTCATACAGCTTAGTCTCGTCCTTGCCCTGGCAGCCGGTATATCGGTCGTCATGCGGCTTTTTCGTCAACCCCTTATTATGGGATACATCATCACGGGTGTGGTTGCTGGCCCCTCATTGTTTAACTTAATTCATAATCAGTCGGCCTTCGAATCATTCAGTCAGATTGGCATTGCACTCCTGCTCTTTATTGTGGGCCTCGGGCTCAATGTTGGGACCATCCGCAGTCTTGGTAAAGCAGTCATTGTCGTCGCACTCGCCAACACGGCTATCATCGGCGGGCTCAGTTATGCACTTGCTCTCTTTCTACATTTTACCCATGCCGAAGCTCTTATAATCTCCATCGGTATGCTATTTAGCAGCACGATTGTGGTCATTAAAGCGCTCAGCGATAAAAAAGCAACCTCTCGTCTGTTTGGCCGTATCGCCATCGGTGTCACCCTAGTAGAAGACATCATGGCTACCATTGCACTGCTTGTCGTTACGGCGGCTAGCGGCGGCGCCAATCTTCGCGATTTCGAAATGCTCTTTATGCGTGGCATTGCACTCATGATTTTTCTGGCCGTCTGTGGCGGCTACATATTACCGCGAGTGGCCAAGTTCTTTGCGAGCAGTCAAGAATTCTTGTTTATGTTTGCCCTCATGTGGGCGTTTGGTGTCGCCAGCCTCTTTGAGGTAGCCGGTTTTTCGATCGAAGTGGGCGCCCTATTTGCTGGAGTATCGCTAGCTTCTCTACCATATGCTCAGGAGATCAGCACGCGTCTCAAGCCCCTACGCGACTTTTTCCTGGTTTTGTTCTTCGTCAGTCTTGGCGAACGACTCGGCCTGCAGAGCATTACATCGGCATTAGTACCAGCCCTCATCTTTTCCTTTATCGTCGTCTTTATAAAATCCTTCGTCATTGCAGCCAGCCTAGGACGCTTGGGCTACACCGAACAAACAAGCTACAAAGTTGGTATCCACTTATCTCAAATTAGTGAATTCTCGGTCATCCTGGCGGTATTGGGACAGACTTCGGGACTGACCAGCGAACACGTCACTAATATGCTCACTCTCACCGCTCTCATAACTATCGGTATATCGACCTATCTGATGCACTACGATGACAAATACTTCCGACTGGTCCGGCGCTCCTTTAAGTTCATCGAAAGACCAAATCCCAAACTCGAACCGCAAGTAAACCAAGGGTATAAACTCATCCTCTTTGGTTACCACAAAGGTGGTCATGAGTTCATTAAAACGTTTCGAGAGATGCGCAAACGTTACATCGTCGTCGACTACAATCCCGAGGTCATTGACGTTATGGAACGCCAACACATTAATCACATATTTGGCGACGCCACCGATTATGAGCTACTCGAAGAAATTGGTGTCCACAAAGCGGATCTGGTCGTTAGTACCATCACGGACCTCGATACTAATTTGTTACTGGTGCGCCACGTCAATCAGTGGAACCCTGATGGGGTCTTTATTTGTCATGCCAACAGCTACGACGCCGCCGCAAAGCTCTACGACCACGGCGCCGCCTATGTTATGCTGCCGCACTTTATCGGCAGTGAACAAATGAGCGCCTTTATTCGCCGCAACGGCAGCGACCGTGATGCTTTTGACAAGTACCGCCGGCGCCACATCGTGACACTTGGTAAGATGGCCGTTACCTAGGTTCGTGAAATATACGGGTTGTCTTTTATATAAAATCGCCATGGCCGTTCGATATCTTTAGAAATACCGATGCGAGTTGTCGTTACGATGCGCAAAGGATTCACCGAATCATCCCGCTCCAGCAATAATGGTGACTGTGACAAATCATGACCATTCATTGTCCTATCAATTTGCAGTGCTTGGCATACTTTTGCTGGCCCGTTACTCACCTCTACGCCACTGCGGCCGCCGCGAGATTGCCGCATTATCTCCATGCCAGCTAGAGGCTCCACCGCCCGAATCAGCACGGCAGCGCCTTGCCCTTCTCGGCCCACCACCACATTGCAGCAATAGTGCATACCGTAGGTAAAATACACATATAATTTACCAGGTGGCCCAAACATTACTTCAGTCCTCGGTGTTCTGCCTTTAAAGCTGTGGCTGGCTGCATCGATGTCGCTATATGCCTCCGTTTCAACAATACGACACACCATCTCAGCGCCAGCAACCTTACGTGTCAGGCGACAGCCAAGCAAAAGCGGTGCTACTTCCTGTGGATCTCGCTGCAGCATTTTGTGTAGTCTGCGATCCATTCCAAAACCTACTCCGCCGCAACGGCAGCTCGGCGGGAAGCAATTGCGGCCGCAACGATAAAGCCGACACCTAAGACGCCGGTAACAAATTCTGGGACTTCATAGAATACCGATACCAGCATGGCTGAAGCCAGGACGATGATGGCGTAATGAGCTCCATGCTCAAGATACCGATATGCCTCCAGCACCCCCTGCCGTACCATCAGCACCGTCAACGACCGAACCCAGACTGCGCCAATGCCCAGACCGGCAACTATCAATAGCACATCGCTCGTAATGGCAAACGCCCCCAATACTCCATCGAGTGAGAAACTGGCATCGAGCACTTCGAGATATAGGAACATCGTAAAGGCGGCACCCCCGGTATAGTGCTGTAGCTGCTCTGTCTGCCTGGTTGTTTTCCCGATGACTATGGTTAACCCATGTATTGCGATGTACGCCGCAATACCGCATAAGCCAGCGATTAGGGTTTGCCTTGGATGGTGATTGAACGGTACGAGACTTATAACGATAACGGCAGCGAGGGAAAACAAGCCGGGAAGCCACCACCAATCCCGGCGCCTGTTAAGCCACTGCTCAAAGCTATCGAACCAATGATGCGACTTGTTGTCGGTCATAAAAAAGTGCAATGCCAACATCAACAGAAACGCGCCACCGAAGGATGTGATAATAGGGTGGGCTATCTCTAATTTCTCAGCATATTCGTTTGGGTGGTTGAGCGCCAAATCAAGCACCGCTCGCCACGGCAAATCTGCCGACAAAGCGACAATTACAATCGGAAAAACCAGCCGCATACCGAAAATAGCAATAATGATCCCGACGCTCAAAAACAGCCGTTGCCACAGTGGCGACATCTTTTTCAGGACTTTCGCATTAACCACAGCATTGTCGAAGCTAAATGTAATCTCGATAATCATCAAGATGAGCAACGGCAGCAACGCCGCCCATCCGCGGTAAAACAAACTCACTGCTAGCACGGCTACCGTCGCACTGGCAGAAAACCAAAAACTTCGGATCAACAATTTCATACTCATCAATCCTATCATGCTTATCCCGTCACCACTACGTGACTAGTGCTACGAGCTCGAGTTTAGATTTATTTTTTGGCGGCGACTTTTTTGGCTTCGTGAATGACTACTTGCGGGAGCGGTATATCGACACCAACAGTATCAAATGCCTTTTTGATACGCATACGGAAATCACCAGCAACTTCCCACTGCTTTGCAGGTTTTACTTTCCCTACCGCCTTCAACATCACAGCGCTAGGCCCAAAAGCATCAACACGCATAAACTGTATCGGCTCAATAATTTTACTCGACCAGTTCTCATCGTCGGATTGCTCGATTCCGACCCGATTAAGGATATCTCTGACCTCTTCGAGATCGCTGTCGTAGGCCACACCAATGTCAATGTTGACGTTGGCAAAGGTAAACGAACGGTTAGTGACAACACCACCTGAACCATTCTGAACAATATGCAAATTACCGTCCAGGTCTCGCAGTTTAGTAATACGTAATGAAATATCTTCGACTAAGCCGGAGATATTAGCGCCACTAGCATACAGGGTAATAATATCGCCGACACGGTACTGATTTTCGGTAATTATAAATACGCCAGCGAGATAATCTTTGATGGCATTTTGTGCACCAAATCCCACCAACACACCCACTAGCCCAGCACCAGTTAACAGCGCCGCGACGTTAACATGCATTTGATATAACACCACTACGACTACCACAACCCATATCGCAACAGCACTGGCTGTCCGAAAAATGCTACTCAGCGTCTGTTCGCGTTGCAACTCTTCCTGTTTGCTCGAGTGATTATGGCTTTTGACAATCCGCGCGACGATGTGTTGTATAGTTTCACGAATAATTACCTGTAGAATGACAGCGACTGTAATGGTTACGACTATCTGCACAATCGGACGGGCTAATATTGCTTGTAATTCTTCAACTGTCATCCTAGTAACCATAACCAATCCCGACCATCCGTGCAACAGCGTATGGCAAAAAAATTCACAGACCTGAGCATATTGGCTCCATATAATTTCGCTTTGTTAGTAAGGAAAGGAGGGTTTCTTATGGCGAACACCAACTACATGAGTGATGATGCCAGAGAGCGGTTCGAAGAACTCAAAGGCAGAGAAGCTTCAGGTGAGCTCGACGATGCCGGTCGACAAGAATTATCTCAGCTCAAGGACGACTTGGGCATTATGGATGAATAAACCAAGTCTCATCATCACCCCACCCCAAAAAATACCGAGGTTTAGACCTCGGTATTTGTTTGCCAGATATTACTTATTACCAAGAGAAAAAGTTATCAGGAATCGTATCAGGAATGGCAGACTCGGTGACGGTAGTACTAATAAACTCCTTAAGAAGAAACGCTTCGGCATGCAGGCAAAGTAACCCGACGACACGCACCATAAAATGAGGAAACCCGTATATGTATAGACATCGATAGTCGATGTGACATATACGGGTTAGAGGTGATCACCTTCCTCAACGAACTCGGACAGCACCATCACGACATTGCAACGCCGAAAGACGACATAGTGATTCCAGCTGTAATTAAGCGGGAATACGCTGAGCATAGTCAGTCCGTATGCGGCCGCGTGCCAGCCAATCTGCACCCAAGGTGCTTCATCATGCCACCACGTGGTCGCCAGCAAGGCTGCCGCGACGTTACGATTTACCACATAGGCAAAGAACGTATTGCCCGCTACAAACAAGCTCCAGCGTACGGCAGTCTGCATCCAGGCGTGGGTTGGACGATCACGCCATGTATTAAGCGCGTTGACGAAGAACGTAAATTGTCCGGCGCAGATAAATGCAATGGTCATCGCCATGGGAAGCGAGATGACAAACTGCAGACAAAACGTAATCGCCATGTTCAGCACAAACCCTAGGAATCCGACAGTACAATACCGCCTGATTCGCTCGGAATGAGTCACTCACTTCACCACCCTTCTAAGTTCGGAGTCTAATGATCAAGGAACAACGTTTGTTGACCTCATACAACCCTACCATACTTTTCTGTTAATTGGCTCGTCCTGCCACTATACTTAGATGTATGGATAGGAGACCATTGGCTGAACGTATGCGGCCGGAACATTTATCAGATGTGCTCGGGCAAGAGCACCTAGTACAAGCCGGCAAGATAATCCACGAAATTGTCGACCGAAAACAGCCGACCAGCCTGATACTCTGGGGACCACCCGGCAGCGGCAAAACGACCTTAGCAAGAATTATAGCCAAAGAAACCGGAGCTGAATTTGTTGAGCTCAGTGCCGTTACTTCCGGTAAAGCCGACGTCGTGAAAGTTATCGGCCGTGCCGAACAAAACCGGCGGCTCGGCATGACGACCATCCTGTTCGTGGATGAAATTCATCGCTTCAACAAAGCCCAGCAAGACGCCTTTTTACCACATGTCGAAGACGGCACCATTATCCTCATCGGCGCCACCACCGAAAATCCAAGCTTCGAAGTTATTACTCCCTTACTCAGCCGCTCACGAGTACTCGTCCTCGAGCCACTTAGCCGCGATAGCATTAGCACCGTGCTCAAACGAGCCGCCAATACTCTCAAACTGAGTGGCAAACGGTTGCCCAAAAAAAGCATCGAACTGTTAGCGGAGTTATCCGGCGGCGACGCGCGAATTGCACTGGGTAATCTCGAACTGGCTGCCCAATTAACCGACAAAACCATCTCGGAAGAGGTCGTCAAAACAGCTGCCCAAAAACGCGTTCCGGGTTACGACAAGGGCGGCGAGCAACACTACAACATCATCAGTGCTTTTATTAAAAGTATGCGCGGCAGTGATCCGACGGCAGCACTTTATTACTTAGCACGTATGCTGCAGGCAGGGGAAGATCCAAAATTTATTGCACGCCGCATGGTTATATTTGCCTCAGAAGATATTGGTCTGGCTGCGCCGGCAGCGCTTAATTTGGCAGTATCGACCTTTCTGGCCGTGGAGCGTATCGGTATGCCAGAGTGCCAGTACAACCTTTTTCATTGCACCACGGTACTCGCCAAGGCGCAAAAATCGCGCGCAACGACTGATGCCATGCATGCTGCTCAAGCTGCCGCCCGGCAATTCCCTGATGCTGCCGTACCATTACACCTTCGCAATGCAACAACAGGACTTATGAAAGACCTCGGCTACGCAAAAGACTATAAATGGCAAGCTAACTTCAAACACGACAGAGGCTTTTTGCCTGAGGAGCTCACTGGCACCGATTTTTTTGACGCTACGTAGCAGACATTGATTTGATATAATCAACTTACAATGCAGTCCAACCCTACGACCACTCCGGCAAAATCTCGCTCACGAATAAATCACCTCCGCAAAGTATTTCGGCAAACCCATGACCCACTGTGGCATATGCAGCTTGGCGTCATTCTTACTATGGGGATGCAGCTATTCACCAATAACTCGTTTTTACCGTTCCACAAAATTTGGCTGATTGGCATAGAGGTAGTACTCCTTCTCTGTCTCATCATTGCGACCAATGAAGGTTACAGACAAATATCTCGATTACGACGCAATATCGTTATCACACTTATCGGTGTCATAGCAGCAATTAACATATTTTCACTGATATTACTCATGGAAGCATTACTTTCTGGATACAGTGATGTTACCGGACGTACTCTGCTGCTCAATGGCTTTACTATTTACATCACCAATGCCCTGCTCTTTGCCCTGTGGTACTGGGAGCTCGATGGCAATGGTCCCGACCGCCGCACGATGGATCAAGTAAAGCGCGATTTTATTTTCCCGCAAATGATTCACTCCCGCTATGCCGGTAACTTCTGGCTGCCAGGATTTGCCGATTACCTCTACCTCTCTGTCACCAACGTAACAAACTTTGGCGCCGCCGATACGCAGCCCATTAGTCACCGAGCTAAAATGCTAATGATGCTGCAGTCCCTTGTGGCCGCCATTACCGTCGTACTCGTTCTCGCTCGGGCCGTCAGCGTACTACAGTAAGATAAATTTGATATACTACGCTTATGGTTGCAAATACTGCTTATTCCATAGAGCTGATTAAACTCAGTAAGCGTTATGCCGGAACTAAAGATTTTTCGCTAAAAGATTTGTCTCTGAAGGTTTCATCTGGCGAAATATACGGATTTCTAGGGGCGAACGGTGCCGGTAAATCAACCGCTATCCGAACCATGCTCAATTTTATACAGCCGACTGAGGGCACGGCGAAGATATGCGGACTCGATAGCGTTCAACAAAGCGTCGACGTGAAGCGTCACGTCGGTTATCTAGCTGGTGACGTTGCGCTATACCCGAGACTGACTGGCCATGAGCTGCTGGCATATCTTGGAAAGTTACAACCCGCCGTAGATAAGCAGTATGTAGCACAACTTAGCGAAGATTTTAGCGCCCAGCTCAACAAGCCAATAAGGACACTATCTAAGGGTAACCGACAAAAGATTGGTATTATTCAGGCACTTATGCACCAACCTAGATGTGCTCATTATGGACGAACCCACAAGCGGTCTCGATCCTCTCATGCAAGAAGTCTTTTTCGAACACGTGCAGCAAGCGAAACAGCGAGGTGCTGCCGTATTTTTAAGTAGCCACAACCTCAGCGAAGTGCAACGCATGTGTGATCGTGTCGGCATTATTCGGGGCGGAATCCTTATCGCCGAAAAGACGGTCGACGAACTTATTACGGCCGGTCCACAACGATTTACCATCAGCTTTGCTGGGAAGGTACCGTCAGCGCTCGATAAGCATGCAACCGTCATTGAGCGAAAACCGCATCTTGCCGTCATTGAAGTAGCCGATAATCTGCCCAACCTACTGGCCTTTTTAAGCACGCAACCCGTCAAGCACCTGACAAGTGCGCAAGCAGATTTAGAAGATGAATTCTTGCAATTTTATGGAGAAGAAGCAGCATGAAACACGTAATGCTACAAACCCTACGCCAACGCCGCACCAGTACTATATGGTGGTGTGTTGGTATTATTGTTTTTGTCTCTCTCGTGATGCTTGTCTATCCAGTATTTCGGGACCAGTCCGCAGAACTAGACAAAGCACTCAGCGGTATATCAGATACGAGTAAGGCGCTGTTTACTGACACCGAGAGCCTCACCTCGCCTGTTGGCTACCTCGATTCAAACTTGTATTACCTCATGTTGCCGTTAGTTTTTTCTGTACTCGCCATTGGCCTTGGCTCCTCTCTGATTGCCCAAGAAGAGCGCGATCATACCATAGAATTGCTCTTATCACGCCCCGTTTCTCGCCGATCGTTGCTCATTGGTAAGGCACTGGCCGGGCTTATCATCATTACTATCGTTGCATTCGTTGCGGCTGCATGTGGCGCCGTCGAAGTACAATTTATCGATTTCGGTAGTATCGGCATCATAGATATATTTGCCGTTACTTTCATGTCTGCATTACTGGCCATCATTTTTGGAGCACTTGCATTTGCCCTACAAGGAACCGGTAAATTGGGGCGAGCAAGCATTGGCATCGCAAGCTTCGTAGCGTTTGCCAGCTACCTGTTTACTTCCCTCGCCGGTACCGTTACCTGGCTACATTGGCCAGCACACGTATTACCATTCGATTATTTTCATCCTGCCGACTTACTCAATGGTACTTTCAATTGGGGGGTTACCATCAGTTTTGTCGCAGTTACGCTCGGACTTGGTGCCATTGCCTACCTTGGTTTTCGGCACCGTGATATTGAATAGTCGCTAAACTAGCTGCTCCCAGGGTAAATGCGCCTTTCCAAAGTGTCCATACACACTGGTCTGTCGATAGAGCGGGCGCCTGAGATCTAAAGCGCTACATATACCCTCAACCGATGTATCGATAAGATCGTCCTTGAACTGGTGCAGCGTTTGCTCATCAACGCACGCCGTACCGAAAGTCTCTATAGTCTGCATGAGTGGCTTGGGTTGTCCAATGACATACGCCAGCCCTACTTCGCATTTTGTGGCCAGTCCTTTTGCTACGATATTTTTCGCTATGTAGCGTGCTGCGTAAGCCCCACTCCTATCCACTTTACTTGGGTCCTTTCCGCTAAACGCACCTCCGCCGACACGAGCATAGCCTCCATACGTATCAACAACTATTTTTCGTCCCGTCAGGCCGGCATCGCTCGCCGGCCCAGGAATATGCCACACCCCAGTGCCGTTAACGATGATGTCCGTCAGGGCCGGTACAGAGAGCTCGTACTGCGCTAGAGCTGGTTTGACGACTTGCTGCACCAGTACTGACTTCACTGTCCTTTCCGAGACAGCTTCGTCGTGAGCAACCGCTAGTACCACCTTTTCGACCGCCTGAGGAGTACCGTTTTTGTAGCGAATAGTTACCTGAGCTTTACCGTCAGGTCGAAGCCATGGCAGTTTTACCTGTTTTCTCTGGCTATCAATTGCAGCTGTAAGTGTGTGTGCGAGTGTGATAGGCAGCGGCATAAGCTCGGCTGTCTCCTGACACGCGTAGCCAAACATCATACCCTGGTCGCCAGCTCCGCCATCATCTACTCCAATGGCAATCTCCGGTGATTGCTGATGAATATAACAGTCTAATTGCGAGTCGGAACTAAACCCCCATGCGGAGTTGGTGTACCCCAAATCCGCAATGACCCCTTTTGCAATCGATTCATAATCCAGCTGAGCTGTAGACTGTATTTCACCAAACAAGCAGATCCTATCGGCCCCCACGATTGTCTCTATTCCTGTTCGAGACAGCGGATCCTGCGACAAAGCAGCATCCAGTATGGCATCACTGACGGCGTCGCTTATCTTGTCGGGGTGCCCGGCGCAGACACTCTCGCTCGTAAATAGATTTGTTGACATATATGTCCTTTCTGCGCAAGCGGAAAGGACATTAGGAGATAATATCTTCCCGCATTGGCGGCTAGATGGAGCACCGTATCATTCGACCGGTTGCTGACGGTTCAGTGAGCTAGTTCTCTCCCCGTCTCTGTATATTTTTTAACTGTTAAGTGCTTCTATTCTACCATAAGCTGCCTTTACCGTGGTTTCTGAGAGGAACGCACTTGGTTTGATACAACATCAAACAATTAATTGACTATTAGCATAAGTATCTTGACATTTTGTAATGTTTAGTATATTATGCATATACCAATGGGAGAGGAGGATACTACCATGGTGGAGACTATTACAAACTTTTTCAAGAAAACTCGTTACGCTGTTGCAAGCGCGATATTACTACTCGCAATTACTGCAGCCGGTGGCGTCGCTCTCGTGCAGCCAACTGACTCGTTACCAAAAGTATCGGCAGCTAGTTGTGACAACGTAAACATCGTATACTGCGGACTCAATGGTAGCGGTGCGACTGGTTACGTAAAATCACTCAAAAGCTACTACAACAAGGGTAGTGACGGCCGTTACAACGACCTGAAGGCCGTGTATCGCTGGGCTGGCGCTTCTGACGCTATGGTAAGCAGCATGAATACCAACAATACTAAAGTGGGTACACTCTACCGCAATGGTGATATTAAAGTTGACGGCAAAGTCGTCGGCCACGACACCTGGGTAGCCGCCCGTTTTGGCGCTGGTCGTCAGGGATTCGTACACGTTACCAACAACGTCTATGCCCGCAAAACTACTACGTCGCTCAAATATGACACATACAAGGTAGTTGTCCACTTCAATAACTATGGCCAAGCAAACTTTGCTGTCATGGTAGGTTGTGGCAATGCCATTAAGTTCACTCCTGTTCCTGTTAAGCCAAAGCTCGTTTGTGAAAGCCTGAGCTTTAGCGCCGTCAAGAACGAAGAGCGCACCTACAATTTTGTTGCCAAAGCTAGCGCCAAGAACACCACGATAACCTCGTACAAGTTCCAATTTGGTGATGGTAACACAGACGTAAAGAAGACGAACTCGACCAGCACCTCAACCCGTCACACCTATGCTAATGCTGGCACAACCTACAAAGCACGCGTGTACGTTAATAGCACACGGACCAACGCAGTAACCGGATCGAACTGTGTCGTAACCATCAAAACTCCTACCCCTCCCACTACTCCTACTCCCCCTCCCGTAACCCCAACCACTACTAAGCGTTCACTCGTTTGTGAAAACCTACAAGCAACCTTAGTTGCCGGCAAAGAAAACACTTACAAATTTACCGCTACTGCTGCCGCAAAAAATACCACCATTACCAACTACGTGTTCGATTTTGGTAACGGTCAAAACCAGATGGTACAAAGCGACAACACGACAGCAACACTATCTACACCTACCCAAACCGCGACCAGGACTATACTGCCAAAGTAAAGGTAAGTAGTACCCATTTCCAAAATGTTACTTCGACTGACTGTGTTGTGTCGATTGCAAAACACGTCACCCCTACGAACCGCCAAAGGAACTACCAAACACTGGTGCGGGCGATGTCATCGGCTTCTTTGGAGCCACCACACTCGCCGGCGGACTGCTGCACCGCTTCTTCCTTCGCCGCAAAGTAGCTTAAGCTACACGGCAAAGAGCCACACGAAAACCGCCCAAGCAATCGGGCGGTTTTTGTTTACCACACCCCTGGCAAAACCGAGACAAATAAGCTATAATCTGCCACTGTAGTTAGCCAGAGCGTAGCAATCATTGGGGATTGGCCAAGTGGTAAGGCAGCGGGTTCTGGTCCCATGATCGGGGGTTCGAATCCCTCATCCCCAGCCAAGCATAAGGACTTTACAAAATACTTATTTTGTGCTTTTATTTATTAATGTCCGTACCTGAGCTTCAAATTGAGTCCAACGACCACGAACAGTTCGCAGATCAATTGCGCAACTTGATTAATGCTGGTGAATTCTCTTTCCTTTCAGATGCCCAGCTAGATGAAAACTTTGATATATGGGCATCAGCTGCCGAAGAATGGCCCGTATCTGAAGAGGAAAAACACTCAGCTGCCAAGCATATTGGTTCGTTGGCCCTCGACCATGGTACGCGTCTTAGCCATGTTCGAAACACAATTACAAACGGCTTACTGACTACGCACCGTTACCGCGCAGCAAACCCTGAAGCATTTCCGGTGAGTGGCTTGGGTCGCCTAGGAAGTCAGATAGCTTATGAAAAACCTCTCGGCTTAGACGACTATATTTGCACATCTTTTGCGAATGTCCGCCACGTACCTTCTGATATTCAGTTTCGGTTCAATGCCCTTGAAATGTTACGTCGCCCCGGAACTTTAGTCTTTCCCTACGACGCACCATTTGTGCATGTCGGCATCGCCCCCACGCTTTCAGCAGATATTAATTTGCAACAGCGGATAGCATTGCGCGGAAATGATTATCTACAAATATTGCCTACATATATGGCAATGGAGGCTCGCGGAGGCGAGAGCAATAAAGCCGGTAATGTTTGGCCTAGCTTCATGAAAGAAAAATTCTGGTTCCCCTATAGTTTTCGTTCATCAGAAATCAAAATTCTTGGTAATATCGCTCTTAATGAAGTTGATTGGAGCCTACAAGTACACTCGGCGCTCGAAGAACACGCAGAACTAATTGCTGATCTGCCGGAAGATGTGCGCGTGCGGCATGTCGTCGATAATAGCGTTAGCTAACATTCTTTGTAATAGTGGAAAAGAAGATTTCTGCAGGTGTTCAGATAATCAAGCAATTTTGAAATATATCAACAAAGGCAGCAATAAATCTTATGTTTAAAGACCTTCGGTAAAGGTCTTTTTTATTTGCTATGATTAATTCATGATTGCTATCCCTTGCTACGAAATGTCTGGGTTCGTTCATGGTGGACTCGAACTGCCCCGATCAGTCCAATGGCTATTAGGCATGAACTTTGATGAAGCATTTGCCAATATCATCAAGACCTAAAGGTCCTCGTTTTCTAGCCTGACTATGCAAACTGCCAACTAACATAATAGTGTGCAAACCTTTTTCTTGTAACACATCAGTGATTCCCTGCTAGGAAATGTGAATTTGAACGCCCATCCTTAAGTGTATAAATTCGATACGAGCTCACAATCAACTCCAAGCGCAACAATCGAAATTTCACTTAGTTAGCCTGTCCAGTTATTACAACTGCTTAGAGCCTAAATTAAGTGGTTCACGCGGCATGCCGTGTGCTAAGTTTTGGTTCTTGTATCGCCGGTCATTTGTTACATCACGAGCAAACCAGGCTGGTGGTTCAAATGTCATTGCTTTAACTTCAGCATCTTCTTGACGGCCTGCAAATTCAACCTCTGCTGTCATGAGACCAGTGAGATGCCCTTCGTATATATCAAGCTCAATAGTATGTTTTTCGTATGGAATTTGGTAGCGCGTCTTTTCGACTCTCATTCCAGCTGTCTGCGACCACAAAACTTCAAACATATCTTTTGGCAGCTTTATTGTCTGCTCTGTGCGCTGAACCGTACCAGCTGATTTGACCGTCAACTCAAACCGTTCATTATCAAAACTCCTGATGCGCGTTTCGGCGCCGTCGCTGCTTACCACAACATAGCCCTGTTTCAGCACGGTATGAGGAGTATTATCTAGATCGATATCCTCCGGAAGTTGGTCTACCAGAAATTTGAGTTCTGTCTCTACTGGCCCTCTTGACGCTTCTTTGACTTTCAGTTTTTCGTTAGGGTTTGCTTTATACTTGTTTTCAAAGTCGACAGCAAGCAAAGCATGGGCAGCGACGAGATCTGGAAAGTCTTTGCCAAACTTTTCTTGCATACGAGAAAAAAGCTGATTATGAGTAAGCTGTAAACTGACAAGATCAGCTACACCATAATCTTCCCGAATAACACGCAGCCCATCACCGGTGACATCTACTCCTACCGGCAGTAATTTATCTACCATACGAACAAACACAGCTTCAGTACTTGCTTGTTGCTCGTATTCTTCTAAGTCTTGAGCCATGCTTGGAGAAATCTTCGATAAACGCTCGAAAAGGATATGTTTTGCTTCCTGTTCGCGACGATCTTTTTCTTTTAGTTCAGCCTCATTTAAATCGAAAGTTGCAACGTCGCCGACTTCAACTTCTAGCATGTCATGCACCTGCGAATACCTTCTGACTTTCTCGACATCGAGATTGGGATAAAACCTTTCGGCTATGGCCGGAGCAGCAATTTCTAACATGAAGCTATGCTCGACATCATTTTCACGCCTACTATCTGCCAATCTTGGAATTCGTTCTATGTTAGAAAAATCGTCAGTTAATTGACTTGCCCGCAGCACAATATTACCAATTTCTCGGGCCGTGGTATGTCTCTGCTCTATATCTATTTCACCTGGAAATCGGTCGTTAAACCCACTAGTCATTGTTAAATGATAACGCTGGAATCATGCAATCACAAACATAAACATATTTCCCCTATTTATATAGAAGCGATATATATCTTCAGCATTAATCAGCCATGAAAAAAACGAGTCCTATTTGACTCGTTTTTTCTTATTCAAGTGAGCATTAGTCGGTACTCGTTGATGTTTCTATTTCGTCGTGGTGACCCATCCCCATTCTGCCGCCGTGGTGAGCGTTGTCTCCGCGCGGACCCATAAGATCTTGTAGAGATATATTATTGGTTTGCGCCCAGCTGTGCAGCTCTTCTCGCTTAGTCATGATTTGTTGACGAACGCTATCACTGAGTTCATGTGGGTTAGCGGACCCCATGAGGTTTCTGATCTCTTGCTGCACCGATAATATATGATCAGCTTGGGCTTGTGTCAGCGAGCCGGCCGCCACGGCATCAGTAAGCCGTTGTTGTTGTTCCGTATGCATCTGCTCTCGATGCGCTTGCCTATCTTGGTCAAATACCGCTTGCACATCGGACTTATTGAGATGAAACCTGCTGGCTATTTTATCAACGAGCGTTGTATTCCCTCCAGAACTCGTCGTCGTTGTTGTAGCGGCGTACGTAATGCCGCCGATACCGCCGGCCACAACCGTCGCAATGGTGGCTCCTACTACTAATGAACTTTTGACATTCATATCGTGTCTCCTTTCGTATGGTTGCTCAGCACGAGGGCTGATGCCCGATGCACTGACGCCTGCTCAGCAGACTAGTGGCATCGTAGCAGGACCATACTTAAGAAACGCTGAATCATTCTCTGCTGATAGTTGGTGACCATCCCATCAACTTCGAGACGTGTACTCGACCCATTAATTTCGGGCTTGTGCGGTCTTTTTGTTGTTGGCTTTCTCGATTGCTTTACCAAGCTCTGATTTGTTCATACGGGAATAGCCACTGACACCGGCTTTCTTTGCTTTTTGCTGTAGCTCTGCTTTGCTACTGCCCTCGACGTCGACGCCGCCATAGCTCTGCTTTTTATCATGATCCTTATCGGAGTACGAACTCTTGGAGCGAGGATCGGATGATCCTTTGTGATCTTTTGATTCCCAATGGTCTCCGACTTTTTCGAAATTATGTTTGAGCGAACTAAATGCCGTCATATGGGCACGCCGCCCTTCGCCATACTCTTTGACCGCACTGTCATGTGTCTTTATCCATGTATCTTGTGCTTTTTTAGGTGAACGCTTGAGTGTACTTGGCAGTTCTTTTTTACCTGGCATAGCTTACCTCCTGCTTACAGCCCTACCCTACGCGTCTTGCTATACGATGTATATGAATATCTTCACTGTGCTCTGCAGAATTTCTCAGTATTCTGATTACATGAGTAATCCTATCAACGACACTGATCTTGGTCTAGACGTCCGAAAAGGCGATGAAACAGAAGTCTTTAAGTGGTTTTTGGCTAGCTATTTGTTTGGCAAACGTATTCAGCAAGGTATAGCCAAACAGACATGGGAAGTCTTGATGCGTAACAAGCTTGATTCGCCACAAAAAATTGTCAAAGAATCACAGCAACATCTCGTTGATCTACTCGATGAGGGTCAATATAAAAGATACGATGAATCGACTGCGAGCAATATTCTCGCTATGGCTCACTTTTTGAATGAACATTACCGCGGAAAGATAACAGAAATCGCCAATCTAAGTAGCAGTCGGTCGGAAATCGAACGCCACCTGCAAGAAATAAAGGGTGTTGGGCCCAAAACAGTGCAGATTTTTATGCGTCCAATGAAACGCCTCTGGTACTAAGCAAACAATCGAACGGCAATATATGCCATGACGATTACGCCCATAATACGCCTAACACCATTTACGCCACTGCTCATCTCGAGGTAAGCCCAAGCAAATAAGAACATTGTCGCCAGTGTCCGTAGGTTAGCTTGCACAGAACCGCCCACAAGGTGGGTCGTAACCGTACATACCCCCCACAAAATAATGGGTAGATTTGGCCACTGAGCAATGATAAATTTGCCGTTATTATCATAAAACAGCCACGTTATAAAACGCTGAAGCATATGCTTACATTACGCACGGCGGCGACATTTTGCAACGGAATAGTTACGCCTTCTACGCATGTCACGGCCAGCCAAGAGGATGCCATAGCTCCATACTCATGGTACTAAAGCGGTACAGCGAATCCATCGCGTGAAAGCGTTCGATAGATATCGTTATGCCCGTTTCTTTCATACTTCTCATCTCAGCCCAAGGCAGTACTACTGTCGCTCAAGCACTGGATCAACGTGCATGATGCTGCGCCGATGGCGAGCCGTGCGTTTGATAGTAGCGACTTTTGCGAAGCAGTTCTTTGACCTCGTTGTCGTCGATTTGTTCGAATGAAGCATAGTGCAAGCCGACGGAACCACCAAAGTTTTCTGGATCTTCCAGCACTATGACAGTATCGGCCTGGTGGCGTACCTTTTTGTAAGCTTGAAGTGATGCGACTGGTACGGCAACGACCAATCGCTCCGCCCCATGACGTTTTATCGCCTTACATGCAGCCTGCATTGTTAGACCCGTTGCCATTCCATCGTCCACGATAATGATAGTTTTATTACTGACCATAGGCTCCACGTACGCGTCCCGGTAATAATCCTGTCGCGCTCGAATTGTGCTACGGGCGTGCGCTACGGCTGCATCGAGCCAGTCAGGATCAATTCCGATTAACTGACGCCGGTCATAGACAACCGAATTTTCTTCGGCAACTGCGCCAATCGCATATTCGGGACCCAGTGGATGACCAATCTTGCTCACTTGTACCACACCCAGTGGCAGTCGCAACTGTTTGGCTACCTGTGCGGCTGTTACTACCCCGCCACGGGGTAGACCAAAGACCACCGCTTCCATACAATGAAAAGTTTGCAGCGTATCAGCCAAGAGGTTACCGGCATCCCTTCGGTTCTGATACATTGCTCTACCCCCCTTAGCCGTTACGACATCTGGTGGCTACCTCCCTTGATAGCATGGCGTAGCGCTCGTTGCATGCGAGCCTGTGTTATGTCTTGCCGCTGGTGCCAGGTATCTACTTCATCGTCAAAATCATCATAGTGTATGTCGCTATTCCTCGTGGGGCGAGTGATGATACGTTGCTTTTTCATAATTATCCTCCGTTTAGCTTAGACTTCAGTGTCCTTACTTCTAATATGGAAAATCAATTATGCATCTATTCCAAGGTCTGCACTGTGACCTGTGTCAAGAAGAGCACGTGAAATAGTCTTGTAATATTTTTACTAGTGGCACTCTACTTTTCGTGCCGTAGTAAGTGTTTGAATGGAGCTGTCGAGAAGGGATGGCGCACGCCAAAATATGGGCCGTCGGTTATTGTTTCTCGAGTGGTGATGATTCTCGATCGATGCTTGGCTGCAGTAGGCAATCCAGTCGGCAAGAGGTAACCTTGCCATGTGTCTATCCCAACTTCTAACTCCAGGTGCTGCTGGTCGGACAGCAAAGGTTCGGCTTCGACTTCATACAGCATGTAGTGCCCGACGCTCAATAACTCGTTTTGCGGAATATCATGTTTGCTCTGCACGAGAATCGGTCCGATTGCGACTGGCTCAGGCCACGCATAGCTATCATGATCGAGAGCCATCATGCGGGTACCATGCTTTGTTTTGTAAAGTTTATATAGACCAGTCTTGCGTAGTGTAATCATACCGACCTCACTTTCTTGTTAAACAATTCGGTTTCGATAGCGGATACAAACTGATGAGCTGCCTTATGGTTAAACGTCCTAAAGTGAAAATCGCCCATACGAGTATGGAGCACGACGTTGCTCATAAACAACACCCGCTCAAACGTTATCGACCCGACCCTGTCGTAGCTGATGTCGTCGAGCCGAACGTACAGAGGCTTTTTGTCCAAAAATACTATCCGTCGGTCCGTAGCAACCAACACCCCTCTTCCTAATACTGTCTCATGCTCTCCAGACAGGGTGTAACGACCGTACAGCACCCCTCGTATGGTTTCCGTAGGCGATATGACGAGTGGCAAGGTGTATGTTTCTGGCAGATGCAAATCATAATTATCTGCTCCCAACAGGGCGAGCCTCTGCCTCATAGCTACTTGACGTTGCCGAAGTATAGTATGAGCGTCCAGGCTACTGCTTACAGCTGGCACGGTCGATGATTTGAAATGGTAGGAATCTCCCATAGTCTCACTCCTTCCAATTACATTGAATCATGGCGGTATGTAACTTACATTGCCCGGCATCACTTACCCCTCGTGACTCCCGACATAGTTCCATGCAACAAAGTAGCTCACACTACGGAAGTGAAAAGAAGGAGTGTCTATGCCGCGTGCAGTTCCGCCTCTTCGGCGTAAAAGACTCAATGACGATACCAACGATGCAGTGGTACGCCAGGCCTTTTTGCATTTTTTGTCACACCGCTCCGTAGCCATCGTCACGACTACCGGCCGAGATGATAGACCATCTGCAATTGTCGCCCCCTATAGTGTTGACGAAAACCTCGTCATGTCGTTTTTAACCGACGAAGCCACGCAGCAGCATGCAAATCTCAGCCAACAACAACCCGTCATACTGACCATTTTCGATACGAAGAAACAGACCACTCTACAGATAATTGGCACCGTCACTGAAGTCACGGACAACTTTGAGGTTAATCAAGCGGCCGATAATATATTTCATGACAGTCTATCTTATCACCAATTCCGCAATCCGCCGTTTTTGGCACTCGGTGGTGACTCGTACGTTGCCTTCCACATCACTCCCGAGCGACTCCACATGTCCTGCTACGGCACCAAGCGCAACTACAGTACTTTTTTAGCGCTACCGCAGACGAACAGCGAAGAACAGCCTCCTTAAATACCGCGAGCTAAACGTCCCTTCATTGCCTCAATATCAGTTACATAGATATGGCCATTTTGTGTTTTTACACACTCATAATTTTTCAGTTTGTTTATTTCACGGCTGACCGTTTCCCTCGAAAGCCCAGACCGGGCCGCTAAATCTACCTCTGAAACTACCAATTGGAATGTGCCTTCTTTGTCAGGTAAGCCGAACCGTTGACACTCAATGACCAGTTCGTACATTAGACGGCTTTGCGCGCTGCCAGACATTAAATGCACCAGGCGCCCTAGCAAACCCTCGAGCCCTTGATACACACGAGACATCAGATCGATGGTCACATCAGCATTTTGCTGCAGGAACTCGACCACCTTTTCAGTCGGAACAACATGAAGTGCGGTTTCTTCTTCGGTTTTATAAAAATACTTATTCGGTGTTTTTGCGAGCGCCCATGACATGGGGAAGAAGGCAGGTGGCTTGAATATATTGACGATAACCTCATCACCACGGTACGAAACATCGTATTTACGCACTCGACCACTGACAAGATAAAAGATATGGGGAGGATTTTCATCAGCAAATAGTAGTATCTGCCCTTTGGCATAAGTCCTACGGGGATACTTAGTAAATTCAGTATGAACTTTTGCTTGTACATCGACCGTCATGGTCTTCTCCTTACACCATACCTCTGGAGTACTGAGTACTATAGGCTGATTTACCCCTGAAACGCAAGCTGATTTATTACACATGGCGATATACCAGACGGATTGTTAATTTTTTAGCCGAATGGCAACTGCGCGTCTGGTAGACTTTACCCTATGTTAGTACGTCCTCACCCGCACCGGCGCCACCTGTTTGCTCACCTAAAACCAGATTATATTGCGACGTCCGTCGACGATATAGATTTCAATTATCTTCAGAAAAAAGGCATTACCACCGCGCTTATTGATCTGGACGGAACGGTCGTGGCACGTGGTACCTACGAGGTAAGTGAATCCACCAAACGGCATCTGCAAAACCAGCCACTCAACATATATATCGCAACCAACCGTCCCAAAAGCCGTAGTCTCAAAAATCTTAAAGAAGCATTGAATGCCAATGGTGTCGTCCATCCGCGCGGTATTTACGGCAAACCCTTTCCCAGCTACTACCGCCATGCGCTGAGGCTTCATAAACTTTCCAAGTCAGAGACCGTCATGATAGGCGACCGCTATTTGCAGGATATTTTTGGGGCGAATCGCGCCGGACTCCACACCGTAGCTGTCCATAAATTAGACAAACCAAAAAGTCTTTTCGACAAGCTGCTGTCCGCACTAGAACGAACCCAGACTCGGCGCTTATCCAAACGCTATAGCAAAGTGTCCTAAATAAGTCGTTTCTTGGTTATGATTTTGTACGCAAGCAGGCTAAACGGTATCGGTATCCAGAAGGTGGCAAGGCGATATAGTACCACCGTGGCGTAAGCAGTGGCGCTTACCACACCAAACCCATGGAGGCTCGCTGCCATGGCGACTTCTACCGGACCGAGGCCACCGGGCGTCGGAATGGCCGTTTTGGCAATAATCGCCGAGGCATAAACAATGACCGCCAGCGTCAATGAAGCGCTAATACCTAACGCCTCCATACTGGCATACAAACAGCCGATGTAGGTCAGTGTAATACCCAAAGACATGGCCGCTGCTAACCCGATTTCTTTGGGTGACGAAGATAGCTCCCGCAAACTCATGATAAATTTCGTCACAAAGCCAGTTATCTTTTGTCGTAGTTTTTTGCTAACCAGCAAAATCAGCGCTGCTATAACCATAATCACCACGACGACATAGATGTACGTCATTTTGATGTTAAAGGTAAGCAGCTGCGAGACATCCTGGCCCATTACCAGCAAAAATAGCGCCAGCGGCACGATAAACATCACCGACGCCAATCAGTCCCTGCCCCGCAATGAGGCTCGAAGCTCGGGCTGTCGACAGACCTGGCTTCGTAAGATAGCGGAGCATTCAGACTTGTACTCGCCAATCCGCCAGGTAGGATTTTGCTGACAAAGGAGGCAGCTAGCTGCACTAGTGATGCGTCGCGTAATCGTAACGGGATAGAAGCCAGGGCAACATAGACCGCACCAGCTGCAACATAAGTTAGACTGGAGAATAGCGCAACAGCCACAAGCCAGCCATACTGCATGGAATCAAGGTAATCCATTGCCCCGCGAAATTCCTTAAACTGTGGCACAATAATATACACAAAGACTGCCAGCAGCATAATATTGAGCAGTTTGCGGCCATTAAGCCGATCGACATTAGCCTCGTCCACTTCTCCGCTAATACCTAATCTACCCTTAAGTATCTGTTGGAGCTGCGGCAGCGTATCTTTTTGTTCCTTGAGTGCCGCCGTCGTCGCACCACTAAATACTGATCGCTGGAGAAACGGTAACGATTCTTTTAAGGTATCGGCATCGAGGATTTTTGTAGCAGCTTCGGTGGTACGCTCCGGCCCGACGATGAGTGCCATCGACATAAGAAGCTCTGCAATGTCCATGGACTTGCGCTGTTTACTGGGCGAGACTTCTGCGAACCCAAAATCTATCATCCACACCTTGCCGTGCGTATCAACCATGAGATTTGCCGCCCGCAAATCACGATGAGCCATATTACCATTATGCAACTGTGCGACTTGCCGCCAGGCATCTTCAAGCGTTTTTTGAGTAATGCGCTTAAAGTCAGTTAGTGGTTTGGCGGGGACTCTCTCCTGAATCAGCAACCAGTGCGTTCCGATCTTTACCAAGTCGACGACACGAGGCGTTCGAACACCCGCCTGCTTCGCCCACATATTGGCGAATGATTCGATCTCAACATTCCGACGGCTATCTAGGTACGGCTCCTCTGCTTGCATATTTTTATAACGGAAGAAACGATACAGCTTAAATAGCCAATCGGCGGCATGCTCCTGCTTGCCGAATACTTTACCAAAGTACTCAGTGCCATTTTTGTCTTGAATGAAAATTGGACGCGATCCTCGAGCATCCACCGAAGCAAAGGTCGCATGGCGAATATCATAGCCCCGTCTTTTTAACGCGCGCTTTATCCGAGCGACCGATATAAACTGCACCGATGTTCCCACTAGCAGTGATACAAGAGCACCCACCAAGGCTCCTAACGCCCAGCCTCCCACCACATCGAGCGGCAAATGGGCACCCAGATACATCCGACTAATACCGACCAGCACCACGATGAGCAGCAAATATTTTCGGTATTTTGGTTTAACTTGATAAAACAAGACACCAGCCACCGCCGCCACAAAGGTTGAATGTCCCGATGGATAGCCGAATCCCGAGTAGACATGATCTCGAAACAGTGTCACCACATCTACCAACCCCTGAGGGCGTGACCGATGCACCAAAGCTTTGGCTACTTTAGCCAGCAGCCAGCCACTCACTCCACTAGCAAGCACCGTCCATGCCGCCCGACGATTTATGACGTACCAGGTGACGCCAAACCAGACGGGCAACGAGGCAAAAGCGCCGAACTGCGTTATAAGATACATGAGGGCGCCTATGAGAACCGGCAAGGAATTAAAGAAATGGAATATTGGCTTCTCGACACTATCAAACAAGCCCTGGTTTAGAGCCTGGATAGTGGTGATGGTAAACAATGGCACTGCCCACAGCAAGACCACCACGTAGCGGACATCACGTCGCTGATTCAAAAATTGACTATACTGTTTACGGAAAAATTGTCGGACCGGGGACATGTACTGAACCTCTTTGTCTATTATGTAATGATGATGAATTTGTTAAGGTCAAACTGCTTCTTTACCCCTGCTTGGTCCTACTCTCTCGGCTGTTTTTTCTGCCAGAGACTGAGAGTCGGCAGCTTTCCCCTCGACTGCGCTGCCACCAACGAAACATATAATTTGCATTGGATTATCTTGGCCGATTTAGTGCCGTTCGTAAGTAATCTTTTTCACAGTAAACTAGAGGCGCCCTCCTTACACTTTCCGGTATGGTATAGCCAAATCTAATAGTTACACTCCCGAACTAGGGATAAGCGAGCATACTCCACTACTATCCGATGGTCGGAGACATAGTAGGGCTACCGCCGAATATATCGGCTCTATACTCCTCAGTACTAATGGCTCCGTGGCCGTTCTGTACTATCGTGATGGATAGTGGGAACTCGATGACTCTATCGTAAATGTACGGGCTAGTTAAAATCAGTAATTGTTCTCGACTTCTATAATCAGTATCATAGGGATACTATGCATGTTAAAAACGCCAAGGTAGCCTGGCTGCCTGTCATACAACTTCTCGTGGCGGTTTCTTTGTTATTAGCCGCAACGTGGCAGTATGCATGTACGTCCTACGACAAAGCCGTCGCCGTTTCCGCTACTACCACCGTGCCTTTTCATGTCGCCCAAGACCCTGTCACCCCCCCATACACTTTTCCTAACGGTGGCAGAACATTGTTTCCCGACTATCGCCTCGTCGCCCTATACGGAGCCCCTGATGCCCCAGTATTAGGAGTGCTTGGCCGGCAAGGGCCAGAAGAATCGGTCAAGCGAGTACGGCAGCTGGCCGAGCAGTACCAACCGTATTCAAAGCAATATATCTTGCCGACATTCGAGATAATCGCCACTGTTGCTTCGGCCTCACCGACCGAAAACCACGACTACTCGCTTGAGGTTCCGGTTAGTTCGCTCCGCACGTGGGTAGCGACCGCCAAAAAACATGGCGTGTATGTCATCCTCGATCTGCAATCGGGCCGCACCGACTTTTTAACTCAAGCCAAACAGCTCGAGCCGCTCCTAGTCGAGCCCAATGTTGGCCTGGCCCTCGACCCAGAATGGCGACTGACTAGCACTCAGGTTCCGCTCAAGCAAATCGGTTCTGTATCTGCGAACGAAGTCAACCAAACAGCATCCTGGCTGGCAACATTAACGCGTCGCCACCATCTGCCACAAAAAGTATTTTTACTCCATCAGTTTCGTAACGACATGTTACCCGATCGCCAAAACATCAATACAGCCTTTCCAGAGCTCGCCGTAGCAATTCAGATGGACGGACAGGGCTCACAACCACAAAAACAAGACACGTGGCGAGCGATTCTGCGACAACCACCCCAACGAACATACTACGGGTGGAAGAACTTCTACGAAAAAGATTCTCCTATGCTGAATCCTAAGCAAACCATGAGCATTAGCCCTCAGCCCTGGTATATTTCTTTTCAATAGCTTGAAATGTGCTCCTAGAGATACGAACGGCGCACTGCTACGAGCATCGCCACACCACCCACCACAATGGGCAGCCAGTATGTCACCAGTCGAAACAATACGGTTGCTGCTACCGCATCGGACAAAGAAATGCCGCTGGCAATCAGCGAAGCGGCAATCCCCGCCTCGACTCCGCCCAACCCTCCAGGAGTCGGTGTAATCGTCTGAGCGGCCAGACCTACCGTCAGCGCGATGGCAGCCACCAATAGAGAGGAAGCAGCGACGCCAGTCGCAATGAGGGCCATCCACAATATTGCAATATTAGAAAGTGTTATGACGAGTGACAACCCTTGCGCTGCGGCAAGACGCCATGGCTCTTTTCTGTATCGACCAAATAACTGATATACCTGTCGTAGCCGTCTCCCCAATAATGTTCGAGCAGCTAGTGCCGCTATAATGAGCACCACAATAAGCCCGATAAAAATGATGGGTGTCACGGCATTGCCGAGATGTGCACCGACGAGGAATGGTGCGAACACGGCCAGCACAACCAACACCCCTGTATGCCCTATCGCTCCCAACAGGTTATTTATGGCAACGATTGTTCCGGCGACTGCGTTTGGGTGGCCTACTTTTCTTAAATACCAAAAATTCACTCCCACACTTCCTATGCCGCTGGGTAAGACTTTGCCAACAAATGATCCGGCTACCTCCACCATACACGTCGGCAGGTAGAGAAGCCGCCGTTGTGACAAAACAGTATAAATTCCGGCCGATGCCAGCCAGGTAACAATTTGAGTAACTACCATGCCGGCAAACAAAGTCAGTGCACTACCCGACCAAGCAATGTCTCCTGTCTTTTCTTGCTGTATAAAAACTAGCGCGGTATACAGTAAAGCGGCCACCACAATACTGCCTACAATCACACTCTTGTACTTTATGAGTGCCTCCCGAGGATTAGCGGCCGGTCTGGATTTGGTCATCGTATCTTAACCATAAACGTTATATTATTGAAGCACAAGCAACTTAAGCGGCATTTATGTAAAATATTTCACATTACTATATGCGGCAACACATTAGAATATAAAAATCATTTATGAGTCGTGGAAATCACAAAAACCTATCACCTTTTTCTGCTCGAGCAAACCGTAATAAAACCACGAGCAGAATAGCCACACATACTAAGCATGGTGTGCTACTGTTGCTACTCCTCTCGGGTTTAATAGGAATTACTTCTACCATAACGGAAGAAATACAGCCATCAAAAGCCACCGCTATTCGCAACACTCACACTAGTGACAAGACTATCGCTAAACTCCCTCAACAAGCTAGTCAAACATTGGAGACATTACCCGATGCATCACCGCCTAGCAATGCCCGCGAGGCCGAAGTGACAACGCCTCGTGTGTTTACTTCCGAAGAAAGTTGTGACAATACAGCAAAAGCCGAAAAGATGGCAGAATACCAGCAACAAGTGTCAGAGGAAGATAGCCGCCACGCCAAGATTATCAATCAGCTTAATAGTACTGGCTTAGTCACCCGCTACCTCAATGCCAACATGTACTCTATGCGGGTCGAAAACGAAGCTCATCTTCACGATGAAACTCGCAGCGAGCTAGCAGCAGACTTGGACGACGCGCTCGCTGAACTCCACTGTAACCGATAATTTTATTTACTTAGTCTAAGTAAATAATATATACTACTGGTAATGGATCAGTACGAGAGTGAAATTGAGGCAATTGATGCTGGGCTAACTGCCTTACATCGCGCTACCTTCCAGCATAAAGCCTGGCAAGATCTCCAGCGCCGGGCTGATGTAGAACTAGACCGGGCCAGCGCCTCGCTCCTCAAGGCCATCATGCATCATGGCAATGGTTCTTGTCGTCTGCACGACATTGCCCGCCAACTTGGCATTGAGGCGCCCTCGGTGACGCGAAAAGTGCAAGAACTCGAAACTAAAGGCTTGCTCAGCCGCATCCCCGATCCTGTTGATAAGCGTGCAGCCAACATTAAACTGACCGACAAAGGCCGTGACCAGATCAACCGTCTTCAAGCTGCTCGTCGAGAGCGACTCCGCCTTCTTTTACGGACCTGGCCAGCTACCGACCGCACAGCCCTGGCGGCACTACTCAAACAATTAGCCAACGACCTGACCGAACAACACTAAAAGGAGACAAAATGGCCAACAAACAAGCAAGCGCCCAAGCAGCGCAACCAACGCACGGAGAAATTAAGTACATCATGACCGCTCTCATGATTACGCTCTTGTTGGCTGCGCTTGACCAATCTATCGTTGCAACGGCTTTACCGCGAATTGCCAGCGAATTACATGGCCTCACGAAATTATCATGGGTTGCGACGTCTTACCTCATAGCAAGTGCTATTGTCACGCCTATTTACGGTAAACTCGGCGATTTATATGGACGGAAAAAGATCTTTCAAATTGCCATAGGACTTTTCCTGCTTGGTTCGATGTTGTCCGGTATTAGTCAATCGATGAATCAGTTGATTGTCTTCCGGGCCGTCCAAGGTATCGGCGCCGGTGGTCTGATGAGCCTCGTGCTGGCAATCATCGGTGATGTTATACCTCCCCGTCAGCGCGGAAAATACCAGGGCTATTTTGGCGCTGTCTTTGGTATAGCGAGTGTGGCCGGTCCGGTACTGGGAGGCCTCTTTACTGAACATCTGTCGTGGCGATGGATTTTTTACATTAATATTCCTCTCGGTATCCTCGCACTTTCGCTAGTGGCTGCCCGCCTGCACCTCCACAGCCCGCCCAAAAAAGAGAACCACATCGATTACGGAGGCGCCGCCCTCCTTTCGATATCAGTCCTCAGTATCATCCTCGTATCAGTGTGGGCTGGCATTGATTACGCTTGGGTCTCGTGGCAAATTCTCTCATTGATTGTGTCTGCTTTGGTATTTGCCGGGCTATTCATATGGAGAGAAAATCGTTCACCAGAACCTCTTATACCGCTGCGACTTTTTAAAAACGATATTATGACCGTCTCGACGCTACTTTCATTTGTGACCGGTATTGCTATGTTTGCAACGATATTATACATCCCAATGTACCAACAAATAGTTCGCGGTTACTCACCGACAAAGTCAGGCTTACTCATGCTTCCAATGGTTATGGGAATGTTCGTGGCCTCCATGGTGTCTGGCAGACTCATTACTCGTTTTGGCCGCTACCGGGTCTTCCCGATTGCCGGAACTTTGGTACTCGCTTTTGGTATGTTCTTGTTCAGTCACGTGGGACTCAATACCAACACTTGGCTATTATCAGCCTGGATGCTCGTTATTGGTCTCGGGCTGGGGCAGTTGTTTCAGGTCCCCGTGCTGGCGGTACAAAATTCGACAGCACGCAAAGATCTCGGAACAGCGACGTCCACCGTTACCTTCTTCCGCAGTATCGGGAGTGCCCTTGGTGGAGCGGTATTCGGCACTATTCTCATATCGCGCCTGCATCATCACCTGCAAGCTTCCTTGCCTGGCGCTATCGGCGAACGCGTAGCTGGTGGTTTATCGGGCGGCTTCGAACAACTCGCTCGTCTTACCCCCACGCTTCGGCTCGACGTGCTAACAGCTTACGTGCAGTCATTCCGTGATATGTTTCTTATTGGTATACCCTTTGCGTTGGTCGCCTTTGGTATTGCCCTGTTTTTACGGGAAACGCCGCTGCGCGACACACACGAAGACGAACAGATTACCTTACCTGAGTAGAGAGTCTTACTCCCCTACTGGACAAAATGCCGCTGCTGGCGGGGCCACAGTAATACACCGCGTATCACCTCTACGCCTAGCCAGCCGAACGTTCGACTGTCGCTGCTTGCCTCGGGATTATCGCCGAGCAAATACACGCGGCCGCCTTCGAGCCGGGCTATTCGTTTAATTTTTTCGACATTATTGTGGCGAAACATCACGATATCTCCTACCTTGCAAGAGCGCGGCGATGTAAATAGCACCAACTGCCCCGCCATCAGTGTGGGAGCCATGCTGTCACCGTGGATACGGCGCAGTTGCAACCAACTCGTCGAGTTGCTAGCTTTCTTTGGTCTTCCAGAATAAGTCTGCGATTTCATCTACCATATCCAGTAATTTTTGTCCGGTTTCTGGGTCGCTGTGATGCTTGCAATCGCTGGCCTGCTTGATAGCCTTCCAGAACTTGTCGTGCAAGTCAGGGAACGTTTCGAGATGTTCAGGCTTGAAGTAATCAGCCCACAACACCATCAGGTGATGCTTTACTAATTCGGCACGCTCTTCTTTGATCATTATCGCCCGTACTCGATCGTCGCCATCGAAGTTTGCCATCTTATCCTGAATGGCTTTGACGCTTAGGGCCTCGATTTTTGCTTGAGCCGGATCGTACACGCCGCAAGGCAAATCACAGTGGGCATAGACAGGTTTAACAGTAAATAGTTTCATGATGCATGTCTCCGATTATGGTATACCACTAGTATACGACCCATTATGTCCATGACTGTATAATTTTCGCTAGCGACGTGGACTGATTCTACCCTTTACTCGGAAAACTATGAGCTGCTCGCCACTTGTCGATTTCGCCATGATGGCCATTGAGTAAAACATCAGGCACTTTCATGCCGTCGTAGTCAGCTGGCCTGGTATACTGCGGGAACTCCACCGTCTTATCATCATCTTGAAAGGATTCGATATCTGCGCTGGTTTCGCCACCGAGTACGCCTGGCAACAGCCGTACCACCGAATCAATCATGACCATGGCCGGAATCTCTCCGCCCGTCAGTACGTAATTTCCTATGCAAAACTGCTCGTCGACCCAGGTAGTAATACGTTCGTCATAGCCTTCGTAGCGTGGGCACATAATAATAAGGCCGCGGCCGTCGGCCGCCAGCCGCTTGGCATCAGACTGTTTGTAGACCTTGCCACGGGGGGTGGGAAGCATTACCAATGCATCAGGGTCGTTCGCTTTAGCGTGGTCTATTGCTGCCTTAAGCGGCCCTACCATCAGCAACATACCATCACCGCCGCCATATGGGGTGTCGTCAACTTGTTTGCGCGGGCCCGCGCCAAATTGGCGTAGGTCTATAGTGCTATACTCGACAATGCCGCGATCACTCGCCTTCCAGAGCATGCTCGAACCAAGTACGTGCGTAAACATATCCGGAAACAACGTTATGACTTGAATCTTCATCTAGTCAGGCCTTCACAGAGAGCAGCATCGTATGATAATTCTGGCTCATTACTGGTGTGCCACGAACGCAAACAGGCTTTTTTCTGTGCCGGTAGCATTTGATAGCCGATAAATATTAGCCCAATGACCACGGCGAACACCATGAGCACTTTTTTCCAGCTAAATTTCCTTTTTCGTATCATTTTTCAATTGTACCAAAAAGAACCCCTTTCGGGGTTCCTTTTGTCACATAAAGCTCCCAATCAGACGGTGTCTAATTGGCTCGCATGAGCTCATTAGTTTTTGTTTTGAAAAGTTTCTGTCGTTATCAATTCGACTAGGCACTACTATAGCGAAGCCACAAGCACATTTCAAGTCTAAAATTAGTTTTTATTAGACGTCGAGATCGTCGAGTTCTTCGAGCTCGCGTCGAGTCTTGCTGACAACATCGCTCTCTTTGGTATCGTATTCTGACGATGTAGTATCGGCTTCGTCAAGATCATCATCTTGCGGCTTCGTAACGGTTGTGTTATCACCGCCACTACTCGGGGCTGCACCGCCTGGCACACCATTGTCGACAATCTTTAGGTTGTAACGGGCATCGTTCTTGGTGCCGAGCGCTCGCAATAGCGTACGCAAACTCTGGGCCGTAGCTCCTCGTTTACCGATAACACGCCCCAGATCCTCTGGGTCAACCGTTAGTTCAAGCAATACACCTTTTTCATCGATACGACGTTCGACCTGGACCTCTTCCGGTTTTCCGACGAGAGATTTCACGACATACTCAACAAATTGCTGGTCAATACTGTTATCCATACATCCTCCTCAGACTGTTAAGAATTAGCAACTCAGGCATTATAGCAGAACGCTGTACGGGTAACACCGTAAAGAATCCTACAGCTATTAGACTTCGTCAGCAGTTTTAGCTGCCGGAGCGGCTGCTTCGGTTGCGACTTCTTCTACTGGCTCTTCTTTGGGCTGGTTCTTGCGTAGTTTTTCTGGATTACGCAGCTTACCGGCTTTGGCAGCGCTCATTTTAACCCATGATGGCAAGTCGACACCTTCTGATTTGAGGAGTCGAGCAGCGCGCTCAGATGGTTGAGCACCATTACCAAGATAAAACGAAGCTTTGTCTTTATCGAGCGTGATTGTTTTGGCGTGAGGGTCGTAACTGCCCAACTGTGCGACTACTTTACCGCTAGTCGGCGTCAAACGCGATTCCTGTACAATCATACGGAACATTGCGTGACCTTTGCGGCCGGTTCGTTGCATGCGGATAGCTAGCATATTATTTCTAAACTCTCTTTCACTCTCTAAAGTTTATAACGTGATTCCATAGTATTTTACAGATAACGCTCTCTGTTGTCAACCACGAGCTTACGACTGCTCCTCTTTGTAGACAAGCAGGGCTGCTTCTGCCGCCCGCTGCTGGCCTTGTTGCTTGCTTGGTCCCTGGCCTTGACCCTTGAGTTTACCGTCCACAAAAACACCGACCGTAAAGGTTTTTTCGTGATCAGGACCAACTTCTTCGAGAACCCGGTACACCGGTGTCGCACCGTCTGTGCTTTGGGCTAACTCTTGCAGATGTGATTTAGGATCCATCCACGACCCGGTTTTGAGAATTTCATCAAACGTACTGAGCAAACTCTCTGTTATAAATCGTTTGCAAGCCTCATAACCCTGATCGAGATACATAGCGCCAAGCACGGCTTCGTAGGCGTTGGCCAAAATCTGTTCGCGTGCCCGCTCACTCCCCCGCTTTTCACCGCGACTCAGCCGCAGCAGATTCTCGTACTCGTAGCGGCTGGCTGCCGCGCTAATACTTTCGGTACGCACCAATGAGCTGCGCCAACTGGTCAACGTACCCTCAGGGTCGCTATAGTTGCCATATAAAAATTCTGTGGTTACCAGCTCAAGCACGGCATCACCGAGAAATTCCAGCCGTTCGTTGTGCTCGCTAACCGTTTTGCGGTGCTCATTGAGGTACGATCGGTGCGTAAACGCCGTAATTAACAGATCAATGTTACTAAAGGTGACACCCAGCTTTTCCTGAGCAAATGTCTGATATGCCGTTGGGTCCATAGGCTTTTAGAGATACTAGCGGATAGATTGGAGACCGCCCGTACGCCGGGCAATCGACAGTCGATTAGCTACTATCGTTCTCCTTTCATATTATTAAAATAACTTTCCTTCACGTATTTTCTTCATGGCAAGCAAAATCAGTTTACCGATATCGTCATAGGCTATCTCATCGACAGCTTCTTGGGCGGGCAGCCACTTAATATCCGTCAGCCAATCTTCCGGCTCTAGCTTGTTGGTGTCGCCCTGGCCTTCGACGAGGTAAATGTTCATAGTCATCAATACCAATGTATGCGCCCGACGGTAACGGAAGTTAACCTTCCCGAGCCAAAAATAGACTTCCATATCTTGCAGGCCAGTCTCTTCGCGGATTTCTCGCTCAGCGGTAGCACCAGGGTCTTCGCCCGGTTCTACGTGACCTTTAGGAATAGTCCAGCGATGTTTGGCATCTTTTATCAGTAGTATCTCGAGTTTGCTGTTAGCATCACGCCGAAAAATAATGCCACCCGAAGTGGTTTCGTGGACAACCTCATCAATAGCGGGTCGACGTTTGCCAACAAAATTCTTGAATCCCTGAAGTGGTTTAGGCCGTTTCATCCTTAGCGTGCGCCTTTTCGTTAGGGGTGACTATTTTTGGTTCTTCAACGTCTTCGCCGTTCTTTTTGCGAAGCGCCGTACCGAGCACACCGTTTACAAATTTACTGGAATTTTCACTGCCGAAGGCTTTCGCTAATTCGACAGCTTCGTTTATGACTACTTTAGGCGGAACACTTTTGCCATACTCGAGCTCATACATACCGATGCGCAAAATCACGCGATCCATACGAGCAATCTGATCGATTGGCCATTCTGGCGCAATCGGTTGCAAGGCGGCATCGAGTCCCTCCATTTTGTCAGAAACCCCATGGGTGAGCTGCTTAATGAAGTCGACATCATCAACCATCGCTTCATATCGAGCGATGTTACGACCCAGTACCTCATCTAGCTCAAAGGTTGTGTCATCCGCTGCACGGCGAAAATCCTGCTCGTAGAGCGTTTGCAATGCGATGATGCGACCGAGGTGCCGGTTCGATGCCATAGTTTGTTAAGCCTTCCGTTTATATCAACTACGTTTAGTATAACGTAGTGCTTCCGTTTATGAGACGGTTTTGCCGGTTTCGCGGCGAGTAGTCCGGACTTTTACCGGAGACTTGCCGTTAACTTTACGCGCAAGTTCAAGCACCAAGTGACTACGGCGCGTGCCGGTCTTACGGGGGCTGGTTCGCTTCTTGGGTTTACCCATTGATTAATTAACTCCTATCATTTCGCTACAGCTCATCTTAACAGATTGAGCCATATGATTCAATTGTATTATTTGGTCCTATTATGGACCACCATGCAAGCTTATACAACGAAGTTGACAAGCTTGTTGGGCACGTAGATGGTTTTCTTGACGGTATGGTCCGCTAGGTAAGCTGAGACTTTGGTATCAGCTTGCGCCGTCGCAACAACATCGGCCTCGGCCGAGCCGGTCGCCACCTCGATAGTATTTCGTACTTTACCGTTTATTTGCACCACAATCTTCATCTTGTCGCTGGCAAGATACTGTTCGTCGTAGCTAGGCCAGGCGCTGACATGGACGGAGCCTTTGTTGCCCAGCTCCAACCACAACTCTTCAGCAATGTGCGGTGCGAACGGCGCCAACAATTGCGTTAGTTGCGTCAGACTCTCACGCCAGACTTTGGCGGCCGCAAAACCGTGCGTCGCCTTAAGCTTATACAGTTCGTTTACCAGCTCCATCATGCTGGCAATAGCGGTATTAAAGGCCATGGCGTCGAGGTCACCCGTGACTTTCTTGATTGTTCGGTGAGTGGCGGCCCGAAGCTCGACTACACCCCCATCATCAGACGTTGCTGACGTAGCTTGCTCAGTATATTCATAAACGAGCTTCCAGACACGGCTCAAGAACCGGTGGGTGCCGGCCACACCCTCGGGGCTCCATGGGGTGGTTTGGTCATATGGTGCCAAAAATGCAATTGCCAGGCGCATTGCATCGGCTCCATAACCGCTATCGATAATGTCGGTCGGGTTCACCACGTTGCCCTTACTCTTACTCATCTTGGTACCGTCGGCCGCCAAAATAATGCCCTGGCCACGGCGCGCCTGGTACGGCTCTGGTGTCGGCACTAACCCCAGATCGTAGAAGAATTCATGCCAAAACCGCGAGTACAGCAAGTGCAGTGTTGTGTGTTCCATGCCGCCGAGATACATGTCCACGCTTTGCCAATAGTCCAACTTGTCTTGTGCGGCAAATAACTCGTCGTTGTGGGCATCGAAGTAGCGCAGGTAATACCAACTACTCCCGGCCCAGTTAGGCATAGTATCGGTTTCACGTTTGGCCGGTTGACCACAGACAGGGCACGTCGTCGCCACCCATTCGGTGATGGCGGCGAGGGGGCTTTCACCGGTATCAGTTGGTTCGTAGTGCTCGACGTCCGGCAATACCACCGGCAAATCTCCATCGGGTACCGGCACGGCACCGTGCTCAGCACAGTGGATTATGGGGATAGGCTCTCCCCAATAATGCTGCCGGCTAAATATCCAGTCGCGCAAGCGGTAGTTAACCTTTTCTGTTCCCATCTGCTTGGCTTCGAGATCGGCTACGATAGTCTGTTTTGCTTCATCGCTCGGCTGGCCGTCGTATTCGCCTGAATTCATGAGTGTGCCTGGCGCTGCCGTATAGGCGTCATCCGCATCAGCGTTATCGATTACCCTCACAATTGGCAAATGATACTTGGCAGCAAACGCCGAATCTCGCTCATCGTGCGCCGGGACCGCCATGATGGCTCCCGTACCGTATCCGGTCAAAACGTAATCGGCAATCCAGACGGGGATCCGCTGGCCGTTGACTGGATTGATGGCATGCGCGCCGGTGGCGACACCAGTTTTTTCCCGGTCAGTATCTTGGCGCTCTATATCGGTTTTGGCCTGTGCCGCTTTAATGTATGTATTCACATGCTCTTTTTGCTCGGCGGTCGTTATCTGCTGGACGAGTGGGTGCTCAGGTGCCAAAACCAAAAAGGTTGCACCACATATCGTATCGGGGCGGGTGGTGAACACCCGGACTTTTTCGTCGCTCTGTTCAATAACAAAGTCAATTTCGGCTCCCCGGCTGCGGCCAATCCAGTTGATCTGTTGGTCGGCAATACGGCTCGGGTAGTCCACGTCCTGCAAGCCATCGATTAAGCGGTCGGCATAGTCTGTAATTTTGAGTAGCCACTGTTTGAGCAGCTTCTTTTCGACAATCGTATCGCAGCGTTCGTGGCGACCGTTGACGACTTCTTCGTTCGCCAGACCAGTCTTGCAGTGCGGACACCAATTGATGGCAATCTCCGCCTGATAAGCCAAGCCCTTTTTGAAAAATTGCAAAAACAGCCACTGTGTCCACTTGTAGTAGTCCGGGTCGCTCGTTTTGAAGCTGCGGCTCCAGTCAAAACTAAAACCGACCGATTCGAGCTGTGCCTGAAAGGTAGCGACGTTTTGCTCGGTTGCTTGTTGTGGCGAAATTTTGTTCTTGATAGCGAAATTTTCGGTCGGCAAACCAAAGGCATCGTACCCCATCGGGAAAAGCACATTGTAGCCCTGCTGCCGCTTGTAGCGAGCCATAACGTCGCCAAGGGTATATTCACGAATATGGCCCACGTGCATGCCGGCGCCACTCGGATACGGAAACTCAGTGAGCATCACATACTTCGGTCGCTCATCAAAATCAACCGCCTGATACAGCTGGCTGGCGGCCCAGTCTTTTTGCCACTTTGGCTCAATATCTTTCGGATTGTAGCGTTTCATCCCTGTTAGTATACGATTACTTACTCGGTAGGTCGAGCCTCCCATCAAAGTAGTTGTAATATGCGCGTATACTGGTGCTATGAATATTGTCGTTTTATCTGGCGGTACCTCGAGTGAACGTGACGTTTCGCTGCGTTCTGGACAGGCAGTTGCCGCTGCACTCAGCGCCGCTGGGCACACCGTCGAGCAGGCCGATCCCTCACGAATCGCTCTCACCAAAGAATGGGCACAACCGTATGACCTCGCCTTCCCCGTGCTGCATGGCACCGGCGGTGAAGATGGTGAGCTGCAAGGCAAACTAGACGCTATACATCTAGCCTACGTCGGCTCGGGCCAAGAAGCCTCGCAATTGTGCTTTAACAAGTGGGATTATCGCCAATTTGTCGAAACGCACGACGTACCACTTGCCGCCGGCGAATTAGTCGATAGCGACAGCCTCTGGCACAGTGACCTCGTAAAACACCCGTTCGTGCTCAAGCCTTTCGACGGCGGTTCGAGTATCGATACTTTTATAGTCCGTGACCCGGCGCAAGTTCCGCGAGATTCGATAGCCGCTGCGTTTCAGCGTCACCCCCAACTCCTGCTTGAGCAGCTCATTAGCGGCACCGAAATCACGGTGGGCGTCGTGGGCACACAGCCATTGCCGGTTATAGAAATTATCCCGCCCGCTGACGGCGAGTTTGATTACGAAAATAAATACAATGGCGCCACCCGTGAACTGTGTCCGCCACGACACATCGCCACCTCTCTCCAAGACCAGGCCCAAGCACTCGCCGCCCGTATTCATAGCATATGCGGTTGCAAAGACCTCAGCCGGACCGACATGATGGTAACGACTAATGGTGATTTTATCGTTTTAGAGACGAACACGCTGCCTGGCCTGACCCCACAAAGCCTGTTGCCCAAAGCAGCCGCTACTGCCGGCCTGCCAATGAGCGAACTCTGCGACCACCTGGTGCAATTAGCAGCTAGTCGCCAAATTGCGACCGTTTAACTCTCAGCCAATAGGCCGTTTGTCGCACCAGTTTTTCGGAATCACTTTTATCTTTCAGTAATACCTTCAGTGCTTCTTCGGCAAAGACACCGTTTTGGGAACCTTTGGCAAGCACCACCGCACCAGATTTCAGTTGTTTCTTAACATACTCACCAGCTGCCGTGGGAGTATCAAAGCTTTGTACTACACAATTGTTGTCGGCGGCAGCCGGCGCCGTATAGGCTGCGGCATCTGTACCAATAGTCACGACCAAGTCTAACCAGGAAGGATCACACTGTTCCCCTACCGCGGTATGCGCCTCGGCGCTACTATCACCCAACTCATTCATACTACCCAGTATGGCAATTCGTTGCGGAGCAGCTGTATTTTTCAGCACTTCCAACGCTGCCGATACCGCCATCGGGCTCGCATTATAGGTGTCGTCAATGAGAATACTCTTACGGATGCCGGGCAGTAGCTGCATGCGGCCAGCAAAGGGACGTAGGTTATCCAGAGCTACTTTAACGTCATCAATTGGCAGAGCCAGTTCGCAAGCCACGGCAGCAGCCGCCAGCGCAATCTTGGCACCCTGCTGACCGACCATTTCTATGGTTCGAGTCAGCTTTTGCCCGGCGAGGTCAAAAGACACCTGCTGTTTGCCAAATGTCTTGGCAGGCTTGTTTGACAACCCTGCATAGGTTGCCGGTTTGGCACCATATGCCACATATTCGTATCCAGCGAGGTACTGCTTGGGTGTATCATCGGTATTTACTAGCACTTTTTTCGAGTAGTCGAATAGGGTCAGCTCCTCGGCGGCTACGGCATCGAGCGTACCAAATTGTTCCATGTGTTCTGGTGCAATCGAACTCAGCACCGTTACGTCTGGCCGCAGATAGGTAAAGTGCCGCATCTGGCCCGGGCCATCGGTACCCAGCTCTAGAACCACAACATCGTATGGGTAGTCTGGACGGATCGCCCGCCGATTATGCAGCAGTATTTTCAGCCACGCCCATGCGTTATATAACCCAGGTTGTTCGTGTCCAAATACCACCAATGGTACCGTCAAGCGGTCGTTATAGTTGCCAGACTGATACTGGACTCGTCGCGTCCCGGCCAATGCATTGGCAATCGCTAATTTTGTTGAGGTCTTACCCACACTGCCCGCGACTGCCACGATAGCAAAGGAGTGCCGTTTACGTAGCTGCTTTACTTGCCGCTCCAACAAAACGCATAACACAGCCTTGCCGATGGCCTTAAGCCGAAACGGTATACCCACCAGACTCAATACCGGCAGCAAATGCGCCCAGACGACGGGATATGCCACAACAGCGGCAAGCCCAAAATACAACCATACCAGCGACGCCTGTTGAGCCCCGTAGATGGCCATAACGATACCACCTACCAGTTGCACCGCCATACCGAGTCGGACAAAATCTACCAAGAGTCTACCGCCGAGCCGTAATGGCAGCCGCGTTATCGTACTCAAGTCATTGGTGCGCCAGAACAACCAGTAATAGCGTGTCGGGTTATAGCCGGCATCAGCATAAAGCCACCCCAAGATAGTCGCGGCCCGCCAGCCGTATAAGGAGCGGAGATTTGCCATAATCGTGTCGATCATACTGCGCCTAGTATAGCCTACCGCTCCACCTTTGACAGACGTTGCTTGAGCTGGTCTAGCGGAATGGTGCGTGACGGAACCTTAATTTGGCGCTGCAGGCCATACCCTTTGTACGTGGCGGTATAGCCAGAATTTTTATCTTGGACTTTGAGCATGGTGTGCGATAGCTTGTCTACGGTAATCGTTAACTCCACGGGCGGGAGGGTTTGGTACTGCGACGCACTCACATCTTGGAGTACCGACAGACCGAGGTCGGTCTCAAACGCCTGCATCAGCCGCACGTAGGGCGCTTGCGCCACCGACACCCGGTACTGATAGGCCCGGCGACCATCAACGGTCACGCGCTTGACTGCGGCATAGTCTGGTGTAAATACTGGGTACGTATCCATAAATTCAGCAATCGACTGACGCTGTACTGCGGTCAGATTACCGACCGGTGGAATCGGCGCATAGCCGACATCCAAAAAGGCTCGCTCAAATAAGCTGGCGTCCGCACCGCCTGCTTTGCCCCAAGTGTTCAGCAGCGATTTGTACGACGACCCGAGCTTGGTATCGTGCGCCGCAATGTGGGTGTACCGGACATAATCAGCCTTTGGTGTACCAATACTTTCTGTCGTGACGCTGTTGGCATCGTTTTTGGCGGTTACGACCCACAACGCAGCATTCGTCTCGCCCGTTTGCATCAGAATCTGCTGCTTCAGCCCGTCGGAGCTCGAAGCCACATCGACTGTTTTCGTAACGCTAGCTGTTTTGAGATTGTTTTGCAGCATATCGGCAAAAGCTCGTTGCGGGCTTTGATATACCTGCGTCCACCACAGCAAGCCAAATAACCCATACAGCAGCGCCCCAAATACGACCATGAATCGTATCGGATATCTGCGTACTAAATCAACGAACATCATGCATGCTATTGTATCAGGCTGCTATGGGTTGTTTATACTTATGCCGACCATCTGTTGCACTAGTCTTGACTGCCACAGGCAACCCAGCCCGTTCACGAGTGCTATAGTTCCTTGGTCTTCGCCTGGACGCCACTAGACATGGAGCCGTTCAATTGGCTCTGGAGTGGACCGACTAACTGCATGATAGGCGTCGACTTTTCTGGTGCCGTAATTGTGACCGGCTTGTACTGCATAGTCGTTGATATTGTTGCTTTATATTTCATCTCTTTTTCATCTTTGTTGCTTGTGTGCGCAGTTACTTTTACGACATGTTGGGTACTTTTGTCTACCCATAATGTAAGAGGTGTTGTATCGTGATCGGCCAATTCATTGCTGTTGTATCCACTATTTTCTATATCGCAAGAATTGACAGTTTTTGCGATAGATAACTTATTGAGCCCTTTCACAAAAGCGGCGCCTTTGTCGTCATCTATCAATATCTCAAATTTCTGTACTTTTGCGCCATTGACCATATCGTCAGCTACGCCCTTAATTGTTACGAATGGGTGTTTTTGATACTGCTCTTTTAACAATTCCAAATCACTATTTTTCAATGGCTGAGCACTTTCCATAATACAGCTAAGCCCAGCTTGTTTAAGTAGCGTGCTATCTATCTCGAACCACTTGTTAGCAACTTTATCATTCATTGAGAGGATCATCTGCCCATAACTGGGGTCAATACTTGATGCCATACCGGCAATTACACTGAGATCCCCCAGCTTAACATACGCACTTTCGTCAATGTATCTCACACTACCTGCAATATCTACACCCATGACCGTGACAGTCATGTTCGTTTCTAGGGCGTGCTTTGCCGAGCTCGCCTTTCCGTCGTATACGGCCTTATACACAATACCGCCAGCCTCAGTAGGCTCACCTTCAACTTTACCCTCAAACGCAATCTCCGTTTCTTGTATCGAATTGAGGACAGCAGACATCAGCACATTCTCTGGTTTATTGGGCACGACAATACCAAAGTAGGCTGCAGCCGAACCACCCCCTAAGACTGCTACCGTCGCGGCGGCGATCAGAAAGAATTTGAAGAATTTTTTCCGTTTTTTGGGCTGAGCATTCGCTGCTACTCCTCCTACGGCAGCACCTTGCGTCGATGCGTCCGGTTGCTCACTCACGAACGGCGTTTCTTGTCCGAAAACCTTTGGAGTGGTGGGCTGGCTTGTTTCAGCACTACTTGGGTCTGTGGCTTGGGTGGTGGGCACTAGAGGGCTGGTTGTTTCGAGTGATTCTGGCGCAATTGAGGTGCCTGGTGCTGCTGCGGCAGGTTCGCCTGGTGCAGTGGTATCGGTGACACTTTCTTCTGGTGAGGCTGCGTCGTTACTGGTTACAACGGGTTCGGATGTTGGCGTAGTGCTCTCCATCGCACTGGTCTCTCCTTCTTGCTGGGGCTTTTCTTCGGTTGGCGTCTCTGCGGCTGGCTCGGGTTTCGGAGCAGCGTCAGCTGATGCTGGTGTGGGTTCGGGTTCGGTAGTGTCATCAGTAGCGGTCTGCTGGGGTTGCTCAGGTTCTGCTGGAGCTGCCGGTTCGGTTTCGGATGGAGTTGCCTGGGAAGTCTCCGGCGTACTTTCTGTCTGGGGTTGAGTGTTCTCGGCCGGTTCGGGCTGTACGACGGCACCAGGTTGATCGGACGGGGCTTGTGCGTTAGTTTTTGGTTTATCTGCGTCTGAAGAATTGTTTGGTGCCATATTGTTTCCTGTTATACGTTTGACATGTCTTATCGAAAATTATACATAAGCAGTTCTAATACGCCAATTTGTGCCGTCGCCACCGAGAGACAAGGAGCGTCTCACCTCCTAGGTTTTTTCAATTTCCTCAGCCAACAAAAAAACACCGACATACCCGATGCTCCTAGTTGGTGGGCGAGGAGGGACTCGCCTCGATACTTTGTATCGACCCCAAAGGCGTTCCGCCTTTCTGGGACAAGGTGCGGGGAGTGCCGCCATGGCACTCCCGTTCGAGTCCCAGCCTGTCCTCAACTAAAAAACATCGGACGATACCGATGTTTCTTAGTTGGTGGGCGAGGAGGGACTCGAACCCTCAAGCCTTTTGGGCAGCGGATTTTAAGTCCACCGCGTATACCAATTCCGCCACTCGCCCGGGCTGGAACGGGTTCATTATACTACGGGTCGAGCACTTTCCCCACTCTTCGAGTAAACTTGGTTAGCTGCGGTCTTCCGCCATACGAGCGCCGACATAAATAATAGATGCTGCCAGAGCAATGACTGCTAAGCTACCCAATGATCGCCATACAATATCACCGTTATCTCCGAATACCCCCCATATAGCCAACATGCCAATTATCAAGAAGAACACCGCACTTGCTATAAGAACCCACGCAGTCATACGCTGTACTTTTTGGAACATTGTCAGCGGCGCATCGCTGATTTGGTGGATAGGAATCTGCTTCACCTCGAGTGGTGTTTCGTTCGATGCTGTAGTTTCGGTTGTCGTTGTGTCGTCTTGCATAGCAAATCCTTTACTATTTATGGCACACAGTATAATACCAGCTGCCAAAAAACGTAGTGGATTACCTCACACACAGATCACTAGCAGGCATCGAGGCGAATTTCGCCCTCGCTCATTTGCTCAACAAACGCGCGCAGGTTTTCAGATAACAACGGCTGAAGAGCCCACAGGCGGCACGCACGAAAGTAGGCAAACTCGTCATGGATATGAGTTTCCATCACCCGTGGTGAACCCTCTATCTCAGTTTCGTACCAGGAATAGAGACGGTTTGTGTCATTTTGACGAAAGCTGGTTTTGCCTAAATACCGTGCCAATCGCACCTCTACACCTAGCTCTTCCTTTAGCTCGCGCCGCATAGCCCGCTCAGGCGATTCGCCTAGCTCAACTTTGCCCCCTGGCAGTTCCCACTGTTCCTGCCCTTCAGCATGTCTGTGCAATAGCAAAATATCGCCATCGATATTGCGTATGACACCACCCGCCATCTCTATTGGAGTATTCATATTGCCACCGATTATACAGTGCAAAAAAGTCCTGGCAAGCACCAGGACTTTCTGTGGTTCATGTGGAGGCACCTGCGGGATTTGCACCCGCGTACACGGTTTTGCAGACCGCTGCGTAACTACTCCGCCAAGGCGCCGTATATTTTCGTAACATGCTTATCATACCAAGTGTAGCCCCGCTATTCTACCGGCATTGCCCGCAAAAACGTAAGATTACCCACAGACAAAAGCCAGAAAGGTTGTTTAGTCTTAATCTCACCAACTAAATAATGTGTGACAAGGAGGAATATATGGCTTCTATCAGTCAGTCTTTCCAGGATGGTCTCGCGAATGTGTTTGATTACATTCCCCAGATTATTGGTGCTCTCGTGCTCTTACTAATTGGTTATTTTGTAGCGAAAATTATCGAATTCGTCGTGCGCAAAGTACTGCGCCGGCTGCGGTTCGATCACGCCTTGCACACTTCTCCGGCCGGTCGATATATTATCCGGATCATGGAGAGTCCCACCCACTTTGTCGGGCGCCTGACGTTTTGGCTCATATTCTTAGCCTTTATTTCGTTTGCGGTGTCGGCACTTAACTTGCCTGTGCTCACGCATATCCTCAATGGCATCTATAACTACCTGCCACACATTGTCGCAGCCATCCTAATATTCTTAGTGGCTAGCACTCTGTCGGTGAGCGGCTCCGCCTTTGTACAGCGAGTAATGGGTAAGACTCCCATGGCAAAACTTATCGCCACCGTCTGGCCGTCATTGGTCATGAGTATTGCAGCGTTCATGATCTTAAACGAATTGGCCATCGCTCGTGATATCGTCAACATCACCTACGCTGCCATTATGGGTTCACTGGCCCTGGGCCTTGCCCTGGCCTTCGGCCTCGGTGGTCGTGATGTCGCCAAGCACATGCTCGACCAAGCTTATGAGTCGGGCCGTCGTAACTCCGGTAGCGTCAAGGCCGAGCTGGCTAACGCCAAAGAAAACACCAAGCGCCAAGCCCGCGGCGCCCACGACAATATGGCATAGCGACAACCACGTCGCACCACGCCCAAAAACCGGCCACTCGGCCGGTTTTTGATTGGCGTAATCTATCCTACTGAGGCAATATATTCTCCATGCTAAAATGTGCCAGTCATTGTAGATCATCCATTCCCAGAGAATTAGGAGCTACCATGAAGCTCATCTGCAAGATTCTGTCCTTTGGCTTGCTGCTTGCCACACCGCTTGTCGGTGTACTGACAGCACAGCCGGCAAGTGCCAGCACCACGACGCTCAGACCAGGTATGCATCGCCCAGCTGTCAACAAGCTCCAGCTATATCTGGATCTCAGCCGACGCCAGGATTTCTTTGCCTACCCGACGTATACTGATTACTTCGGCACGTCTACGACCCGGGCGCTCAAGCACTGGCAGCGCGCCACCCACCACCGCGCCACTGGCACCATTGTCGTCGGCGGCAGGCAGTGGCGGCAGTTGCGTCGAGAGGCCACCCAGATGCCCGATGGCATCGATTCCCGCAGCCGTGGCTATGCCCGGCGCGAGGGTTGGGCGGTCGACTCCAGCAAGGCTACACGCAATTTGTACGTCCTGCACTACAGCAAGGCACGCAAGCGCGTGGTTGCCACAGTAGGGGCCAGTGCTCGCTACGGCGACGCCCGCGGCTCAGCTTACGTTACCCGCAACGGCGTCCATCGCATCTTCCGCAAGGGTGGCGCCGACTACGAGTCGACGCTGTATCACGTCAAGATGCCCTATCCGTCGTTCTTCAGCGGCGGCGAGGCCATCCACTACTCGGTGGACTTTGCCATCTACGGTTACTCCAAGGCCAGCCATGGTTGTCTCAATTTGAAGTACATCGAAGACGCCGAGTACGTCAACAGCCTGCCCATGGGCACGGTGGTCATCGTGCATCCGTAGCACCACTGCCCTAGTCAGAATCTATCCAAGGTGAGCAATAGCCCGTTACGATGATGGTTGTCCATCAATCTCTCGTAACGGGCTTTACTCATTTTTAGCCACAATACAGGTCCTATCGAGTTCGATACTCGCCGAAGCAAACGCTATACGCAAGCTAGATGCAGTCCAACACTCGCCAATAACAGTGCCTATGTAAGCTAAATAAAACTAGCGTCGCTAAACAAAACCACCGTTATCAGCCACTCCCAGCGTTATCGCAACTGCGTCAATACAGCCGGTGTCACAACAAACACTCACTAGCATCCGGTCGCAAAAAATCCCTGATTGGGCTGGCTGGTGTCATGGGAATGAGGTAGTGTAGTAGCAGTCCGGCTGTTACTTGCCGGCATAACCCTGCCGACGAAAGTTAGTGTCCTCTCGGCATCGAGCAGCACCAGTCAATTCCGTACTGGCGCCACCTTTACCCAATACTCACTCGATAGTTGGGGCAACGCTACGGCCATCAGCAGCGGCAAAACACTATTACTTAATTCAACCTACATCGTCAATCAACATGTCATGGGCTGGGGTTCCTCGAACCCCGAACCTTCATCTGGCGTATACGACTTTAGTTCTATCGATAAACGCATTCCGGTAGCGTGAACGGTTCCGGCAAAGACGCACCCGTTATAACGCTTACTGCCTGCTGCGCTCCCGACTGGATGAAGGGCGGCACGCTGGATCAACCGACTGGTCGCAGCTCGAAAAAGCGCTTCCCATTACCCAACGTCACCGGAAAGGTCTTGAGCCATATCTCATCTACTAAATCGTGTTGCAGCAATGTCTGAATAAAATTGCCACCACCATGCACTTGAATCATTGGTCCGTTCGCTATCTTTGAGTTCTTATCGCTGCGCCACCACGTTGCCGCTCATAAGGTGGTGAGTTATGCCCGCTCAGGTCTCCGTTTGCTCGATGCGACACCACGTATTTCGTCGCCTTGTCGAAAGCTTCGGCTAAATGCGTTCTCTTAATGCGGCCAGTACGACGCCAATAGTCGTACGTTTTGCGCCCCAACGAGCCCGTCAAATGTCATGCTCATTGCGAACTCATTAGTTCGTTGGCTGTATCGTCGAAATACGGAAACCTCCACCCGCCATAGCCGAATCCGATCGACGAATCTTCGTCTGATCCGCCCGGAGACTAGCAAAACACCGTCGGGAGCGATATCAAAACTCAGTACCACTATCTTTCTCATACGTTGATCATAGCAAAGATATTCGTACCCTGGCCAATTTTCTGTGAGTAGATTACTTCAGATTGCATTCGTGATATTGTCTGCGCCTTAGGTTGCTACGGTTTATACCATGGGTTTTGTTAAAACCTATGCAGTCGTAGTCCGAAATACGACTATCGGCCACGACTACCCATTCGTGCAAAGGATGGCCCGGCTGCCGACCTCGGCACATCGTGACGTCTTTGTCGTGGACCGGTTCGTTGTATAGCAGGGTGCCGTCGGGCTGAATCACTCGCCAGCTTTCACGGGTCTGCAATACGGCTCGGTCTGCTTCTAAATTCGCCGATAGCGACTGTACGGTAACCGTTTGCGCCACCGTATTGCCTCTAACGCTACTCGTTTTTGGCCAGGTATCGACGGCTGCTTCAATTGTTTCGCGGGGCTGTTCCCAGTATCGGTTTTCAAAATGATGTCTGGCGGCATCTGCCACATATAGCACCTCATTGTTGCCGTACTTATAAAAGCCCTGTAGAGCTACCTGGCCGGCGTTGTAGACATATGCCGTGCAGACTTCGTACTCGTGATTGGTATATATTGCAGTGTCAAAATACGGTTTGCAGCCAGCAAGGCCTGGTTCGGCTGCTTCTGTAGTTGCCGAAGTTTCCGGCAGGGCCTCTTCACTTTTGCTTGGACGTGGGGTGGATGTGCCTTCCGCTGCAACGGATGTTTCCGCAACGCTCGGTGACTCAGCAGGAGAATTTCGCCCCGGCGTTGTGGTGCACGCCGCCAAGGCCAAGCCGGCCACGACTGGCGCCACGACATACTTCATCTGTAGCAAATTATGCCTTACGGGAGGGGTTTCTGAGGGTATCATCACTTGTTCACTCATAGCGGTATTCTAAGCACAATACACCATGCTGGCAGTAATAATTTCTTAGCTTTTTGTAATTTAAGCTTTGGCCGCTACACCTTGGCGACGAGTTCGCTAACGCGTTGCTTTATCTCATCGCGGACCATGCGATGAAATTCTATTGGCTGATGCTGCGGATCGGCCACTTCCCAATATTCTACGTTGGCGTGCTCACTGACGTAGTCGGGCAGCTTCGTTTGCTGGCTTAAACGATACAATGCGATCAGCTTGCCGAACCATCTCAGGGTCTATCTGCTTGCGTACGGCGCCCGCTAGGTCGTAACCGTCTTCTTTCATTACCGCCACTACCATCGGATCAATCGGCTTGCCGAGCTTTACGTTTATCCCAGCACTAGCTGCCCGGTGCACACCATCAGGAGTTTGGCTGGTAAAGTAAGCCTCAGCCTCCTGGCTGCGCGCCACGTTACCATTACATACAAACAATACGTTCATGTGCTAACCCTGCCAATCTTGGATGATGAGCTTTTTGCCGGATCTTTTCACGACCAGCTGCTGGCCTTGCTGCCAGCGCAGCTCGTGGATGAGGCCAATCGGTACCGAGACCGAGTATGTCCCGGTGCTGTTCTTGGTAAGATTTCGTATGTGTTGTTCGCCAGTTTTGCGTGTGCCCATGCCGGTGTTCCTATTTACATACTCAGCATATCATAAAAGCGGAGTTAAATCAGCTTTAACTCCGCTTTACTCATCTTCGTACGTCCAAATATTTTTTACACATAAAAAGGCCGGATAGACCGGCCTTTTTATATCAAACTACATACCTATTGATTCTTGTGGCTGTTTTCTCCACCCTTACGTTTTGCCTCGGTGGGTTGCGCGTCGGCGCCCTTTTTCCCTGCCTCGGCGTGTTGCTGTGGGTTGCCCGTGTTGCCGCTGCTCATACTTCCAGCTTTAGCGTGTTGTTTTGGGTTTCCAAAGTTGCCTTGACCTTCTGCCATATTGAACCTCCTTGCTTAACGCTATTGTTGTATCACTGGCCAGCGATATGTAGCTACTATACGTCGCCCCGCAAAAAGCGTCTGTAAAAAATAATATTTCATGGCTCTGCTACTCAACTCTTCGGGCAAATATTTCTTCGATTTCTCGCATAAATATTTCGGCAATTTTCGGGCCGACACCATATAGTTTTTGCAGTCTTTTACTTAGTTCTTCTTCGTCTTGGCTGTTTTCTATCATCAAATACAAGGAGCCCTCGTAGTCTGCTATCAGCTGATCCATGCATACTCGCAGGCCATGTGCCGTCACGTGTTGGTACCGCGTATAACCACCTTTGTGCAACAGCCGAACGAGGCTGCGTTCTTTAGCCTGCACGATAGCCCATGGCGCATCTAGCTGTTCGTCGACCAGGAGCCGCCAGGTAGCGACAGCCACATCCGATTGGATTGGTTTGCCAAATAGGTAGCACAGCAAAAACCATCGGAACATATCAGTCTCGCCCGACAATACATCCATGTCAAAATCTGCAGCAGCATGCTGCTTACGAGCTTTACGCGCCATCTAGGTAAGTATACCGCCACTATAACTAGCTACATTAGTTCACTAATTGCTGCTGTCCAGTGTTTTCTATTGAAAGAACTAAAAGTTTGATAATAGGCAAGCGATTCATATCCCATATACTCTATCTTTTTGGGCAAAACAGCGTCGTCATACTTTATATATTTTCTGAGTATCTTGATATATATTTCTTGCGTTATGACAATTAGTGCCTAGGAAGAAGATTACCTTTGTCACCAGGACAGGTTATCGTATCGATCTTGAATCCTTCGTTGTTCAGTACTTCTGTTAAGGTGATGTCGGCCGTCGAGCCGTCAGGGTAGGACGCCGTGGCATGGACTACGGCACCAGGGCCCGGTCGTACACTTGTAGCGGTCACGCTTGTCGGCATAACTGCCGAACATACAATTGGGTCAAAGCCGTGCTGATAGTACTCGCGATAAAACACAAGGTTCTTACTGCCAAATCCTTCTACAGTAATATTACGGGAGTTTTCTACTGAGTTTTTGTTTGGGTTTAGGTATTGCTCGTAAAAATTATTTACTTGATCGCGCGCTTCACTGGCAGTGATATATCCAGGTGTGTTCTGGTTTGGAGTCTTATTGGGGTCATACTTTTGGTAAGCAAGACGGTAGCCAACCAATCCACTCACCACCATAGCGGCTAGTACAAGAACGGTGAGGAGCTTCAGTTTTGTATTAGACTGGGTAACTGTTTGTTTCTTCTTCATAGTTCTAAGCATAAGCAACATAGCTATACATTGGCAAGGATGACTACTAATGTCAGCAAAATAATCTGCTTCGGATACCCCAATGAGCTAACGGTGCAGTTGGATTACTTACCGCATTAATCATTTATATCTATTTAAATAGCACGAGCGAGCACATCAATAATGTTTCAGAGGGAGGATACCATTTATGAAAGCGGTACTATTCGAAGGTCCTGGCAAAGTAACAACCGGCGAGCTGCCAAAACCACAGATCAAAGAACCAAGCGATGCGATCGTACGCATTGTACGAGCATGTGTGTGCGGATCGGACCTATGGTTTTACCGCGACGAATCGCCGCACCCAGGAAAATCAATCGGCCATGAATTTATCGGTGTAGTCGAAGAAGTTGGCGATGACGTAACAAAAGTTAAGCCAGGCGACTTTGTTATTTCGTTATTTAAATATCTTTGATAACACCTGCGCCTGTGCCAAAAAGGCATGACCAGCGCCTGCCCACACGGCGGTTTTTATAACGACAGCACCGGTGGCGGCCAGGGCGAATACGTGCGAGTGCCGCTGGCCGACGGCACGCTCGTAACAGTCCCAGAGGCTGATTATTCAGAAGATATGCTTAAATCCCTGCTCACCCTCAGTGACGTCATGTGTACCGGCCACCATGCCGCAGTCAGTGCGCGGGTAAAGCCTGGCGATACCGTTGCGGTCGTGGGCGACGGTGCCGTGGGATTATGTGCAGTCATTGCCGCCAAGCGGCTCGGTGCCAAGCGCATCATTGCCATGAGCCGCCATGAATCCCGCCAAAAACTCGCCAAAGAATTTGGCGCTACCGACATCGTCGAAGAACGCGGCGATGATGGCGTCGATAAAGTCATGCAGCTGACGGACGGCGTCGGCGTCGATGCAGTCATGGAATGTGTCGGAACCGGGCAGTCCATGGACACAGCTATCGCCATCGCCCGTCCTGGCGCTATGGTTGGTGTCGTTGGCGTACCACATGGCGTCGAACTGCCCATCGCCACATTGTTTGGCAAAAATGTCGGCGTTCAGGGTGGCTCTGCTGCCCAAAAGCACTATCTAGAGGAGCTTCTGCCCGATGTGCTCGACGGTTCAATTAATCCTGGTCTGGTCTTCGACTTGCAGACAGATCTCGACGGCGCAGCCGAAGCCTACGCCGCCATGGACGAACGTCGAGCTATCAAATCCCTCCTCAAGGTTAGCGAACTGTAAGCAATAACGCGCTTAGCTCTGTCTTTGTAGCTTTCGCCGCTACCATCAAGCCGGTAACAACCGGCAGAACAGAGCTGTATTGGATAGCTAAATATTGACAGATTTGTGCAAAGATATTATAGTTTCTATGTTTCGGTTGAGCTACTGACTTCTGAGGCACGTTTAAAAAGTAGAGACAGATTCAGTCCGTAACGAGGTCATAAAGTTTATGTACTAATTGCGGATGAATAGTCTCAGTGCTTGTTATCAAAGGAGTCACCATGCCTCATTCCGCGCAGGCACCATCCTGGTCAATCCTAAGGAAGCGCTCAAGGAGTAACGCCGGCCGATGTTTTCACGACTCCGAGACTACTCGCTAGTATCAAAATCAGCAAGGCAACACCGCAGAAGTCGATCATGTGGTGGCGAATCTACTCGGGGAATGGGCGGCAGAGCCGACTCGAGATCGGCATGATCCTAGCGAATGGCCCCACTGGGAGCGGGTGCGGTTGGGAGCCAGGCGACGCTCAACAAGGAGCAGTCATGACCACCGACAACCGCGAGATGTACGCCACTCAGGCGGCGGCATTCATCTGGTACGCCGGTGTAGCTGCGTCTGGCACGAACACCCTGAGGAGTATCCCTGAGTTCAAGATCGGCGAGCCAGATGCTCGAGATGTGGCAAACATCACCATCATCCACGAGGCCGCTCGCGACGACAGTTCGGCGACGACGACTTCGAAGACCGGACGACGTCACGCTCGGCGACTACGACGACCACCGCTCGACCTGTCTCTACGGAATCTCTCCGCTGTAATCAGATCTGGATCCAAGACAGCTAGCCAGCAACGGAGAGCTGCACCCAGGTGGAATGTTTATTGTCGCGAGACAACAAACCCCCTTCCACCTGGCAATTTCCAGAGTTTTGAACTAACTGTTCAAGGTTGCGGAGACTGCCAAGTACTACCACATCCACTGCATCGATCGATGCAGTACTCGGTAGCCTAGCCGACCGCTAGTTCCTTTTTTAGGATATAGAGCAGCCGATTACGATCTTCGATGCCGTCAAAATTATGGTTGCCCTCAAGCTTGACGAGCGATATTCCCGGATCGATTCCTATAAGGTCGTTATCTCTCAGCACCTCGTCTTGTCGGGCACTGATAATCCGCAGTCCAGTAAACCGTGCAAGCCTGTTATAGAGCTTTATAGGGGCGATTCCCGCAAGACTTTGCCAATATTCTGGGTGGATGACCGTAGTGCTGCCATCGGAGCGCGACAACCGCGTCCTTATTGTTACGTCGATATCAATCCCCTTGCGGCTACGGTAACGTTCCACAATCGCCGCCTCGCTAACATCGACCGGTGGCGTAATCATGAGGACTTTGCGGATGCCGCGCGGCTTCACAAGTCCCGCCACCACGCAACCCTGAGAGTGACATACCAGATCGATAATTGCATCCGGGTACTCGGCCCTGGCCGTATTAATAACCTTACGTAGTTTTAGCGCCTGATCATTTAGCGGTTTGACGGTGAGGGTATTGGATTTTTCGTTAATGGGGTTGTAGTCAAACATGATGTTTTGCGCATCGGGCATTGTACTAGCAATTGCGCTAAAGAGGCCGCGAGCAGTTTGGCGGACGCCAAAGCCATGAGAATAAACTATGACGTGAGAGGTTTTTGCATGCATCTCCTTATAGTACCCTGTTAGCCGTATTTTGCAGCATCAGGTTCTGGAGTAAAACAGTGCGCCGGATCAATAAACAAAAAGCTCCCGTACTAGAGAGCTTTTCTCGGTGTCATCTTGGCGAAGCGCAATTCAACAAAGTATAACTATACTTGTACGACAAATAGCTTAGAGCCTGTTAAGCCGTTCGAGTTCTTCGGTTGAAAGCTCTATATCGATTGCACCGATGTTTTCGTCGATGTGTTGTGTATTAACTGCCTTAGGGATTGGCAGCGCATCGTGTGCAAGCAACCAGGCGAGCGCAATTTGAGCTGGCGTTGCCTGATGTGCTTCGGCAATAGTTTTGATTGTGCTGTTCTCTAATACTTCCTGTCGTTTGACGGGCTGATACGCAATAATCTGAATGTTATGATGCTGGCAATATTCCCGAAAATTATCATCCACCTCGTTTTTATACAGGACGTTGTAGTTCATTTGGTTTGCCGTAATTGGATGCTTGGCAAGTGCTTGAGCCTCATTCATCTTCTCGACTCGAAAATTACTGACCCCAAACTCCCTTACAATTCCTTCTTCTATAAGTTCGTCTATTTGCGGGATAGCTTCTTGCCAAGGGGCATCGAACCATGGCGCGTGGATGTAGAGCATATCAAGATAATCAGTGCCCAATTTCTGTAGCATCTGCTCGACCGTTGGCCGCACTAGCCCTTTTCCCACGCTGGTTTTCCAGAGCTTGTCTGCAATATACAAGTCTTCGCGTTGCAATCCTGCAATCGCCTTACCGACAACTTCATCAGTATGAAACGCACCATACATTTCGGCGCAATCTATATGGTTCTGCCCTTTTGATATCGAGTAGCGTATAGCTTCTATCTCGGCAGTTTCATTATCGCTGTTAGGTTCCGCGCCGTTATATTTTCCGCTAGGGTCATACTTGAATGTACCACCAATATTCCACGTGCCTATACCGATAGGAAACAGGGTTTGGCCGGATTTCGTCTGCATGAACCAATTATAGCAAGGAGGAAGCTATAATTTGTGGCTTAAGGGCGTACTAGTGGCAAAATGCTAACTGCTCTACCTAATGCTTAGTGCCGATATAACGGATGAGGTTATGAACTCCCTTATCGCGGTCTTTGTATGTCTCTCCGTTGTTGTCGGCGAGTAGTGGATCAAACGCATAAGCAAACTGTTTTGCGGCAGCTACGTCTAGATAGCGCTTGGCCGTGCCATCGATTTCGAAATAATTATCTTCCAGCTGTTTGCCGGTATTACACTCAGGGTCATCTGTCGAGTTAGTAAAGAACGCCAATATCCGCCGGGCTTTAATATGCGTTCAATTTCCGAAAAGATTTGCTCGGTCGTTTTTTGGTCAAAGTAATGCAGCGACAGGTGGGCATACACGATATCGAAACTCGAATCGCTATACGGCAGTGGCTTGCGAAGGTCTACAGCTTCTACAGTAAATTTCTCATCACCAAGCGTTTGCAGATGATCGATATTAAGATCAGTCGCGGTTACGTCATAGCCCAGTTCGGTAAAGTAGGCGCTGTCTTGGCCCAGACCAGCACCTAATTCTAGTAACCTACCTGTTTTTGGGAGGTAAGCCTGGACTGTTTCGGCAAACAGCGAGGGCTTGGTTACCCACTCTTTGTCGCTGTACATGTCATGTAGTTTTGCCCAGTAATCATCGGTCATAATCCTTATATTATCACCTGTCGTGCTAGAATGGCCTCATGAATTTACCGTCGCTCGACGACATACAAGCCCTCCACAAAAAGCACGCCCCGACCAAGGAGTCATTAGATAATGTATGGACTCACTGCGATATCGTCCGACGCATTGCGTTACAGGTTGCAGACAACTACCATGCCGCTGACCGTGATTTGCTAGAAGCCGGTGCGCTTCTGCACGATATTGGGGTATACCGACTGTATCGCAACGGCGTACTAGACGGTAAAAACTATATTACACATGGCCTGCTTGGGTACGAACTCCTCAAAGAAGAGGGTTTCGACGAAGAGCTCTGCCGCTTTGCACTATTGCATACCGGTGTGGGGATAACTAAAGAAGACGTGCAGAAGCAGGCACTGCCCTTGCCGATACGCGACTACATTGCCGAAACTATCGAGGAAAAAATTGTTATGTATGCCGATAAGTTCCACTCCAAGACGAATCCGCCCACCTTCAACTCGGTCGGTTACTACACCGACTACATGCGCTCTAAGTTTGGCGAAGACAAAGCACACCAGTTTGAATTATTCGTGGCAGATTTTGGCGCACCAGACCTACAGCCCCTGAGTAGCCAATACGGCTACGACATTCGGTAAAAATTAGCAGTTTGGTGCAGCATTATTCGTGAAAGTGTAACGGTACCGAGAACTGCTAGCGTCTAGATCACTGAAAAATGAAGTTTGCTAATATCCGACGGTTTGCGTCGTCGGCATCACTTACCTTTGCCGATAAAGAAACATCCTCTATGGATATATCATCGCCAGCATTGACTCTTTTGTCGCCATATACTGATACATGAGGCGAAAAGTGATCGCCGTTGAAATGCGGGTAACGGAGCATGCCTGATTCTGACTTTAAAAAGCCGACTATGGCATCATGAAGTTTTTTAAGCTCGGGCGTCAGCTCCAGCGTAGTTACAAGAATGTCTTTTTCGGGCCCGTACATTTCATCTGCCAGCGCCTTCACTTTAAACGACTTTTGGTCCGCTAGCAGCCTTGCCAGTTTCAGGGCTAACTCATCAGCTTCGAGCCCTATCTCGAACGAATCAACGATAGAAATATGAAGCGGTAAATTATCAGCCGTGAATTCATGCCCTACAGGATGATTCTTCAAAAATTGTAGCCAAACCATATCTTGCCATTGCCCTAATATAACAAAAATACCCCTGTTCGGGGTATTTTCATGTTTCATTGAAATTGGTGCAACAGAACAGAATCTACTTAAACTTTTTGAGGCAATAATTGATGGTGCTTTAGGTACGGTCCCGAAAATGAATACTAAGGATGCGGATAGTGCGATTATTATCTATTAGTCGGAATAGCCCAGCTGCTTCATAACGGAGTCCTCGACTTCCACGAACCCACTTTCAAGCGAGGTCTTGTATGCTACCGCCGCCCTTTCGCCCGGCAACCGAATATTATCTACGTTAGCTTTTTTACGAGATTTTTTTACAATATTAATCAAGTCCGAAGCATTTGATTTGAACTTATCGATATCCACCAACAACTCTGGGTCAATCGCAATGAAAGTACTACCCCATTCTTTGTCTTGAGTTTGATAGTCACAGTACGCCGAAGAAGCGAGTGGTCCAGCCAGCATTTCTACCATCATACCCAATCCCGAGCCTTTATATCCACGATCAAATGGCAAAATAGCACCACTCATTGCTTCAGCTGGATCGGTAGTCGGAATACCTCTTTCATCAATTGCTACATTTTCAGGTATTTTTTCACCCTTTGACTTTGCAAGTACGAGTCCATAGAAAGTCATTGCAGATGTTGCCATATCGAAGACTAAAGGATCATTCAATGTAGGGAATGAAAAACCAATAGGATTAGTTCCGAATAGAGGGTCAATACTGTCAAATGGCGCTGTTGATCCAGGAGAACGAGCCATTACTATCCCGATTAAATCTGCTTTTGCAATACACTCAGCATAATATGCCTGTGCGCCATTACTAGAGAATGTATTGTGTACAGATACTATAGCAAAGCCGTGTTCTTTAGCTTTCTCAATTAGAGCATCCGTGGCTTGCTGACTGACAAGGGGTGCAGGGTATGCACCAGCATTAATAAGTTGTGATAATTTTGTGTCTCGCTCAATTTTGATGTCGTGCTGCGGCTTAATATCCTGCAAAGGCTCAGTACCTGTCATCTTAAGCAAACCCTGCGTCTTAATGCCTGACATCTCTGCCCACAATAGGTATTCGGCTATGCGTTCTGATTCTTTAGAAGTAAAGTTCTTTGCAAGTGTTTCTACCACTTTATGCCGAAGCACATCAATTGATATCTTCATAGACTGATTATATCAGAGCTCAATATACAAAAATACGCCCAGAGGCGTATTTGACAAATGCACTAAATTGGTGCGGGTCAGGGGACTTCTACTCACCTTCGGCGAGCCCGTCGCCACATCTATACGAACAAGTTCGTAAGAGTGTTCTCCCTTGCGAACTACCACCGGCAGTTCTCACCCTGGCCTCTTTTGGCAGGAGCGAGAATCTCATCAGGGGACTCTCCTTGCCGCCGAGCGCAAATTGCGCTGGCCATGGCAACCCTGCTCTCTTGGTCGCAGGGCAAGGTTCGGGGAGTGCCACTGGCACTCCCGTTAGAGTCCCTAATCTCATAGCAATGAAAAAGCCGAGCACATGGCTCGACTCTTTCATTGGTGCAGCACAATTCACGAAAGTATAACAATACTTCAGGGCTATGCAAAACCTATTTACAGAGGTGAGTATTGACTTTACAAAGCATTAGTGGTATAATTAATTCATATGGCTCAACATTCTGATGCCGAAATCGTGGCAGCTGCGCGCAGATATGACATCGAAGATAAAATTTTCAATGGCTCTGCCTCGCGCGAAGAAATGAAAGATTGGTATTTCTCGCTCGACCCGCTACGCGAAGACTACACCGCTCGCTTAGGTAGCGCCGAAGACTTAGATGCCGCCGAACATACTATTGCCTATTCTCTTAGCCAAGCTGGACTTATGGGTACTGTGGGCCAGAAGCTGATTGCTCCGCACCTGCCCGACCCCACGCAGCTACCAGCTATGGGGACAAATGATTTTTACCTGCCGGCAGTCGAAAGGGCAAACATGGTTGATTCGGAAATTTTAAACGACATGATTATTGCTCAAGACTGCTTTTTTCGAGCCGGTAACTATTTTGCCGATGCCTTACGAGTTTCGGTACTCGTAAATGCTAGCAGTACAGAATTTTCGGGATCAATGGCTGAGATCAGTGAAAGCTACCATTCAAGTTCTACTACCGTGCATCAGACCCTCGCCGGATTATCGCTGGCACGCCTTTGGGTAATGGGCAACGGACACGCTAGCGCGGAAGAGTTAGGCCTAACAGACCAAATTTTTGAGACTTCCATTTATTCTTCAAAGCAGTTTGATAGCAATATCTTTTACCAATCTCAAATACATAGCGGTGACACTATAAAAGATCTTCACTATCGCCAATCACATCTCGAAAATGGTTTCAAAAACTTGGTGGAATCCATAGAAGACTATATCGTGAACCCTGCCCTTGCAGAAGGTCAGAAGGTAATCTCCGATTCAACACTAAAGGGACATCTACATGAGCTACTTTGGTTGCTCGACATGAACTTTACGCTCCTGAATGATGGGCGTATTGCCGACTCGTTTGCCGTGGCAGCGCCGCTAGGCTATGACAATCCTCGCCGCATTGGTAAGCCAAAAGCAGAACGGGCATATGACATTATTATCGTTACCCCGCAGGGCAATATCCCTACTCAGCTTAAGGCTGGAAACTATAGTGCTTCACGACACACATATGACGAAAGAATTCTTGTAGCTATTGAGCAAAATTTCCAAGATGTGAACTTAAAACGTTTAACCTCACGTCTCAAAGATTATAGGGAGTGGATTGCAAGTGGCCTGAGCGATGGACAAATCGCTGAGAAAATTCGCAAACGAGCCCTTAAGACCGTACAAGATGCGACCGATAAAATTGCAAACGATACGCATGAGCCTCAAGCGCCTAAGAATCCCGATACAGTAACATATATTGGCGCACGCAGCATTGATTTCCTTTCAGCTACGCATCCTATAGTAGATGTCTGGGAACACCGCCGTTAACTCGGCCACCGGACTGAACCACAACAGCCCAGGACCAAAATAAAAACCAGTCTTACGACTGGTCCTTATTTTGGTGCGGGTCAGGGGACTTCTACTCACCTTCGGCGAGCCCGTCGCCACATCTTTGCGTACAAGTTCGCAAGAGTGGTCTCCCTTGCAAACTGCCACCGGCAGTTCTCACCCTGGCCTTTAGGCAGCGGCGAGAGTCTCTGGGCCAAAACCACGAAAAAACCCGACACTTTGGTCGGGCATTTTCGTGGTGCGGGTCAGGGGACTCTCCTTGCCGCCGAGCGCAAATTGCGCTGGCCATGGCAACCCTGCTCTCTTGGTCGCAGGGCAAGGTTCGGGGAGTGCCACTGGCACTCCCGTTAGAGTCCCTAATCTCATAGCAATGAAAAAGCCGAGCACATGGCTCGACTTTTTCATTGGTGCGGGTCAGGGGACTCTAACCCCTGGCCTCGTCCTTGGCAAGGACGCGCTCTAAACAACTGAGCTAGACCCGCGTATTTCCAGAAGCTTGTATTTATACTCGCCCCTGTTTTGAGTACTGAAAAATTGTACCAAACTTCTATGAAAAAACAAAGGCTCAACTGAGTAGGATGGGAGCGATTAACGACTTATTCAAGTATGGAACAACACAGGGGAAAAAATTTGCCGCGCCTATATTAATCTAGTGGCTGTTTAGCAATCTTTTTTGATTATGGATAATGTAATCACGCAGATGCGGAACAAAATCTAAGTCATTTAACTGTTTGACGGTGAAAAAACCATACTTCTGACCTTCTGAGCCAAATCGGATAGATTCGACATCGTGGTCGCTGAGCTTGCCAAATACACGGCCCATTATTTTGTCGGGGAATATTTCGCTGGGAACAACATCTAAGATGGAGAGTTTAACATTATCTAACCCAAACTCTTCTTGTAGCTCGCGGTAGGCACATTGCAGTAGATCTTCGCCTTGCTCGATGCCGCCACCTGGCAAGTCCCATTTGTTCGGAAAAGGTATGTCTGGTTTGTCATCACGCAAAAATGCCAATATTTTGTTCGCATGAACTAAAATTATCTTGCTGCCGGAGATACTTTCTGTCATGTAGGCAGTATACGCCACCGCTCAGTTTGATAAATTTTTACGAAAAAATAGTCTCTTTCACTCATGTCACATTATCGCCGCGGTTAGCAGGGGTTAAAAAGGCTATACAAGCTATCCACGGGCCATATCCAAGCTGCGTTAGCTTGACATATATTCTGGATGCGGTAAGGTAGTTTGGTGCCTTTGAGAGGCCACAAGGAGGTAAAAACAAGTGGAAGCTATACTAAGCTTGTTTAAGCGCGACAAACGCGTGACTCCAGAGTTCCTACATGAAGAAGTACAAGACCAAGAACTCTGGGTAAAGCTACTTAAAGAGAAAAAACCAGCCAAGTAGCGGCAACACAGCGCAGGACAAAAATCCTGCGCTGTTTTTAATTATCGATTTTTGGGGGCTCCTCCCAGGCCTCGCTTCGCTCGCGCACTGCATCATGCTCGGTGCAAGCACCTGCGCGTGGCTCCTCCCAGACAGCGGCCTTCGGCCTTCTCCGCTGCGACGTGCTCGGAATGTAATTCCTGTGCGCGTCCTCGCTACGCCGAACTGGTGGTTCGCTTCGCTCTCGCATCCAGTTCGTGGCTGAGAGGGGACGACAAGAAAAATACCCCAAGCAATGCTGGGGTATTTTTCTTGGTGGCTCCTCCCAGACTCGAACTGGGGACACAAGGCTCTTCAGGCCTCTGCTCTACCAACTGAGCTAAAGAGCCACGAATATCGTGGTGAATCATGGTGAACGGTTTGTTAAATACTGGATGTCTGCCCTTCATCGCCTCCGGCTCTAACGCGAAATGATTTGAATTATATCATTTCGCTACTTGGTCAAGCATTCGCTTGACTGGCATCAGGCCTCTGCTCTACCAACTGAGCTAAAGAGCCTCGTCCTTCCGTACGCTCCCTGTCTCGTTTTGCTTGCCGCAAAAGCTTCAACTAGGCACTACGGTCGTCCTCTCAAAATTACATTCAGTCGCTCTGCTCCTTGGATTGTAATTTTGTAATAGAACAAGACTAAGACCTAGTTATTCTACCGGTAAAGGGCTCATTTTTCAATATCGTGGCTGGGTGGTATAAAATGAACGCATAAGGAAGACCTGTATGAGCAGCTCGTCAGAATCTCTGCCACGGATCATAGGCACCGAGACAGAATACAATCCAGTGATTAAGCGCTATGACACTGAAAAACCAGATCTGTTATCGAAGGATGATTTTATTTCGGTGCCTGACAACGTTGATATACACAAACAGTTCACGACAAATGGAGCGCGGTTTTACGTAGATTTTCATGAACTACCAGAGTATGCAACACCCGAATGTGGGACCATCGCAGAGGCTGTACATGCCGAAATTGCCGGCGAAAAATTTATGCTCCATGCGCTCAGAAAGTACGTGATAGAGCGGCCACTTATCGAAAAGGCCAGTTTACATAAGCGGGTCGCAACAGACTTTTTTTATACCGACCCGGCTAATGGTCTGAATGACAAAAAGCATATAGTGTCCTGGGGTTACCACGAAAACTACCTAATAGAGCGTACGGACTTTTTTAATACCCACACGCGCAACTTCGTCATGGCACATCTGGCGAGCCGAGCACTGCTGGTCGGTGCTGGCTATTGGCGTCCGAACAAAGAAGATCCGCTCCGTATGCTGCCGGCACAAAAACTACTCGACATTGAAGAAGAAACCTCCGCCTCTACAACGACACGCAAACCACTATTGAATCTACGAGACGAAGAACACACAGGCGCAGTGGATTTGGCACGTCTGCACATTACATCTGGCGATGCCAATATATCGCCATGGTCAACCTGGCTTAAACTCGGTAGCACTAGTCTTGTTTTGCGTCTGGTAGAAACCGGAACACACCATGTTTCGGTAGATCATTTGCCAATGAACATGTTAGGTACGGCCATGCAGGTAGCACACAAAGGCAACGAAGCACTCATTACGCTACGCAACAACAAACATGTTCATCCGATAGACATCCATGAAGAACTTGCCGAGGCTTGTCGCCTGATGTCCGAAGAAGTAAATGTTCCCAAAGAGGAACTGATAGTTCTTGAAGAATGGGGACGGGCGATAGATGATTTCAGGAGAGACCCAACACTTCTTCAGGATCGCACCGAATGGATAGCGCGGCGGCAATGGCTCAACCAAGCCCATGACAAACTCCGCAATAAAGATAACCTACTTTCTAAACTAGCGACTGCCGACAAAATGTGGGACAACATGCCCATGGAAGATGCCGACAATAAAAAACTCGGTATAGGCTTTAGGAAGCGTGATGCCATGGCTTTTCCGGGATATGACCCGACAGAAGCCGAATGGCTCGTAGATCACCCGCCCTCACATACACGCGCGGCGGAACGCAGTAGTCTGATCCGTGCAATGATACACAATCAGCTCACCTACGACACCAACGCCCGCTGTGACTGGGAAGTAGTCAGTGGCATTAAGCTCGATGATCCCCGCGGCAATAATTTTAGAGAGATGGCCTCATAGCAGCTTGGCGGTGTCATCGTAAGTTTTAAACTAGTAAGCTTAGCGTTCTTTGGCGACGAATTCTTTGACACTTTTGACGGTGTCGAGGAACTGGCTCGGGAACACGATCGTGCTGTTCTTTTCGACGGCAATTTCGTTGAGCACCTGCAAATTACGGAGTTGCAGGGCAATCGGGTGGGCAGCAATAACATCTGCCGCTTCACCAAGTTTTTGGGCGCTCAGCGCTTCACCTTCGGCGGCGATAATCTTGGCGCGCTTTTCGCGTTCGGCTTCGGCTTGTTTGGCCATGGCACGTTTCATGTCTTGTGGCAGCTCGATGTTTTGGAGTTTTACGTTCTCGACATCTATACCCCATTTGATGGTTTCGGAGTCGACGATTTCTTTAATCTGGACGCTCATTTTTTCGCGCTGGCTGAGTAGTTCATCTAACTCGGCATTACCGGCTACGTCACGCAACGCGGCTTGCGCAAACTGGCTGGTGGCGTAGGTATAGTTAACGGTCTCCAGTACTGCTTTCTTGGCATCAACAACATGGAAATATACTACTGCCTCGACGCCGACCGTCACGTTATCGCGCGTGATGACCTCTTGCTTCGGGATATCGATAGGTGTAGAACGAATGTCGACTTTGCGGATGGTTTGAAAAATAGGCACCACAATACGTAGCCCCGGCTCACGAATACCCGTAAATTTACCGAGTGTCAGTACCACGCCGCGCTCGTATTGGTTTACGACCTTAATGCCGCTAAGGACAAAGAGTGCTACAACAACTGCCAGAAAAATTACTAATCCCATATGACCTCCTATGTAAGTATTAAGCGATACAGTAATTGTAGCACCGTAGATCTGAAAGTAGTGGAGATACAGGGACAGCGGCGTAGCCTTCTCCGCTGCGGCGTGCTCGAAGCAAGCTTCTGTGCGCGTCCTCGCTCCGCCAAACCCCCGCTACGCGGGACGGGTTTTCGTCCCTGTGCCAAACAAAAAGCCGGTCTTTAGACCGACTCTTTGTTTGGTGGAGATACAGGGACATCGGCGTAGCCTTCTCCGCTGCGGCGTGCTCGAAGCAAGCTTCTGTGCGCGTCCTCGCTCCGCCAAACCCCCGCTACGCGGGACGGGTTTTCGTCCCTGTGCCAAACAAAAAGCCGGTCTTTAGACCGACTCTTTGTTTGGTGGAGATACAGGGACATCGGCGTAGCCTTCTCCGCTGCGGCGTGCTCGAAGCAAGCTTCTGTGCGCGTCCTCGCTCCGCCAAACCCCCGCTACGCGGGACGGGTTTTCGTCCCTGTGCCAAACAAAAAGCCGGTCTTTAGACCGACTCTTTGTTTGGTGGAGATACAGGGACTCAAACCCTGGACCTCTGCCCTGCCAGGGCAGCGCTCTAATCAACTGAGCTATATCCCCATGATTACCAGGGTTATTTTACCAGAACGGCAACTATTCACAAAAATTAGATTATCTTTTTGCGGCGAGCAAAGACAATCGTAAACACCAGCAATGCCACACTAAAGGCTATCAGTGCCGGATAAGCCCAGGCATGGTCTTGGAACGGCAGGTCTATATTCATCCCGTACATACTAAAGAACAAGTTAGGAATGGCAATCATCACGGTGGCGATAGTCAGGATCTTAATGGTGCGATTCAGGTTGTTGGCGCTAATGGCGCTGTACGCTTCGCGAATGTTGGCAACGGATTTGAGGTTACTATTGCACGACTCAATCGACTGTTCGTTATTGAGCAGTAAGTCTTCGACGATATCTTGGTCTTCTTCGAATAACGGCACGTAGCGGCCCAATAGTAAGCGGCGCAGCGTGGCGTTGGTGGGAATCAGCGCCGACAAAAATTCGTTAAGCTCATCCTCTATTGTCACAAAATCGATAAAATCGCGGTTGCTTATGGCGTGCCCGCGCAAATGGGCGCGAATGAGCTTGATTTGCTTGCTGGTAGTGGCAATAAAGTTATCGTAGTGGTCAGAAATAAGGTTAAGAATCTGCAGTAGTAGCTTTGCGCGTTGGGTGGTGGCAAAGCTCACCTTGCCCTGCATAAAGGCCGCCAGCGGCGGCAAACGTACTAATGAGATGGTCATCAGCAGTTCCTTGCCAAAGACAAATAGCAGCGGCATGGTCACCAGCTCGCGCTCTTCGTTCATAAAGGCAAACCGCACAAAGATATAGCTGACTTCGCCCTCTTTTTCGAGGCGAGGCATTTCGTTTTCGTCGAGGGCGTCTTGCAAAATGCCTAGATCCAGATCGAATTTGCGCGACAAAAGCTCGAGTTCTTTTTCGGCTGGCGCCTCAACGTAGACCCATGCGCCGCGTTTGTAATCATCGAGTTCTTTCATGGCGTCGGTGCGCAAGCTTTTGTAGTAGTACTTAATCATATTTGTTTTCCTCTTGTCTTCAGTATAACAAACATACTTATAGGGGCCGTATGTGGCGCACACGTATATACGTTTGTCGAGAGTAATGGGCTGATAAATAACAAACCGACCATATTGGCCGGTTTCTTATTTCGTGCGCGCCCACCCTGCGGCGGGTGCTACTTTTGTTTTGGAAAGTTTTTGTTTGCAAGCGCCGCTGATGCGCACGATTACCTTAAGCATAATTGATTTTTACGGTTTGTCAATATACCGCTTACGCTAGGCTTTGCAAGAAATCGTGTACTTGCTGGAATGGTTTCATGTGCTGGCGATATGTTCGTTCGTTTTCTTCTGGCGATAGCTCTGCCCGAGTCTGTTCGGTGCCGTCCATAATAAAAAACGAATCAAATCCGTAGCCGTTTGCGCCACGTGGTGTGTCACTGATACGACCCGGCATAGCGCTATCGAACAACTCTAGCCGCGTACCGTCGTAGTAGCCGAACGTGCAGCGGATGTAGTAGCACTTTTGTCCTTAAAACCATCCAGCATGCGGCAACAGGCTTCGGCGCCACTGGCATCTAAAAAGAACTTAATAAACGGACCGGGTAGTCCGCCTAGTGCTGCATATTCCAGACTCACGTCTTCGACAATAACGGGTTGTTTGACGATATCGTACGCTTGGCGAACTTTATGTTCGACGATTTCGTGCAGGTTTAGCGATTGTAACTCATCCAGTTCAATCTTTTGATGGTCAATGGGCAGCTCCATCAATTTGGCAAAATATGCCGCCTTATGGTCGTTGCCGGTTACATAAACCACATTCTGCATTTAGTATTTACCTTCCCACTCCGAATAAAACTCTTCAAGAAATGATTCCATATAGCGATGCCGGTGTTGTGCTAGTGCCTTGCCACTTTCGGTTTGCATCAGATCTTTCAGTAAAAGTAATTTTTCATAAAAATGATTGATGGTATGTGTCTCGCCCTTGTTCTTATACTCTTCGAAAGATTCGTGCAGTACCGGCTTTTCTTCAGGGTTATATATTTCGCGATTCTTATTGCCGCCATAAGCGAATGTACGTGCAATACCGATTGCTCCAATAGCATCGAGCTTATCTGCGTCAAAGATGATTTTTGATTCTAGTGTTTTCAACTGCAATGCTACCTTTGCACCCTTAAAAGAGGTATCACGAATAATGTCTTCAATGTGGAGGATGAGCTGTTCGTCTGCACTTTGTTGCTTCAGCCATTTTCGTGCGGCCTTAGGGCCTGCCTCTAGGTCGCCATCAGCAAACTTCCAATCGGCAATATCATGTAGTAATGCGCCTAGCTCTACAATTGTCGTGTCAGCTTCTGGTTCGTTGTCTGCAATATGCTTTGCCGTCTGCCAAACACGGTACACGTGCCACCAATCATGGCCGCTTCCCTCGCCAAGCATTTTTTGTTTCACAAATTCTGCGGTTTCTTCAATAAGCTGCTTATCCATTCAGTAACTCCTGGAGTTCTTGTTCGGTTAGGCGTTTGGTGCCGTACTTTTCGGCTTTGGCAAGCTTGCTGGCGCCGACATTTTGGCCGACCACGAGATAGGTCGTGTCTTTGCCGAGGCTACTCTGGAATGTACCGCCGAGGGCGCGGATTTTCTCCGCCGCTTCGTCGCGGCTCATGGTCTCAAGCGAACCAGTAATAACAATTTTGAGGTTTTGGAGTTTGCCGCCAGTTTGTTTGACAGGTTCGGGCCATACGCCCAGCTGCTTGAATTTATCCAGCAACGCTTGGTTGGTTGGCTCGGCGAACCACTCAGCAACGGCCTCGGCAACGATGACGCCAATGCCTTCGATTTCGTTGAGTTCTTCTATGGTTGCCTGCTGGAGAGTCTCCAGCGAACGGAAATGATTGGCCAGGTCAATGGCCGTCTGGGTGCCCACGTGGCGGATGCCGAGCCCATAGATAAATCGAGAAAGCAGCGGCGTTTTTTTGGCCTGAATCGCAGCGACGAGCTTTTGCGATGAAATCTCGGCAAATCGATCGAGCTTGATTACTTGATTTTGTGTCAGCGTGTACATATCTGCCGGGTCGGTTATGAGCCCACCATCGATGAGAGCAATGACATTCTTTTCACCCATACCATCTATATCAAGCGCTCCCTTGCTGGCAAAGTGTTCGATTCGCTTCCAGACGCGTGACGGACAGGCATCGTTCGGGCAGCGCCAGGCGGCATCCTCGGCCTTGAGCTTTACGAGCGTCGTGCCACACTCTGGGCATTCTTGGGGCATAGTAAATACTTGTTCTTTGCCTGATCGCAATTTGGTAATAGGTTCGACGACTTCAGGGATGACATCGCCCGCTTTATGCAACACTACCGTATCGCCCACCCGAATATCTTTGCGATGCACTTCGCCTTCGTTGTGCAGAGTGGCCATCTGGACGGTACTGCCCGCTACCACCACCGGCTCCAGTAAAGCTACTGGCGTTGCTACACCCGTGCGGCCGATTGATACAAATATATCTTTGACGACCGTGGTGGCTTGTTCGGCGGCGTACTTGTATGCAACGGCCCCACGCGGCTGTTTGCCGACGATACCGAGTTCTGCATACTGCGCGCGGTCGTTCACTTTAATTACCAGTCCATCGGTGTTAAATGGCAAATCGTGGCGCTTACTATCCCACTCATCGACAAAATCCATGACCGCACTAATGTCGGTAAAAACTCTGGCTTGTTGGTTGCGCGCTAAGCCCAGAGCCGAGATTGCCTGGTAGGCAAACATGTGGGTTGCTACCTCTGACGGATCTTCTCGCAATATGTCATACCCGCGGAACGATAGTGGCCGAGCTGCCACCAGTTGAGGATCAAGCTGGCGAATAGTGCCAGCAGCCAGGTTTCGGGGATTAGCAAACTTAGGTTTGCCTTCTTGCACTTGTTGCTGGTTGAGTTTATCAAAATCTGCTTTGAGCATGATAATCTCGCCGCGTATTTCGGTGCGGCCGCGCAAAAACTGCTCATATCCCTTAGCTGAACGCAAACGGAGCGGGACATTGGCAATAGTCCGGACATTGTTGGTGACGTCTTCGCCGACATAGCTATCGCCACGGGTTACCGCTTGTACAAACAAGCCATCTTGATATATCAACGAGCACGCTAACCCGTCCATTTTGATGTCAGCGAAAAACTCATGTGTCGCGCCGGGCAGGAGTTTTTCCATACGCTTGACCCAAGCCTCGACTTCGTCTCGATCAAAGACATCATTGAGACTCAGCATCCGAGACTGATGCTGGACTTTTTGGAAGCCTTGTTTGAGTGCACTGCCAACACGCTGTGTTGGGCTATCTGGTGTGATAAGCTCTGGATGTTCGGCTTCGATTTTTTTGAGCTCAGCAAACAAGCTGTCGTATACCGCATCGCTGACAATCGGTTCGTCGTTAACGTGATAGGCATAGCTATATTCGGCTAGTAAATCTCGCAGCTCCTTGGCACGATCGACGGCAGCTTTACTCACCGAGTAGCTCCCGATACATCGAATAAAAATAGGCGTGCACGACAATGAGGCCCGCCAGAGCCAGGCCAAAGAATAACCATTGGGCCAGTGGCGCCCATATAAGAATAACTGGCACCATGATGATGGCCGCTGCGATAAACATCGCAACTGGCAAGAAAAGCATTTTACGGATGATGGCCAGCCGCCGCCCGCTGACGAGCGTTTTGGCACTTCGGTAAGCTTCCAGTGGCTGCACGCCCGGTAGCGTCACGATATACAGGGCAACTAACGAACGCGTTACCCAGTACAAAGATAAAAGACCCAAGCCAATCATGATCAAGAAAAGTATCAAAATTTCGAAGTTAGTAGTAAGTATGCCTGACACGGCTATGATCGAATACAGTTGAAATCCCAACAAAAACGGCAGCAACTGCACAGCTAGTAGCAAGAGCACCAGCAAAAATGGAATGAGCTGGCCAGTACTACGGTAGAACATTTCCTTAACTGACGTTTTATGCTCTGCCGGTTTTGTGGATGTCGAATGCCGCAGGGCATATATAATTACCAAGCTCATGATCAGCACGACGAAAAACTGGAATGTGCCCGAGCTGCCGCTGCCGTCACCTGTTGTTAATGAGGAAAGAAGCGAGGAATATATCGTCACACCGCCGACTACCTCCCCTGAACCTTGCGTAAGGGCAGCACCCAGCGTATTTTTAATCGCCCCGACATTAAACGCCGCCACACTGTGCACCAGCAATAAGTCCAAGATGGCGTACACCAGTAAAATACTGCCAAACAGTTGGCGATTGTTTTTGAGAGTGCGAAGTGCCGTACGCGCAATAGTCCAGCTAGCGGAAAGCTTGCGTTCTTCTGGTTCTTTGGTAACTTGCTCTGCTGGCTGCTGGCGCGGCTTATCAGGAGCCGGCTTTGAAGCCTTGGTCTTTGCCTGAGTCTTTCGTTTTGCGCGTGTTTGTTTGGCCATGCTACGACACTTTCTGTCTAAACTTTTGTCTCCATACCGCGCAGACGAGCGATGCGTTCGTCGAGCGGAGGATGGGTGCTAAACAAATTACTGAGGCCGCCGCCCTTGAGTGGGTTAGCAAAAAACAAATGTGCGGTAGCGGTGTTTTGCTTGCGCATCACCGAGCCATGATCACGGATTTTTTCGAGGGCACTGGCAAGGCCTTCTGGATATCGAGTAGTTAGTGCTCCCGTGCTATCCGCCAAATACTCACGGCGCCGAGAGACGGCCAACTGCACGAGTGAAGCAGCCAGCGGCGCCAGAATAGCGGCAGCAATCCCTAGCACTAAAATAACCGGGTTTACCTGTCGGTCGCGGTTGTTACCTCCCCACCAAAACATATGCAAAATAATATCCGCAATGAGGCCTATAGCACTCACCAGTCCGAAAACTATCATCATGACACGAATGTCGTAATTCTGAACATGCCCCAATTCGTGGGCGATGACCCCTTCGAGCTCAGTGTCGCTCATCATATCTAGCAAACCCGTGGTAGCGCAGACGATGGCGTGGTCTGGGTCGCGGCCAGTCGCAAATGCATTGGGGGCGGGGTCGTCAATGACATAGACTTTGGGCATTGGTAAACCGCTAGCAATGGTCAGGTTTTCGACGGTTCGGTATAGCCGTGGCTGGTCTTGCTTGGTAACTTGGCGGGCGTTATTCATGCTCAGTGCCAATTTGCCGGCAGCAAAATATTGGATAATCGCATATATGCCGCCGATCAAAAAGGCCAGGTACAAAAAGCTAGGCGACCCATAGATATTACTAACTAACCATCCGAGCAAGCCAATGATGGCAATAAACACGAACATAATGAGCCAGGTTTTACGCTTGTTGGCAGCTATTTCTCCGTACATGAGGGTAGGACTTTCTTAAAACTAAAATTTAACTTCGACAGGATTTTGTACGTCGGCGGTCTGCGCTTCGTCGAGCTCAAAGAATTCTTTATCTTTGTTAAAGCCCATCATATTGGCAAAAATATTAGTAGGAAATACCTGTCGCTTGGTGTTAAAGTCGCGGACAACCGCGTTATAGAAGCGGCGGGCAGCCTGAATTTTGTCTTCGGTGTCTACCAACTCATCTTGCAGAGCACGGAAGTTTTCGTTAGCCTTCAGGTCCGGATAAGCCTCGGCGACGGCAAACAAGCTTTTGAGCGTTTGTTGAAACTGATTTTCGGCGGCCGCTTGGTCGTGTACAGTTTCGGCACTGAGCGCATTTGCGCGGGCTTTGGTGACATCTTCGAAGACAGTCTTTTCGTGAGATGCGTAGCCTTTTACGGTGTTAATAAGATTGGGGATAAGGTCGTAGCGTCGTTTGAGCTGTACGGTTATATCGCTCCAGGCTTCTTCTGCGCGTACATTAAGGCGTACCAAGCCGTTGTACATAGCTATACCTACAAAGGCGATGATGACAACTACTGCAATACCGATAATCCAGAACATAATAATCTCCTTTATACCTTGTAAGTATACAGCAATTGCCGATGGTAGCGCCATGACCTACTGTATTATAGGTATATGAATTATCGACCAGCGCCTCACTCGCAACCTACGACCAGCTCATCACCGAAGCGGCACGCCGGCAGGTGGGCTAGCTTGATGGTTGCCTTACTATTCGGCGGCTACCTAACCTGGTCATCGGTCGTTGTACCGCGCCATGCCTTAGCCGGCACGATGCACACTAACTCGCCCTCGCTGCAAGGTCAGAAACCGACTATCACCTGGCCAACGACTGGCCAAGCGGCCATCGGGGCCGAGAACTTCGGCGTTCTCGCAGAACACAATACAGCCACCCCTCTGCCCACCGCCAGCGTCACCAAGCTGATTACCGCCCTCTGCGTCCTGTCAAAACATCCGCTTGGTCCAAACGAAAATGGACCGACAATAACCATCACCGAGCGAGACGTTGCCAACTACCGTAATTATGTAGCAAACCACGGTTCGGTTTTGCCGGTACGAGTGGGTCAAAAGCTCACACAGCGCCAGGCTCTTGAAGCACTTTTACTGCGGTCGGCCAACAACATCGCCGATACGCTAGCAGTATGGTCATTTGGCACTCTGCAAGACTATGCCGCTTACGCCAACCAGTTTGTCGCCAGCAAAGGACTACCTAACACCCATGTGGGCAAAGATGCCAGCGGCCTAGACCCAACGACGGTCAGTACTGCCGACGATCTCGTGCGTTTAGGGGAATTAGTCATGGACGAGCCAGTCTTGGCAACAATCGTTGGCCAAAAGACCGCTACCATTCCGCAAGTTGGCGTTATCTACAATACAAACAATCTTCTCGGCCGTGAGGGCATTGTGGGGATTAAGACAGGAAATAACGACGAAGATCCAGGTGTTTATCTCTTTGCTTCCCGCTACATTGCTGCGACCGACCACCCTGTTACCATCATTGGTGCCGTTATGGGAGCAAAGGATCTTTACAGTGCCAAAGCATCTGCCGTACAGCTCCTAAAGAGTGTCCGCGACGAATTTGTCGTACGCACGGTAGTCCACCAAGGGCAAACTGTTGGCTCATACGACGTCGCATGGACAGAACCTGCCAAACTGATTGCCGCCTCAGACCTCAATATTTTTGGCTGGCGAGGCGCCGACGTCGGCACGACGATAACGCTCGATGCTGCCAAGCCCCCAATTGCATACCGCAAGAAAGTTGGCACGATACGCCTTACTGACAATGCAACAGCAACGAAGGTAAACCTGTCGCTTTCTCGGGCTATCACTGCGCCACCGCTTAGCTGGCGGCTGACGCATCCGCTGGAATAACATGAGTGGGGTGATGAGGGGTTCGACCTACCTTCGGCTGGCCCGCAACTTCGCAACTGCAGTAGTTCGTTCAAGTCATATCTCAAACCATGAGGGACTCGCCTCGGCGCTTCGCACCGACCCCAAAGGCGTTCCGCCTTTCTGGGGCAAGGGCCCGGGGAGTGCCGCCCGGCACTCCCGTTCGAGCCCCTTGTCGCCTAGCAAAATAAAAAGACCAGGCATTCCTGGTCTTTTTATTTTGGTGGGTGATGAGGGACTCGAACCCCCGACCCTCTCGGTGTAAACGAGATGCTCTAGCCAACTGAGCTAATCACCCTCGTCGTTCCGTACGCTTCTGTTTCGTTTTTGGTTACTACCAAAAAGCTTCGACTTAGAGCTACGGCCCTCCTCTCAATTTTGCATTCAGTCGCCAATGGCTCCTTGGATTGCAAAATTGATCGAAAAATCTGGTGCGGACGAGAGGACTTGAACCTCCACGAGTTGCCCCACTACCACCTCAAGGTAGCGCGTCTACCAATTCCGCCACGTCCGCTCATTTTCTGGCTATTGATTTATCAAAGAACTAGGATATCTTAGCTGTTTTTATCAAAAAACTCAAGAAGTTCTGCGCAAAATTGCACGACTCAAGGCAACGACGGCAACTACAAGCCAAACCGCGTTAAGAACAACGACTGGATAAGCGGCCAGTAACAACGAATACCATACTAGCAAAGCAGAGCCGAGTAGGTTAACTAGCTGGAATGCCTTTCCCTTTCCTTGCCATATCCCCCGCGATACCTGCCAGTAGCCGACAAGTATCAAAGCGGCACCGATAAACCCTATAATCGATTGGTAGTTGCTCATGAGCGTGGTAAGTGGTCGTATCGATGAGCGTGACCATAGTCGTCACGTACCAGCTGGCGGACATTTTCTATCGAAACATCCATTTTTACACCTGGGTTGAGCGTACCGTAAGGATCAAAGATTTGTTTAACCTTTTGGAAGATGCCATACATTTCGTCGCCGTATAGAGATTTTAGATATGGAGCTCGTAAGCGTCCGTCGTTATAAGCTGCCGTCGTACTACCGCCAAGGCCAATGACCAGCTTATTGTATTCATCGAACATGCGAAACGCCCGCTGCCTATCGCCTATCTGTCCTAGGTCGAGATGTGGCTGGACGCGGACGCTGCCTTCTCCGGCATGACCCCACACACCAGCAACTATCTTATGTTGTCGGCACAGCGCGTACACGCCCTGTAGGTATTCGCCGAACTTTTCGAGTGGCACAATGCCATCGTCTATTAAAGGAACCGCGTGAATATTGCTTTGCGTATGGGTGGCTGCCAAAATTGACAGCTCTCTAATCTTCCATAACAGACTCTGTTTGTCGAGCTCTGTTTCGCACTGCATGGCAGTCGCCAAGCCATCGAGAATCTTTTTTGCCTTTTTGCTAGCGCGTCGTTGCTGACGATCGCCGTTATCAAACTCAACCAGTAACATGGCGGCTGGATACGGTTCGGTGACTAATGTCTTCAGTTTGCTGGGGTTGGTACGGGCGACAAACTGCAGGAGGTTGCCATCTATCATTTCAATAGCACTTGGGACATCAGACATGGTACGCAGGGCCACGATAGCTTGCTGCGCGGCATCGATTGAGTCAAAGGAAGCGACAAATAAGGTCGTTTCTGGGTTATGTTCTTCGGTAGAGAGCGTGACCTCCGATACAATACCGAGCGTTCCTTGGCTGCCAACGAAGAGCGGCGTCAGATCGATAGATCCGTCATCGTGTCGGACGTCTGCCAGATCGTAGCCGGCAGCATTACGAGTCACCGGCAAAGTAAATTGGCTGACCGTGTCGTGTTTTTCTTCGAGAAGTGCATCGATACCACGGTAAATTTCTCCCTCAAAGGTGGCGAGGCCGAGCTTTTTGCTCACTTCTCGTTTACTGAGGCGTCCCGTATCGATAACTTCGCCATTAGCCAGGACTACGCGAAGCTTGCGTACAAAGGTACGGGTATCGCCGTATTTGACCGATTTATCACCGCTGGCATTGTTGGCTACGGCACCGCCGATAGTCGAGTACTCCAGCGACGCCGGGTACGGTGGCAAGAAGCGCCCGTGCGTCATCAAGGTTTGCTGGAGCTTGCCATAATTTATGCCGGGCTCTACGGTGACCAGGCCAGATTTACTATCAAATTCGACAATTCGGTTCATGTGCGCCGGGAATACCACCATAATGCCGTCTCCTAGTGCACCACCGCCCAGATCGGTACCAGAACCTCGAGCAGTTATGGGTATAATCCGATTACGCTCGGCGAGCTGCCAGCTAAAGCGCGCAATCTTGCGGACATCATTTTCGTCATGGGGATACACCACAAGGGCTGGGGGCAAGGTGAGGATACTTGCATCGGTAGCAAAGTATCGTCTCACATCGGTAGAGGTTAAGACTTCTCCGATAACATGTTCTTGCAAATAATGGCCGATTTTACTCACGAGTTTTGTACCCTATTTATACGTCGTATGATAGCACAACCACGATGGAATGCTTATGGTTTTTTTGCGTCATTCGTCTCCTTCACCTCGTACAGCCATCCCTAAAAAAAGACCCGGCTGGGGTCTCTTTTTGTGGTGCGGATGAGAGGACTAGCGGGCTGGGCCCTTTTCCGCTGCGGCATGCTCGGAGTATAACTCCTGCGCGTGTCCTCGCTCCACGACCTCTCGTTCGCTCTGCTCATTCGATGAGGTTCTGCGTCCTTCACCCGACAGCCATAAAAAAAGACCCGGCTGGGGTCTCTTTTTGTGGTGCGGATGAGAGGACTTGAACCTCCACAATCTTGCGATTACTAGTACCTGAAACTAGCGCGTCTACCAATTCCGCCACATCCGCGACAAATGCTGTGTTATTAACAGGGGTAATTGTACTGGAGGATCGGCGCTTCCGCAAGCTTATTTATCGTTGGTAACCTGCGCCGTGCGAATCATCCAGTTCTGTACATCATTATAACGATCGGTCGCTTTGTTGATGGTGTGCTGCTCAAGCCCATAGATCTGACCCCGTGTCATATACAGAAACCGCGGTTGATACAAGCCGAGGGCTGGCGCATCTTCTTGCCAGGACTTTAGGAACGGTTCGTACTTAACCTTGCGTAAGGCTTCTCCCGCTCGAGTTCGGCCAGCTTCCAGGGCCGCATCGGCTTTGTCTGATTCATACTCAGAAAAGTTCAAACGATTCGCCGAACGAACATCGTTTTGGGTGCTATCCCAGTACACAAACACATCTGGGTCTGCCCCTATCGTTATGCCATACAGTAACGCGTCGTAATCGTGATTAACCAATGCCGAGTGAAAGGATATATCATCGAGCAGCTGCGGCTCAACCCGCACGCCAAGAGCTTTCCATTGTCGCTGCAATTGAGCGGTTATCATTCGTGCCTCAGCTGTATTCGGGGCAACAATATTAAATTGCAATGGTTTGTTTTTCTTCATACGGTAGCCGTTACTGCCTACTTTCCACCCTGCTTTATCGAGAAGTGAGGTTGCTTGCGATAAGTCGTTGGTATGCTGCTCGTACTTTGAGTTGTATGCAAACTGGCTCGCGAGCACTGGCTCTCGGACGGCGGGCGCTACATAATTAAGCTGTTCGATGATTTCATCTGGCTTTGCCGCCGCAACCAATGCCTTACGAACCGTCTTGTCTTTGAAGACATCGGAGGTTGTCCTGAAAAATACCATATTAGCGGCGGTGAGCGTAAAGCTATGCTCTACAATACTGCTATTTGCCCTTAATGCTTCCGGCCGCGAGGTCAAACCTGCCATCGCGGTCAGCTGATTGTCGGCATACGCATTAATCATATCTTGGCTGCGCGCAAAAGCATGCAACGTAAAACTACGCAATTTTGGTGCACCAGCCCAGTAATTTTCAAAGGGCACAAGGCCAATTCGCTCCTGTATTTCGGCAGGACTACTCCCACTCACCCGTATATCCGCCCATCGAAAAGGACCGGCCCCAATGGGGACTTGCGTATTAAACGGTGCCGAGCGCAGCCCGGTGACCGGAATCGCTTGCAACAGGTGCTGAGGGACAATGCCGTTCGTAAGATTATCGGCAAAAGAGCTCAGCGGATTTGGCAACGTAAAGGTTACGGTACGCTCATCGACTTTTTGCACAGCTATACCAAGCCAGCTGGAGCGCAGCGGTGACTCGGCGTCCTTATCCTGAATCACGTGGTAGGTAAACACTACATCGTCAGCCGTCAGTGGCTGGCCGTCTTGCCACCGCAAGTCAGGGCGAAGCGTTATGGTATAGATTTTGCCGGTGGTATCAACCTTCCAGCTGGATGCCAGATCTCCGGCTAGTTTATTGTGCTGGTCGTGCGTTAATAATCCCGCAAATACCAACCGAGACACGGCCACATCAACGTCGTTGGTAGCATAAATTGGATTAGCGTTGGTAAAAGAACCGACAATTCCCTCTCTGAAGATGCCCCCCGGCACCGGCTGCGATGTCTGGTAGTAACCACTGAGTGCACTATTTTGGGCAACGACACACGCTATCAATAACGTAAACAGCACCAGCCAGCCAGCCATAAAGCGCCCAACTTTGCCAATTTTTTCAAACCGACCAAAAAAATATCGGTCGATGTTTCGCTCGGTCTTTTTGCTTACATTGGCCGCATGTTTTTTGTGGTTGCGTAGACGGCGTCGAACCCCTGACCGTAGCGTCGTTTTTGCTGGCATACGCCCTCTCGCTCCTTAGCCTGTCATTACATGATGATGCCGAGCAGCAACGATATTGCAAATACTACGGCAGTGATGATTGTAATCTGAAAGATTGTCTTGTCGGTACCACGACGAGTGGTGTTTATTTCGCCGGTACTGCCCAGCCCCGCACCGAGATCAGCACCACGAGTTTGTATCAGAACCAAAAACGTCATGAGCAACATGGAGCCAATAGTAATGTAATTATAAATACTCATCTTTTTTCCTCTAAAATAGCGCTTACTAGATAGTTTACCAAGCCAATGACTATTCCGGCAAATACGGCCGCCCAGAAACTCGTAATATGCAGCGGAGCGTACAGCTTACTGGCCAAGAAAACAGTTACCCCGTTGACGATCAACATGAACAATCCCAGGGTCAACAGTATGGCTGGTAATGAAAATATAACAAGAATTGGTTTAATAAATACGTTAATGATAGCCAATATTAGTCCGGCTACGACTATAGCGGCAGCACTGTCAAAACTAATGCTTTGATCCAAAAAACCCGCCGCAATCCAGAGACCGAGACTACTGACAAACCATCGCAAGGCAAAACGGGTAATTGGGTGTGTTATACCACTCATGGCAACTCCTTTCGGCAGCCTGCCGACATAACGACATTGCCGCCCGCTGTTATTAGTACGTCATCTTCGATCCTCACACCGATTCCTTCTTCTGGGATGTAAATACCTGGCTCACAGGTAATAACCGAGCCCGGTTGCAGCGCCTGCTCGTAGTCACCCACATCATGCACGTTTAAACCCATAAAATGCGAGGTAGCGTGCGGAAAATAGTGACGAATACTGTCATGATCCAACGTTTTGATGAGTTTAAGTTGCTTGAGTTGCTTGCCGATAAAGCGAGCAACCTTTTCTTCGTATACGTGCAGATGGATACCAGGCTTAAGGAGCTCGAGCGCATATGACTGCGCCTCTTGTACGGCAGCATACACATCGCGTTGGCGTTGGGTTGATTTGCCCTTACAGACGGTACGAGTCAGATCGGCCGCATAGTGAGACCATTCGGCTCCAACATCACAGACAATGAGCTCTCCTTTGGCAAGCGGGGCGGTATTAGCGACATTATGTAATGTACATGCTCGCTTGCCGCCGGCTACAATTGGTTCAAAGGCGTGGCCAGCCGCTCCCGCCATACGGAAACCTCGCGATATATCGGCCTCGAGCTCGTATTCGTAGTGATAGCGGGCCAGTTTGGTGCCAGCCAGGACGCTATCGAGCGTTTCACTGGTGATATCGATGGCTGTCTGGATAGCAGCTATTTCTGGCGGCTGCTTTATCATGCGAAGCTTGGCAATTTCACGCCGAATATCGACGACCTCCAGATTTTCGACATGCTTGTGTAGTCGTTCGAGCAGTCGAGCACGGGCTGGATTGGCATACATCCCCAGCTCGGCAATGTACGTTGGAGCATTGGCAAGCGTGGCAACGGTTGGGTCGACCGTCAGGAGTCCATCCATGCGGTTCCAGCCATTTATCTCATCAATTATGTCAGCAATCCCTGAGCGCTCAGTCAGGGCGGTACGGTCGATTGCACCATCGAATGCTTCCCGAGTAGCCTCACGTGTGGGGACTATCAAAAACTCCCGTTCGCCATCCATCACCAAGGTAATATCTGGCTCGTCGATGCCAGTCAAATACCAAAAGTTTGCGTCTTGCGCAAAATCATAGGCACTATCGGCACCACGCTGCAACAAACCGTTAGCAGTCACGATGATAGGTCTATCATCGGCTATGGCGGCACGTAAGCGTTGACGGTTACCGACAAAAAAATCTGTATGGAATGTAGCGTCGGGTGACATCATTGTTAGTCCCGAGTATATCAAACTATAGCCCCAAGGCGTACACTAATACCATTACGTAAGGAGCCACTACTATGGTGCAGGAACAACGCAAAAGACGAAATCACGAAGAAGACGCTACTGACGAAGAAACCGTACAACATGTTGGCGAGACGGCGACTAAACAGGAACTTGATAATGATATCGATAATATTCTCGATGAAATCGATGATGTTCTCGAATCTAATGCCGAAGAATTCGTAAAGAGTTATATTCAAAAAGGCGGCCAGTAAGCCGCCTTTTTTAGTCGTATACGCTAACTAGGATCGGATGATTTTTGCCACCGGGTGCTGTTCGCGACGTTGGCGTATCATATGGCGCAGCACCGCTTGGTTAAACTCATTACCTGGCTTGCTGATGTCTATTGCCTCGACTTGGGCTTCGAACTCTTCCGATGACGTGCTTGGTGCTTCTTCTGTTGCGGGCAGCGGAAATTCATATATCTGAGCTTCTTGTGGCACGGTGATTACGGGATGCAGTTCATACTTATTTACAATCAATGATTCTTCAGCGCCTAACGCCATATGGAGCTCCTCATTCAAATAATATACATTCTATTGTACTGCTGAGTGTCAAGCTTCGCGATTTTTAACGGGGGTGAAAAACTGACGAATCACCTCGGCACGTCGCTCGCCCACCACGGCAATCAATTCAGTTAGCGGCGCTGCTTGAATGCCTTTGACCGAACCGAAATGTTTTAATAATTTTTTGCGAGTGGCCGGGCCGACGCCGGGTATATCATCGAGCATCGAGGCGGTCTGCCGTTGAACTTTGAGTGTCGAATGATAGCTAACCGCAAAGCGATGGCTTTCATCACGGATGCGTTGCAGTAGCTTGACGACATTAGTGCTATGCGGTAGGTTCACGAGAATATAATCGTCAGTTACGGTTATAAATCCACCCAGTGCATGCAGCGCTTGCTCGTGTAGCTGTACATTACTGCCCGTTTTATGGATAACGATTTGCTCTTCGCGCTTTGCCAAACCAATGAAAGGAATTGTGTTGCAGCCACGCTCGTCGCGCGCCCGTATAGCGGCATCGAGCTGGCCTTTGCCGCCATCGATTAATACAAGACTCGGCTTTCCCCAAGCTTTTATATTTTTGTCGCTCAGACGCCGAAACAGCGTTTCGTGCATGTTAGCAAAATCATTATTAAAATCACGATGAGTTTTAAACTTGCGGTACTGGCCCTTGTCGCTAACTCCATTGGTAAACACCACCATACTCGCGACAACATCACGCCCCTGCATATGGCTAATATCGTACCCTTCGATGCGCCGCGGAAAAGACACGAGACCAAGAATCTCGACCAGTTCGCTCAGGGCGTGGTCTTTGCTGATATCCATAAATTCTCTATCGCTAAAAATGACTTGATTGCCCAGATTTTGTAACGCAAACAACTGATTCCGATATTTTGCGGCCGACTCAAAATCAGCCAGCTTGGCAGCTCGCTTCATATCACGCTCAATCTCTTTCATGATGCCGCTGCGTTTACCCTCGATGACTGCAATGAGCTTGCGCAGGTTAGCGCGATACGCATCGAGGGTTGTCTTGCCCTCTTCGAGGCCCGGATCGAGGCCAAGATGATAGTACAAAGTAGCGCGCTTTTGGTTAACGGTTTTTTTAATAGCGTACGGAAAGATGCGCCGCAAATATTTGAGGGCTTTGCGGACACTCAAGGTGCTGAGATACGGCCCGAAGTATCGAGCACCATCGTCGAGCGGTCGGCGCGTCGTCGTAACCGTAGGATAGTCGCTGTCGTAATCGATCCGGATATATACCATCGACTTATCATCGCGCAGTAATATGTTGTAGCGCGGCATATACCGACGGATCATTTCAGCCTCTAAAAACAGGGCCTCTAGCTCGCTTTCCACGACCATCCAATCTATATCGGCAATCTCAGCAACTAACGCTTCTGTCTTTGGGTCTCGGCCGCGGCTGGCCTGAAAGTACTGCCGGACACGATTGCGTAGCACCGCTGCCTTACCAACATAGATTATTTCGCCCTTTGTATTTTTGTGAAAATACACGCCGGGGGCTTTGGGCAGCTCCTTTAGCTTGTTCTCTACCTTCTTGTTCACCCTTATAGTATACGGCTTACCGGCGAGGAGTTACAGAATGGTTAGGCGAGGTATGCCTGGGCGCTGTCGCTATTGCCCGGAGATTCTCTATGCGGGTTGCCGCCGTTGTTAGGTGTATCGGGATGCTCTGGATGTTGCGGGTGTTGCGCTGTAGCGTCTGGTGCCGGAGCTGGTGCTGGCGTATCGACTTCTTGAGGTATCGGTGCTGGCGTGGAGGCTGGTGGTGTTGGATTGGTCGCTGCTGGTGGTGGTGTTGCAGGAGCCGGATGAGTATCGGCAGCCGGTGGTGGGGTCGGAGCTTCAGCCTGTGGTGGTGTGGGTGCTGGTTGCGGTGTTGGGCTTGAATGCTGTGGTGGGGTTGGCGCAGGATGTTCTGGCGCTGTTGAGTGTTCGGGAGGAGTAGGGGCAGGATGGGTACTTGGCGCCGATGGCTGTGGTTGCGGCGGTGTTGGAGCTGGTGGCGTCGGAGCCGGCGTCGGTGGCACAATCGGTACCTCGGCTGCTTCAACCGGTTTCGCCGGCGCTAACAGATCGCCCGCATTCGGTTGCACAGAAGAGCCATTCGCTGGAATGACCGTTAATGGTTTTGGAGGCGTAACTACACTGCCTTCCGGTGCATACCAAGTTGCCCGTCCTTGTTTACCTTGTTCAAAATGGAGAATTTCAATCTGATTATGGTTCATCTTAAGATTCTGTGGGCTTAGGATTTGTACATCAAACCCTCCTTGTCCATCGCCATTTACTTCTGCATATACTCCCCAGTTACCGAAGCCTTTCACAATATAGGCAACATGGCCAAGGCTTTGATGTTCTGGTCCATTTGTATCCCACTGAAGCACTGCGCCAGTAGTAAGTTTATGGTCAGATTTTATACCTGCACTACGAGCATTACTGTCCCAGAGTTCGGCGTTTCCTCTGCCGCCCCATTGCGGCATACCGCCAGGATATTTGTCGTGAGCCACCATCCAAGCGGCAAAAGATACACATTCCTTCGAATACATACCCGACGGATCAACATAGGCGTCCTTGGCAGCAGATACATACTGCTGACCATAGCCGTTATATGGTTCATTGATGCCGAGCTTCGACCACGCACTTTGCCGAACTTGGAAATGGAGGATGCCCGAACTACCGGTATAGACCCGTATGTCACTCGGTGATAACCCTAACGAGTTCGCGAAGAACGCAATACGCTGGTTAGGATCGTTTGGTACACCCATGGTTTCTCCCGTACGCTCTTGGGTATGACTTTGGTTATACCCACCAGTACTATTTGCACGAAATACAGCATTTGCATACGTCTTGCGAGACTCCCACGCATCCACCCCGGCGCGCTCATACTGTTTCTCGACCTCTACTGTCATATGGTCTAGTAGCTTCGGGTCATTTTTGCGCAACAAACCGAGTAGGTTGGGGTATTGCATTAACTCTTCTTTGATGTACTGATGCTGAACCGCTAACGTACCGGCAGGCAAGCCCATACGTTCGGCAACGCGTATCATATGCTTTTGTCTATCGATACTCGTTGACTGATTCAATCCATAGCCGAGCTTGCCAAGTATTGATGCCGGTAGATGGTCACTGTAGTTAAACCCCTGGACGATACGCGGATTCATTGTGCCGCCCGTCTCTGTCGAAAAGTTACCCATAAGAGCAGCGACGCCAACTGGGCTCAGCCCGAGGTCTTTATCGTTATTGAAAAATTCCCATGTCTTTTTGTAATTTCCTCTGTTGTATTTGCTTGGAGGGAGTTGGTTATGGGCTACACTCTCCGACCTATTACCGTGGCGAGAGACACGGTCCGTCTGGTGTGATGGCTTAGCTTGATGATGCTCGGGCACTTTGACGCCAAGAGCTTTCAGGGTACTCGTACGCTCATGGTCGGTCAACAGTTGTGATTCAGCAGAGATAAGCGCTGTGAGCATTTGGTGTTGCTGATCTTCGGTATATTCTTTCTCACCCGACAGGGCTGGTAGCTGACTTTTGAGGAATTCAACCCGGGTTTTTACATAGAGCGGGTCGTTAACGTTGTCATTGACCATCTGAACGAGATTTTGAATGTTTGGATCATCAGCATGATCTTGGAGAAGTGTCGGCCGTTCAGCCAATAGTTTTGCGAGTGTTTTAGAAGCATGGAAAGCCTCAGGGTCATGTGGAGTTTTCCCTTTTTCGCCTTCCACTGCCTGTTCGAGATTTGCAACATCGCTGGCGACAGTAGCTGCGACACTCCCCTCAGTCTTTGGAGCTTCTGGCGCCTGTAGGGTTTGGTCGGCATACGATTCAACGCTTTGCGTCAACGGGTCGCCAGAAGCAGAATCGGCGGCTGCCATTTCTTGAATATCTACCGGCGTGAGCGCATCGGGCTCGACTGATGTAACAATATTAGGGTCTGATTCGATTTGCGATGCCGTTTTTAAATAACCTCCATCCGCGGCAGTTGGTATGTTGGTCGGAGCAGAAGCAATTGGACCAGCCTCTACCGTATTTGCTCGAGACATGTAGATTGACGCACTACTGACGGGCATAGCCACAGTTTGAGGTAACGCTGCGGCGCTCATGGTAACTTCCACTTTTAGATCCTGATGTGTGGACTCGATGGCAGATGCCGGACTATTCAAAGATGCTACCATCGTAGCTCCCAGAGCCGCCCCGACAAGTAGTGATTTTGGAATAGCTTTTGAGCCAGATTCTTGCACGGAAGCCACGACCTCAGTTGGTAATGGGGTTAATGGACGTTCTTTGGTGTGCGAAGAAGAGGTGCGGGGCTTTGGCGAGTCGTTTGTCGGGACAACAAGAGGTTGATGCGTCGCTTGTTCGTGCACGACTGGCGTTATTGGAGTAGTCAGCGAAGCTTGTGGAGCTGACTGAATCGAGATTTCCTGAATACCAATATATGCTGCGACTTCGCTCAATCTATTGAGGCGGAGACTATCTTGGTTCTTATAGCTCTCAGTCACCTGACTAATCACTATTTGAGCTTTAGTTTCAAGTATTTTCTCTTGATACTCTTGTGGTGCTTTGGCCGCCATTCTTTGGAGCAGTTTGCCGAATTCTTGGGCTGCGGGCTTATCGGAGGCGGCTGCTAGTGACTCATACCCTAATATTATATTGTTACACGCCTCGGCTAATGCTGCATCCGAATTGGGAACCCATTGCTCAACGACATTCATTTCAGGCTCATATAGTCGAGAGATCTTATTTGTTCGTAAGTCGGTATGTTTTATACCGCGGGATATCCTCGATACTGATCCAAGCGCGAATCCATCGTCACGTGCACTCGCATAATAGCTGGCTATTTCTTCTGCGGAATACTGGCAGTGTGGTTGCTTTGCCAAGTCATCAGGATGAAAACCGCTTACATATGTTGTAGGACCAAATCGTTCTTCATACAATCGGCGCGCCTCATCGATACCATGGTTTGTTGCCGTATCGCTGGCAAATCTTCCCTGTATTTGCACCCCCGCCTGTATTCGTTTAACAATCTCATCAGCAGACAATATTGCTGATAGCTCGGGCTGTTCAGTTCTGTGGACTTCACTCATTTTTTCCCTCTCAGTCCTTTGTTACTGCTTTACGTTAACTGTTTTTACTGCACCATTAACCAGATAGCTGACCAAAACTTCACTACTATCATTAGGTAAGGCTTCTACATGAATCGGCGTTACCGGCACCACATAGTCTTCGACTGGTTTATCAGATACGGGATGGTCGGTGTCTGGGTGTGCTTCTATTGGCTCTTCCTGGCTGACTTCTGCACCGGATTCGTTGAGGACGGCATGAGCGAGAGCTCGTAGCGACTCTAGCTGTGACTGAGCAGGAATGATCTCGTGCACTCCGTCGTACTGACTCTTAATTTCTTCGATATGCTCACGGAGTGAAGGAATTTCGACAGGAGATACCATTTTCAGTAGCTCTGAAACCGCATCATCGAACCTCCGTTGAGCAGCATGCTGCTGTTCCTCCTCCCGGAGATACTGACTTTCGGCAGCCAAGACGGTACTGTTATGCAAAGTAACGAATTGCTGATATACATCACTAAGATCTTCGGCACGAATTTTAAGTTCGTCAATTTCGAGTAAGATATCATCAGCCAAATCATCATACTGTTCTTTTAGCTCTGATAGAGTCACGAATTTTTCGGTTGCCTCACGGACGGCTTCGCTCGCTATCATATATTTTTGGCGAGCTGCTGCTGTTTCAGGTAATACTTCTACTTGCAGCGAATGTAGTGTGGGCCCATGGCTTTCAAGGCTTGCCATAGCAGTTTCAAGTGCTTGGTAATCGCCTTGCTCCTGCCATCGACGTTGCTCGTACTCTATATCTCGCTCATGCAGTTCGCGAGCGTCTCTGATTTTAGCTTCCTGTCGCTGTTCGGCTATATCGTATTCTGGCTGTAAAAGTCGCAAATTAGCCTCAGCCTGCTTTTTGGCTTTGAGGGCAAATAGTTTTGGATCTTTTAGTTCTTGCTGCTTTTGTGCTACCTCTGATTGTCGATTGTACGCATCGTGCAGTTCGCTTATCACGCCCTCTAATGTATTGCCCAAGGTGGCGATAGTCTCTGTGTAAGGAATTCGGACGTTTTCGGCATGGCTTTTAATGACGGCTCCAAGCGTTACCGATGTCTGGCGTTGTTCGGCGCTAAACGTTTTAAACTCAGAGAGATTCTGTTTAAGCGCTTCTAGTTCAGCTTGTTTTCTACTAATGGCCACGAGTAACGCTTGTTCTGCTGTGTCGGTTATTTCTTCCAAGCTACTGGTATGGGCGGCGTTTACCTCCACGCCATTGCGCTGGAACGCTTCATTTGCCAGCGCTGCATCCTGCTGTGAGGCACGGATTTCACTCAGTACCGTAAACTCAGTTTCGAGGAGTGGGTTATGGCGCGCTACTGCTAATTCCTCGCTGTACTCATTTGATAGTGATGGTTGCATATAATCCCAGTTAATATCACCGGCGGTCCGAATGATAAAAGATTGTTGTGGTGATTCAGGTGATGTGGTCATCGCTATTATTCCTCTGTTACCTTGGTTACTTTAATCTTGCTATAGTCTTGGAGACGTACATCATCACCTTTTACCCAAACCTTCTTTTTTGTACCCCCGGATAATTTCCATTTGTTCTCATGTATGAAGCCTTCGAGTGACGATGGTCGTTCGCCGTCAACTTTTATACTCACCTTTACCTCTTGGTCGGCAGCTTGTGCTTTGATAGAGCTCATCAAACCCGATACCGCCATTGCGGTGATATCCTGGCCGGCGAGCCGTTCGATACTCGTAATAGCAGCTATCTGGCCCATGGACTTAGCGCTTTCTTTGATACTGTCGGATTGGAACACATGATTAAGTGCCTTGGCCTGTTTGGGGGCAATAAAGCCGCCAATGATGACATTATCTGACTTCATGGCTTTAACGTTGAAACGCGCGAGATTAGTACAGAACGAACTCTGCTCGCCGTCACCATCGCTATCACAGATAACTTCATCGCCGGTTAGTGGCATGTAGGTTTCCTCAGTCGTCAGTTTGTCTTGATGGATAGTAACTACCGAAACATCACCGTCTCGGGCGACCGTTACGGCGCCGTCTGCGGTAGCACACGACTGAATACTCCACTTACTATCGAGGCTTTCGGTAAAGTTTGCAGCATCTGGTCCGCCATTAGGGTACCAGCGCTTTCCTTTGTGCAACGCCTTGTAGCGAGCATCCATGTACATATCGCCACTTACTTTATAGGTACCCGCTGGCACACAAACACCTTCCGGGCTCCACACAAATTTAGCGGAGGATGCGTCGGCAGCGCTCGTGTCGGCGACCGCTTCCTGTTCGGCTTGTTCGCCGACGATTGGTGCTGTTGCGTCGACCTCATTACCGCCTGGCGTAATTGCCCATCCGACCAGACCAAGGCCAACTAAAACACCGGCCGCTTTCATTTTTTTCGTACCAAGACCACTTACGAGCGTACGCAGTCCTTCGCTATTCTTGACTACAATTTCGGAATCCTCGGGTGTGCGTTCGTCGTCATCAAAATATCTAAACTGAGGCTCCGGTGTAGGCTCTGGCTTATATTCCTCAGCGGTAGGCGGTTGGGTGGGTTGCTGAGGCATATTCATGCCGTGTGGAACAGTTGGCGATGAACGATGCGGTGCCCCTTGCCTGTCAGTGCGTGGTTCGTGTGCTTGTGGTTGGTCAGGCTGAGCGTTTGGCCGAGGCGCTACAACTCCTGATTCATCGAGTTTTGAGGCACGAATTTGTCGGACTAGCTCATCTAATGAAGGCTTTGTAGTATCGGGCGGGGTCTTTTGGCTTTCAGTAATATTATTGGCACTTGCTTTTCGCAACTGTTCATACCGTTCGAGCAGCGGATCCCATTCGGCTGCACTGCGTGCCAAGAACAAAGGTTGTGCCGGTTGGGTTTCCATAGAGCCAGCTGGGGTGGCATGGTTATCATTATTCTTTGGTAAATTTGCTTTTGGCTCAGGCTGCGGCCGAGTGAGGCGACGTATCTGGCGTTGATCACTAGGCGGAATAATATTATCGAAATAGGATCGAGGTAGACTGCTCTGCAAGTTTACTTCTTTGAGGTTCGATTCATAACCAGCTCCCGTAAAAATAAGAAACTCGGCAGGCATTTCCTCGGTGATATATGGAATAAAAACGCGAGTTTCTCTTCCTGAATTGATGGCGACAGAAAAGGCTCTTCCCTCTCGCGGATCATTAGGTTGTAGCAGTTTTTCTTGGTAGTCGTAGCGCCTGTGTAATCGATCCATGACGACTTCGACTGGTCGATCGGACCGCGGCAAACCAGACAGACAGTACAGTGCAAAGCGGTTGTACTCCCCTAGCTGTCGATCTTTAACTTCTAAGGTTACTAAGGCTGCATCGAGGTCGGTCAGAAGATTTACTGGATTGAGTTCTTCATAACCATTCTCTGCGCGATTAGGCCGGTGTTGTTCTGGGCTACCGACACTCATTATTTAGTACCTTTCGTGTCATCACCACTGAAAAAAGCATTATAAATTAATCCGGCAGCCGAGAAAGGACCAGTTGCAACAGTGCGAATGTTATGTGGTATGTCACCATTCAGCGCATACTGATTTTCGGTATTAAACATCTTTCCGACAAAGGGTATATGGTTGTGTGCGAATGTAGCGGCTGCATGTTCGGCTGTGCTGCCACCCACAAATATCAAATCAGCGCTGACGAAAGCTACGATTGCGCCGCGTCCTAATTTTTGTAATCTTTTATTTCTCATGGCTTCTGTCAGCCGAGGACCAACCTGTTCTTTGACGGCAGTACTTCGTTTTTTTCTATCATCGTGCGATCCAGCATCTACTTGTCGTGGCCACCGGTTTTCCCCAGCCTGCACCCCATTACTCCCACTAACCGTATCAATCAGATTCGTAAACGTTTGCGGGCTTGAGCCTGCCGCTTTCCACGATCCGTCTCCATAAACACTCAAGGTAAACGCGATATCTGGTGACGAATCAGCAGGACGAGCCTCGCTAGCGGTATCATATTGATTGGCGTGTGGCTGATACTGACTATGTTCTTGCAACGCATAGTTACCATAATCTTCGCCATAACGTGTCGAATGATGTCCATACTCTTCTGGTTCAGGATAAAGACCCTGGTTATCAGGCGGCAGCGGAAAAGGGATGAGTTCTCCTTGTATTGGCTGTCGATTCTCACTCATGATTAATTGCCCATTACTTCTTGTTCGGCCGTACAGTTCAATTCGTCTAATGTAAAGTTGCCGCTGCCTAGTGCGTAGCTATGCTGGTAGGTTGTTCCCATAGCCTTATCGGCTGCTTGGCCGGTATCCTTTTGTAACTCTCCAGTAGAATTGATAAACGTAACAGTGCCAATTTCGTCCTTGTGGCCTAACATCGCCACGTTGGCACGGATTGCTCGCTCGGAGAGAGTGTGCAACGTATCCATGACTTCTGGTTTTTGCAGACAAGTCCCCGCTGCCTCGAGACCCTTGAGCTTCATATCATGCTCTATCTGATTATCTAAGTCTTCGATAGTATTGTTGAGTGTATCCATGTTTATGACCTGGAGGTTTTTGCTAATACCACTAATAACGGAACGAGTAAAACCTGATCTGTCAGAGAAATTTTTAGTCGTACCGTCCAGGGTGTAATCATTAATCTCCGGTCCAGTATTAGGCCAAAAGATTGTCCCTTTCATTTTGGACTCGTCGACAACCAAATTGAGTTTATTTTCACTCACTTGCGGTTCGATGGCATCGAACGGAATGTCAAACTTTATTTGACCGGTACCGCGCAGCTCTTTATTATCTTCGAAGTCTTTTAGCACATCACCGGTACTGATTAGGCCCAGTTTAGGCTTGTATACTAATTTGTTTTTTATGCCTTCAGCAGACAGTGTCTCTTGGAAATACATAGTGGCTGGATCGATGGCAAGTTCTGGATCCCACACGATTTTTTCTATGGTGGCAGTTGTGTTAGCTTCGTTAAGATCAGCATCCGCTTCGATATGATTGCCGCCAAATGTTGCAAGCGTCAGCGCTACGGCGCCGAAACCTAAACCTAACTTTGCCGGGCTCGGCTTGAGTGCATTAATAAAAATCAACGGAGAAAAAAACCCATCTTCGTTACGCTGATGTGTAGCCACCACATCCTCAGCCGGCTGAGGCGGCAAATATTCGTGAGCCATAACTCCTCCACCCCACCCGTTTCTTGGTAATAAGCGAGGGAGCGCATGTAATAAGAATTGGCATGCTGCACCCCACCAAGACAGACGATACTCACCATTTCGGTAAGCTACCGATTGTCTTTCATGCAGTCAACCACGGCCGAGGCTACAGTGAGCTGCATGACCGGAGAGTATAAACCCACCTCCTTTACGGCCCTTTGGTCATGCACTCATATTTTGCACTATATGTACAATATTAGTCGCAGCTTATCTCAGGTTTATTGATAATGTCAACATTTTTGTATTTTTTACTACTAGTTAAGTTCTGTTAATTTGCGTAATCAATGGAAAGAAGACAATGCAACAAAGGAGGAAACAGGAGTAGCGGCGACACTACCGAGTGACGAATCGTCAATGATAGTGTCGCCGCTTCCCGGAGATGCCGTACTAAGCGGCAGCAGCTGGCGTGTTCCTGGAACGGGCACGAGCTTTTACATCTCCTCGGACGAGGATAGCAGCTACCCCGGCCAGCACCACAATCGAGAGCAAAGCGGCTTCATGTCGGACGTCGCGACCGTAGAACGGTAGTGTGCCAAACACGGTACTCAGGGCAATGTAGATGCCGACGAACGACATAACCACCACCGTCACGAATGCCACCCCGTCGGTCTTGCGGCTGTGCACTGACCACGCCAGCCAAACAAGGCCGAAACCAATGACCAGCAATACCAGAGCCGACATGAACTTGGAGGAGTCAACATTCTTCCAGTAGCCGGTGGTGCAGTAGTACACCGCCATCACAGCCGCCGCAATTACAGTCACGGAAGCCAAGACACGGAGAATTACAAGTTTGCCTCGCAATTGAATCACCTCTCTCAGTTGTTGCATTGTCGATGAACGACAAAAGTGGGTAGTCGACAATGACACTTGTAGCGCATCGGAATTACACTCTGTCATTCTGCAGCCTACACCCATACAGAAGGGTGGTCAATAATATGAAATAATGCTAATATAGTTTGCCTACAGGGGTGAGAGAAAAAGTTATCCACAGGAAATTTGACATGCTTATGCTAAAAGCGTATTAGTGGAAGGATGACCGAATTAGGCCCCTACACAGGCAATTCTGCCGAACCCATCGCACCAGAACAAGTTTCACAAATGATTCACCAAGAGAGCGTGCCAATTGTATACCAGGGAGAGGAGCAAATCACACGCGTCACTACCGATCAGCTATTAGCTGGTCTTAAAGCCGACTCCCAGCTTCATGACCCAACCTCTAAACCCTGGCAAATCCACCCTGGCCGGCGAGCGCTCGACCAGCTCCAAGCAGATACCGATAATGCCCGCAAATACGCTGACCCGACGCGATTTACCAGAGCGCGATCCGCCATCGCCCGTACGGCATTACGGCAGACGCAGCACGATCAGCAACAACAAGAAGCCGCACGCAAAGTAGTGTCCCTTGCTGAGTGGTCACAGAAAAAAGCTGCAGCACAACATCGGGAAGAAGCCATCAAGAGCACTACCCCGCCGCGCTCTGAGCCAATGTAGGGCTACACGGCTGGCAATACGGCTGTGCGTTGCACTGACTACACACCAAAATCTGCGCATTACAGGCGACATTCGCACAGTTTTGGTACCGACTCGTTGCCGCTCCACAGTGAACGCACGTGCCAATATCTTTCGACTTGTCTGAAAACGGTAGGCTCATGCGCTTATCAAACACATAGCACTTACCCTCCCAATAACCGTCATCAGCGAACTCTTCGCCATACTTCACGATGCCGCCATCTAAGTGATACACATCTTCGAAGCCTTTATGTTTCATGTAAGCACTTAGGTACTCACAACGAATATCGCCCGTACAGTAAGTGAGTACCGGCTTGTCTTTTGGCAGCTTTTCAAGCTCTTTTTTTACTTCTTTAAACGTTTTAATCTCTGGCGCAATGGCACCTTTGAACTTGCCGATAGCCGATTCGTAGGCATTGCGAGCATCAAATATCGTAACGTCGGGATGTTCGTCGATAAATTTATGCCACTCGGCTGGCCGTAGCGGTGTACCCTTGTCAAACACATCGAAGTCTTCTTCTGGTGCAAGGGTGACAAGCTCTTTTCTCACCTTGACACTTAAGCGAGGAAAATCTTTACGACCGCCATCGCTCCACTTATATTCGATATCTTTAAACGTTTCGGTGGCATTCATTTCTTTGACGTATTGCTTTACGTCGTCGAGGTCGCCTCCGAGCGTGCCATTAATGCCATGCTGGCTGACTATAATTCGCCCCGTCAGGTTAAGGCGCGTACACAATTCTCGCTGCCAGCGCATCGTCATGGTTGGATCGGTTATAGGTACGAACTTGTAATAGAGGATAATCTTTTGCATCAATAATACAGTTTACCTTATCTGGTGACGGTCAGCCAAATAGCATAGAAAGCGAGGGCGACAGTCACGATCGTCAAGAAGGCGATGAGTGCCGCAGAAGGATTGCGCTGCGATGATTGACTAGATGCGCTCGAACGCTGCGGCGAAGTCTTGGCAGGTGATTTAGTCTGGGAATCGTCGGCCTTGCTTGATGCAATATCATTCGTGGACGGCTGTTGCTGGTACGTAGATGAAACGCCTGATTTTTGCGTATCTTGTTCTGGTTCTTTCGGGCGCATGCGGGGATCGCGCTCAAATCGCATCTCCTTCACCATAACCTCTCGGGCTAACGAACGTCGTAGGTCATGACCAGCATAGTATTCCTGTATCAGCCGCCTGAGCCCTGACTCGTCTACCAATTTCGCGTCGTACACTCGCCTGAGGTTGGTTTCCCCGAATTTTATTTTTTCGCTCACTTGCATAAGCTCTTCTCTGGTAAGAACCGGAGTAACTTCCTTGGATACTGGTTGAGGCGATGTTTGCTCCGGCGTACGGGCGGGCGGACGTTGCTCTGCACCTGGTTCTCGGTTGGCCAGCGATGCGCCATGCCGGGGCGACGCTTCGGCAGCCGCACTCGATAGGGCAGCGGCGGCACGAGCCGGCTGCCGTTCTTGTTGATTGGCTTTAGTAGGCGTCTGGCGAGGCGTCATTTCTGGCGGTCGAATAGTGTGATGATCACGTGCTACCCGAGCAATTGCCTCCTCTTTAGCAACGATTTTTTGTTGCAAATCAACCACTTGGGATTCCAGTTTCTTATGAACAGTGTTGAGGCGCTTTTCGGTCTTGATACGACCTCGGCGGCGACCAATCATATAACCCACCACACCGCCCACCAAAAGTCCGCGCTGTTGCGCTGTTCGCTCTCGATAATGAGCTTCGTCGGCATCGACCATTTGTTCGGGCTGGACCGACGATACTTGCTCGACGGGTTGCGGCAAGGTCTGGCTCGACAAATTAGCCACATGTAATGGTTCATCTGGCCGCAGCTCATGGAGTGCTGGTTCCTGCCCTTGCCGTGGCGTAGCTTCTGGTGTCGTCTCGGCAGTCTGGTGAGCGTCCGGGTTGTCGGTTAATTCGCCGACCGATTCATCGTAAGCTTCTTGAATATCTTCTTCGACTTTTTTACCCGGCTCATGTTTGGTAAAGCGTTGCCGTAGTGAAAGTAGGAGCGTCTGAGTCGCCAGACGGCTGGGTTCGTCCTCTGATTCTGCAGCAGGTGCTGATGTCTCCGGCTCCGCCAGCTCCTGCAGTCTCGCCTCGACGTACGCTTGCATAACCAGTAGCTGCTCTTCTTCACTTAACTCTTCGAGTGGTGCTTCTGGTTCGGCGAACTCCTCTGTTTCGGTCGATTCTTCGCTCGTTTCCTTATTTGCTTCCTTTTGGGTCGGCGATGAGGGGTCGCCTACTAGTCGTTGCCAGAGCGAACGATCGTCTGGTTCTTTTTTAGCGTCAGATTCTTTTTGCTCTGTCTGTCGCGACAGTAATTTTGCTAGTTCCTGAGCTCGCTTAGTTTTCTTGCTTTTTGATGACTCTGAACTATCTTCGGTAGAATCATCCGAAGACTCTGGGTGAGAGGGCTGAAAATATTCTCGTTCCATGCGTATGTAGGTGCTCCTACTGGGTAGTAGTTGCATTCGTTACCAAACGATTATAAGATAGGCAGTTACTTTTCGCAATCACCCCACCGACGCTCGCCGGATTAGCGGTCCAGCAGCATTACTGTTTTTGAGGATTTTGAGCTTGAGAAGCATCTTCGGCTTCTTGCTTGCCGCCTGGACGTTGTTCGCCGGCTTGATCGCCTTCTTCTTGGTTGCTTTCATGCTCCGAATCGACAGCTGTTTCGTCGCCTGCTTCGGCATCACCACCAGCGTCATCATTAGCGGCCGCAATTGCGCTTGGTTCATAAACTGTCGCGATTGTATGGTCCGCTTCGGCCTTGATCTCGACACCTTCAGGTACATCCAAATCAGCTACTGTGGCATGATCGCCCACTTCTACTAGCTTTTCGGCATCATAATGTAACACATCTGGCAAGTTGCCGGGGATAGCTTCGATCAATACTTCGTCGAGTTGCGAGAGCACCACCAAACCATTGCGTTCGGCCGGGCTGCTATCGTTGCCTTCTTCGTAGCGAGGACGTACGGGGATTTCTGCTTCGATTTTTTCATTGGCCTTTACTGCGTTGAATACGACATGGTTGAGCAGATTCTTCCTGGGCTCAAAGGTTGCCTGCTTAATGATGGCAAGGTACTTCTTGTTGCCAGCGGAAACGGCGACGGCATGGTGGCGGCCCGCTTGCTGATAGACTTTTGCCATCTCGTTATAATCACCTTGGACATTAATAGAAGGCTTGCCGTGGTCATGAATGACCGCTGGCACAAGACCGTCACGACGCAACTGGCGCACTTGCTTACCGGTGACATCACGCGGGGAAAGATTCAAAGAAATAGTATCGGTAGACATCTGTGGGCACTCCTTTTATGGTTCTTCTTGTACCATTGTACTATAGCAAGACCACTGATGGTCGAATGAGAAAAATCTTACTCTCTATTTTGATATAGACCTGTATGGTCGCTATCCTGTACTCTTAAAGCACCATGTTTGATGTTACTAACCTGATTCAGACCGGTGGTCTCCTGGTCCTTGCGCTTATCATTTTTGCTGAATCCGGCATGATGGTGGGGTTTTTCTTCCCTGGCGATACACTCCTGTTCTCGGCAGGCATTTTAGCCGCCAGTGGTAGTCTACCGATCGTCCCGACTCTGCTCGTAATAGCAGGCGCCGCTATCCTTGGCGACAACATTGGCTACCACATCGGCCGGCAGCTCGGGCCGCGTCTGTTTAAGAAAGATGGCGTGGTATTTCGCCATGAGTACATCATGCGAGCCGAAAAATTTTACGAAAAGTATGGCAGCAAGACCATGCTGGTAGCGCATTTTATCCCTGTTGTCCGTACCTTTGCCCCAGTTACCGCGGGAGCCGGCAAGATGCCACTGGCCAAATATATGTTGTTCGATGCAATCGGCGATATCGCTTGGACATTAGTGGTAACCCTCAGCGGTTACTACATTGGCAGTCGAATTCCTGGTGTCGAAAACTACATAGAGCCTGTACTGCTCGCCATCATCGCAATCTTTTTGCTCCCAACGCTGTTCCATATTGTTCGCGATGGCAAGATTCGTTCGGCTCTTAAACGACGTTTTCAAAAAAACAAAGCCCGGTCATCCGACCACTCTGAATAGGCCGACATTACCTTGGCAATTATGCGTTCTACTTTTACACTGGACGTATGACTGGCGAGGAATTTGTTTCTCAAGAAGAACTACACGAGAAATTCGAAGTAGACTTACCATTCCATGGCAATGATCCGCGGGTAGCGATTGGCCGCTTCGAATGGTCAATGACTCGCAAGCGCGCCGAATTTTTGTTGTTCTTATCCTCCAGAGGCATGACAAAAGAAATGCTATTGGAAGTGTTTAATGCCTATCAGGATATCGAAGCGACGGCCCGGGATTTTGTTCTAGAAGGCCTGCGCGCCAAACGACGTAATTTCCGAGATAGCGACTACCATCCCCTCGATACGCTCATGACCGAAGCTACGGTCGATCCGGTGGATGAGCTGGACGAAATGCTAGGCAGCGAAGAAAGCTTGCTTCCTTACAGTCATCCGTCAGAAGAATATTGGGAAAACCTGACCGAGCTGAGCGACGAAGAGGTCCTCCAACGATTGCATGGTCTCAAAAAATCGTGGGATTTCGCTTCAGATAGTAACGATTAGAGCATAGCCTTTAAGTACTGACCAGTGTAGCTGCCTTTTACTTTTGCTACCTGTTCGGGAGTTCCAGTAGCAATGATCTGTCCCCCGGCATTACCGCCCTCAGGACCCATATCGATCACATGGTCGGCGTTTTTTATGACATCCAAATTATGCTCGATGACGACCATGCTGTTGCCACTGTCCACGAGAGCATGCAACATGTGCAATAATTTATCGACATCCGCCATATGTAATCCGGTCGTTGGCTCGTCGAGAATATACAGAGTACGGCCAGTCGAACGACGAGATAATTCCGTACTGAGCTTAATGCGCTGGGCCTCACCCCCGGATAGCGTCGTGGCCGGCTGCCCCAAACCGATGTAGCCGAGGCCCACATCGACAAGGGTCTGGAGCTTACGGGCGATAGCTGGCTGGTTTTCGAAGAAGTCCAGGGCTTGCTCACAGGTCATTTCAAGCACGTCACTGATGGTTTTGCCTTTGTAGGTTATCTCGAGTGCTTCACGGTTGTAGCGCTTGCCATGGCAGACCTCACACGGTACGTAGACATCCGGCAAAAAGTGCATCTCTATCTTGATGATGCCGTCGCCGGCGCAGTTCTCACAGCGGCCACCCTTGACGTTAAAGCTAAACCTGCCAGCAGAATAGCCTCGCAGTTTGGCTTCTGGTACACTGGCAAACAATTCGCGAATGGGCGTGAACAGTCCGGTATATGTGGCGGGATTGGAGCGCGGCGTCCGCCCAATTGGGCTTTGATCGATGATGATTGCTTTATCGAGTTGCTTAATGCCCTCGATATCGTCATGTTTGCCGGGTACGGTATTGGCTCGCATGAGCCGAGCTTGCAGTTCTTTGCTCAATATATCGTTAATCAAACTTGACTTGCCAGAACCGGACACGCCGCTGACGACCACAAACTGGCCAAGCGGTATGTCGACTGTGACATTCTGCAAATTATGTTCCCGAGCGCCTTTGATGATTACCGATTTTCCATTACCTTTGCGCCGTTTTTTGGGAGTGGCGATTGATTTCTTGCCAGACAAATACTCGGCAGTAATGCTACCCTTAGTCTTTGCAACCTCATCCGGGCTGCCAGCTGCCACCACATGACCGCCGTGAATACCGGCGCCGGGTCCGATATCTACCAAATAGTCTGCTGTACGGATTGTGTCTTCGTCGTGTTCCACCACAATTACCGTATTGCCGAGTTCTTTGAGATGTTTAAGTGTGCCGATGAGACGATTGTTGTCGCGTTGGTGCAGGCCGATACTAGGCTCGTCGAGCACGTACAGCACGCCCTGGAGGCCCGAACCGATTTGCGTGGCTAACCGAATACGCTGCGCCTCACCGCCAGACAACGTCGTTGCACTTCTCAGCAGTGTCAGGTAATTGAGCCCGACATCTTGCAAAAACTGCAAACGGGCACAGATTTCTTTCATAATAAGCTTACTGATTTTTTGGTGCTGAGCATTAAACTGGAGGCTCGTAAACCACTGTTGCGCTTCGTCGATAGAGCGGTCACAGATGTCCATTATGGACTGACCGTCTATGGTAATAGCCAGAACTTCTGGCTTGAGACGGCGGCCCTTACACTTGTAGCAAGGCTTTTCTTGCATGAACTTTTCAATATCGCGGCGCACAAAGTCGCTATCGGTTTCGCTATGCCGGCGTTCCAGATTGGGTACGACACCCTCGTAGGTTGTATTAAAGCTGCGGCCACCACCGAGCGATACCTTATAGGTTTCGTCGCCGGTGCCGTACATTATCCGGTCGATGTCCTCAGGCTTTAATTGGCCGGTGGGTACGTGCAGGCTAAAGTTATGGCGTTCCGCAACCGCTTGAAGCTTTTTCATCCACCAAGCATCAGCATGGAATCGGTTAAACGGCCGAATGGCGCCCTCAGCTATCGTCAGACGGCCGTTCGGTATTACCAGCTCCGGATCTACTTCTAGGCGCGAACCAAGGCCTGTGCATACCGGACAAGCCCCGTGGGGGCTATTGAAACTAAAGGTACGTGGCTCTAGCTCCGGTATAGAGATTTCTGGGTGGTCGGGGCAGGCGTACATCAACGAATAGGTATGCTCTTCTTTGCTATCGGCGTTCACCACCGTCAGGCGGCCATCGCCGATATCGAGAGCCTGCTCGACGCTTTGACTTAAACGGGTACGACTGTCGTCGTTATTAACCAGTCGGTCGGCCACTACTTCGATGGTGTGTTTGTACTTTTTGTCGAGCTCGGGGAATTCATCGAGCGCATAGACGACGCCATCAACCCGGACACGGGCAAACCCAGCGCGGCTGAATTGCTCGGGAATGTGCTCAAACGCACCTTTTTTATCGATCACAATCGGCGCCAGGATCATCAGGCGGGCGTCCTTGGGCAAGGCTGCTACCTGGCCGATAATATCGGCATTTGTCTGGCGCACCACCGCCTGGCCATCAATCGGACAATGTGGCGTGCCGACGCGGGCAAACAGAAGCCGCAAATAATCATATATCTCCGTAACAGTGGCGACGGTACTACGGGGGTTTCGGCTAGTGGATTTTTGATCGATAGAAATCGCTGGGCTCAAACCATCAATCTGATCAACGTCCGGCTTTTCCATGAGACCCAAAAATTGTCGGGCGTATGAACTCAGCGATTCAACATAGCGCCGCTGACCTTCGGCATAGATAGTATCAAAAGCCAGGCTCGACTTACCTGACCCACTCAGGCCAGTGATAACGACGAGTTTATTGCGCGGCAACTCAACGTCTATGTTTTTGAGATTGTGCTCACGCGCACCTTGGACAATTATTTTCTCACTCATTAGCCCATGGATTATACGGGAAAATTAACGTAGGTCGAGTAGCTTAGGCACTACTCAGCATTTCGGCATGAAGCCGTCGAAGTTCCTCTACCTTATATAACTTCTTGTGATACGGAAATAGCACAGGTCGCCCATCGGGTAGCGTTACGCTTGGAGGCATATTTTGTAGTTGGTGAATATGAAAATGTTTGGCCACCGGATTACCATCCCGATATTGTAGCGCTATGGTAGAACCATTTGGCATCGTAAGGCGTGGTATCGCCTGGCGCATGATTTGCTTACGCTCTCGTTCGTTAACGTAGTCATCAAGCGTAATCCCTCGCTCTTCCATAATAAGACGCAGATTATTATCGATATGCTCGGGCGTGAGTAGCTGCCCTCCCATAGCTTCTTTGACGAGCGCTATCAAATCATCTTGCGTCAGCACCGGCAGTTCTTGTTTTGTCATATGCTGGAGTGTCTCAAGCTCTTTCTTTATAGAGCGGAGCTCTTGTTGCGCCGGTCCGGCTTGTTTAAAAACCTTATCGAGTACCAGTTGCATATTCTGCGGAGTTGCCCGAGCTTCAACTTCGTGTTGACGACCCAGATCAACGACTTCACCAAATTTATGGCGCATCACTTGCATAAGTCGTCCTGCTCGCCATACCGTCTAGTCAGGGCGCCAGCGACAGAGGTGAACCGCTACTGCACAAGGATACGTGGATCTTCTAAGACGGTAATATTCTCAATGATATGTCGCTGCCGTGCTTCGCCGTCCATAAAGTACTCAACACGATACGGACTACCAACCAACAGACCAGGTTTGCCGCTAACAACACTACGATTACTAATTTCTCGTTGTTCTTCGGATTCTTCATTAAGTCGAGCATAATTTCCGTCACCAACGTGCCGATAAACCCAGTCAGCCAGGCCCGCAAATACCGCCTTTCTAATGTCATTCTTCTCGTCTTCATTAGGTGGTATCAAATCGCCGTCATATGCATCTGTCCGATGGACGATTTTGCGATGCAATTCTTGGGCTCGTCGCAAATTGCGAACATCAAGATCCAACGCTGTCAACTCGCGATCAGTCAAGTCCTGTGTCGCAATAAATATATCGAGTTGCGCTAACAGATCAGAGGAAGTTTCATCGGTCAGTTGCGCCCAGGCTTTGCCGACATTGTGGGCAAAGTACGGTAAGCCCCCCACCTCCAAGGATGAGACGATTGCCGAGACGTGGGCCCGAACAATGGGCGAAAAACGATAAGACTCGACCAACATACGAGCCGATGATGGTTGGACGGGGAATTCATTCATGCGGCGGCCGACACTTGTCAGTTCTCCATCATCATCTATTGCACCCAGACGCCATAATTTTTCTTTGGCGGCATGAACCGCGGCTTTATCAATCGGGTGAAAGAGACTCAGCTCAGCCAAATCAATGCCCGCTGCCATAGTTCGTAACGTGGTACGGTCAAGATCCGTGCGGAGAATCTCCGCCTTCGCAAACTTAGGCCTTGAAATATATGATACATACTCCGCATCGTGATTATAGCGCGTCAAAATATACGTACCAGGACCGACCCGACCCGTACGGCCGGCACGCTGATCACAATCTGCTTGAGAGCAGGGGAACATACCCAAACCTTCTACGCCTTCGAGATCCAAGTCAACATGCCGCTCCTGGCCCGAATCAATCACCACATCGACCCCGTCAATAGTGAGGCTCGTCTGCGCCACATTGGTCGAAACAATAATTTTGAGACCTTCATATGGTTCGCTGATTTTATCTTGTTCCTCTGGCGAAAGTTTGGCGTGCAGTGGCAAAATACGTGTTTCTTTGGCGGTATTTAGCGGCAACAGTCGACGACCGCGTCAATGGTATCGCTAATTTCTCGCTTCCCTGCAACAAAAACGAGGATATCTTGTCTGGATCTTCTGTAGCACTTTTTATGATTTCATTCACGACGGTTGATTCCGGTTTTTCATACCGCTCAATCTCATGAGTTCTTCCAGGTACTTCTATCACTGGCGGCAATACGCCGGTGGCTTCAGCGAAATAACTGGCCAGCCGATGTGCATCCATGGTGGCACTGGTCAGCACGTATCGTTCGGCGGCCATTTTGCTATTACGGCTACCCTTAGCCCGCGAAGCAGCGGAGGATGCCCCATAGTTGTCCTGTTCTATCAGAGTCTGCACGCGATCTTTTATAAGGGCCGCGCTCACTTCCATATTAGTGTTCCACTCGTGGACTTCGTCATTAATGGCCACAAAAAATTCATCCGTCTCACGGTTATCGAGACGACGGAGCATTTCTATGTCGTCGGTTGATACTAAATTTTTGATTTTTCGGTAACGGTCGATTTTTCTGCAGTCTGATATCCGACCAGTCCAGATGCACGTTCCGGTCCGAGCGATTGTGTTAATTCTTCTTGCATACGCTCGCAAACTTGCCGCGCGGCAATTCGTCGTGGTTGAGATTCATAAATCCGATCGAAGCCGGCTTGGAGTAGTATCTGGGGCAACTGCGTACTCTTACCGCTACCCGTTTCACCGACAACAATAGTAACGTAATTATCGTTAACAGCTTGGGTAATTTCTTTGCGGTAGTCCGCTATTGGCAGCTCTGGATTACCTAGTTCTTCAGCGTACATCCCCGGTTCCGGTACTATATTAAGTCTTCTCGCGATATTTGCGGCGAGATCGGAACGAGTAGTGTCGTAATCGGCCGAGGGGACAGGTATGTTACCACGTTCGGAATAAAATTGTGGTGGCACTACTTGCTGATAACCCTTAACGGGTGTATGGTTATGACCAACCGGACCAAAATCTCTACGAAGCATTTTGCCCTCAACCTCTCCTATATTGCTTATGGTAACATACGAGTTTTTTATTTGATGTTGTAATTGTGTACTAAGATTTTTTGTTTAAACAGTGACTTATCCTGAACAGATAAGGCCTGTGATTATTTGGTAGTACATATTACAATAGCGACATGCAATTCCTCCGCCGCAACTTTAAACGAATCGTCACTGATGTAGCAGGTTATTTGCTTCTTTTGGCAGCACTGTTAACCGGTTGGCTGCCCGGCCCCGGTGGTATACCGCTGGCTGTGGCTGGTCTCGGCCTACTCTCTATAAATAACGAGTGGGCGCAGCGGCTACGCGACTACTTGTTGCGACATGGTGGCAATTTGGTGCAGAAGTTTTTTCCGCAAAATCCTTACATCCAGTGGTTATACGATGTAATTGTTGTACTTCTATGGCTGCTTGTTGCTGTATTGGCCTACAACCATGCGGCGCTATGGCAAGTAAGTGCGGCGGTCGGACTGTTCTTTGTCGGACTGGCGATAGCACTCATGAATCGGGACCGGCTGAATAGGCTAAAGCGCAAAACTACGAATCGAACTCAATAATAGATTGGGCGTACAACTGTAATTCTTCTAGCAGAAAACGCTTGTCGTCACCGAGTTTCGTGTCGGCAGCCATTTCTTGCAGACGCAGACCATACTTAGCAACCCGACTACTTGCTCCGCCAGCTTGCAGTTTATCGAAACAAAACTCATCCCACTGCTGCCGTTGTTCGGCAGTCAACGCCGATGGATAGTTGCGCGCCTTATACAGCGGCAATAACGAACGGAGTCGGGTATCGTGCAACTCGTCGGCCAGGCTATCAAGCTCCTGCGGCTCCGCCGCCCGCACAACCGGAAGCAATTGACCGTCATGTTTATCGAAAAAGCCATCGTAGAGTTGCCCGTCCACGGCCTGCGGATGACTCTGCCACTCGGTTTGCTGCTGCGTATCGAGCAACGCTAATGCGTCGATGATATGAGAAGAGAATTCTGGGTTTTCATCTAAAATCGACCGATGCTTTTCCAATACTGCGGTGTCGAGCTGCAACCGTTGCATGGCGTCGGCTTCCTGAAGCACACCCATAGGAGCGACCGCCGGACAACGATTGTACTGGAGTGTTTTGATTGGCAGGCGGGAGGGAGCGCTGTCGTCGCGTGTGTATTTCCAGCGTTCGGCTAGCTCGGCTGGCTTCATGGCTAGAAATTCCGTCGGATCGTGACGGAGATCGTATACTAACGCGCCTTGTTTTTTTGGATGAGGTGCCAGCATCTGGACGACGGTGGTTTTTTCGAACTCATTAGCGTATTTGCCAGAGGTATACACAAACGGATTGCGTGATTCGACCAGAGTCGCGACGGTCTTTCTTATCTCTCATTGAAAGTAAATACTCGAATAGTTTTGGCTGCTTGTCGCGAATTAGTTTGGCCACAGCAATCGTCGCATTAACGTCTGCTAAGGCTGTATGCGCGTTCTCATGATCCAACTTGTTGAACTTGGTCAGATATTCTAACCGAACAGTCGGTTTGCCGTCGGCTGCAAATGGCCACTCAATGCCAGATGGGCGCAGCGCCCGTGTCATGCGTACGACGTCGAGAACATCCCACCGACTTCGTTGATCCTGCCACTGCCATTGATAAGGATCGTAGAAATTACGATAGTGCAAAAAGCGCATAAATTCATCGTCAAAACGCACGCTATTAAAGCCGGCAAAGATAGTACCCGGGGTGGCGACTTCGTCGGTAAAAAGCCGCAAAAATTCGGCTTCTGTCAAACCATCCTGGAGGGTCTGTTGTGGCGTAATGCCCGTGAGCAAAATTGCATCAGGATCGGGTAATACATCGGGGGTGAGTTTGATAAGCACATCAACCGGTTCACCGATAGGGTTGAGCTCCATATCGGTACGCTGGCCGGCAAATTGCATTATGCGAGCTTCGCGAGGATTGATACCGGATGTTTCGAGATCATAAAAAAAGAAAGTAGGACTAGACATGTGTCTTCAGTCTAGCACGTACATTAGTCCCGGTTATGCGGGAAAATCATATTAAGAATTTGACGTCCTAAACCATATTGAGGTTGAGCCGCCCTTTGCTGGCGATCTACTAGCGCCCGTTTGCGTAAATCATCCACTGTTTCAAACGTTTGTTGCAGATCCGCCAAATCGTCGTTATTTAGGTTGCGCACGTCGTGAATATTTATTGCTTCAACATGTCGACTATTGGAGGTAGTAACTTCTAGATCTAGCACCATCCCCGGGCCTCCGTCTTGACGAAGCTCGTAGCGAATATTGCGCTCTACAAATCCGGTTTTAGTAGGATGCGTCATAACGTCAGTTACTGACATCATAGCTGGCACATTCTGCCGACCACCCTGTAGTGACAATAGTATTCGCGGGTCGTCTTTCTGGTGACCGATCGCCACCAAAGTGCCATCCTCACTGCGAGCGACCCGCATAGTCGCGATAGCTAAATATCCGTCCCGGCCGGCTTCATAAATACCACGCCAAATATTATGGGCACGCTGTACCTCGGTTGAGTCTAGCTTAGTATTGATAACCTCTTGCCTACCAGGCTGCATGAAAAAATATACTACAATATTATGTAAGTATAATCAATACTCGAATGAACGCCCCGATGGGAACGAAATCGACTGACCTGCTTCTATCCCCTGGCGAATGAGTTGGTGCATCACCCCTGTTTTTCGCATAATATCGCGGAGTCGTTGGACCGCTTCTTCGTTATCGAAATCGGTTCGCATCGCAAATTGCTCAATCTTAGTACCCTGTACCAGAAAGCCATCATCAGTTCGTTCGACACTCCACTTGTCTTGATCGCCTTCTAGGCGCAACACTGGTACATCTGGCTCGTCTGCCTTGGAGGCAGCGAGGTCGGCAGCCTCGGCTTCTCGAGATGTCACTACCATACGCTTGATTTCGTACAGCAACTCTTTGAGCCCGCTGCCGGCTTGGCCTGAGATAGCGAAAAGCTTGGCATCTTTGCCCGCCACAGCGCGTAAGCGAGCTAACAAATCTTCGATGATATCGTCATCGAGGCCCTCAGTTTTATTCAGAGCTATAATCTCTGGCCGCTTTGCCAGTTTTTTGCCGTAAGCTTCGAGCTCTTTACGAATGGTACGGTAGGTACCTTCGAGGTCGTCTTGATACGCATCAACGAGATGCAACATAACGGCGGTTCGTTCTACGTGCCGCAAAAAGGTATGGCCCAGCCCCTTGCCGGCGCTGGCGCCTTCGATGAGACCTGGGATGTCAGCGAATAACAGGCTCGTGTCGTCGACATCTACCACCCCAAGATTGGGAGTGAGTGTCGTAAAGGGATAATCGGCAATCTCGGGTCGAGCATTACTGAGGCGCGCCAGCAGAGTAGATTTGCCGGCATTAGGCAAGCCAACTAAGCCGACATCGGCAATCATCTTGAGTTCGAGCGAGACTTCAAATGTTTCCCCGGGCATACCCTTTTCGGCAAACTTAGGTGTCTGTCGGCGCGAACTGACAAAGTGAGCATTGCCAAAGCCTCCTTTGCCACCTTTGGCAATGACTGCTGACTGCCCGTCTTTGACCAGGTCGGCCAGTTCTGTACCGTCCAGCTTGCTGATCACCGTACCGACTGGCACAGGAACTTCGAGTTTGGGCGCGCTGCGGCCATGCATGCGCTGTTTGCCACCGGCTTGACCGGGCTTGGCCTTCACGAGTTTATCGAAGCGGAATTTAGCAAGAGTGTTTTGATTGCGGCTGGCCACAAAAATTACGTCGCCGCCATTGCCACCGTCGCCGCCATCGGGACCGCCGCGATCGACAAATTTTTCGTGGCGAAAACTGACGCGTCCATCGCCGCCGTCTCCTGCCACAACCTCAACTTTTACTGCATCAATAAACATCTTTACTCCAGCATACCAGAAATAACTCCGGTCGTTTTACTTATCTTAGTGGTGAATATAGTGAGGGAAGTGGCTTGCCGGTACCCAGCCGCTATAGCCGATACGGCCCCAGCCAGCTAACCCGTTCATATCGGAATATTTAATCATGGAGCCGTCAGCAGATACTGCTTCGACGTAAGCCACATGACCATACGTACCCCGGTCGTGTTGCGCAACAGCCCCCGGTATTGGAGTAGACGTGACAACCCAGCCCGGTGTTATCCGTGCCCGATCATCCCAAGTATGGGCATCGCCCCAGCCGATTGGAACGTTAATTTTGTTGGCGACATACCACGTACAGTAGCCATAATCGTAGCCATTGTAGCCATAGACCGGAGTAAAGCGAGCATAGCTCGGGCTGTATGTCGGCGTCGGTTTCGGTGCTTCTTTGGTAGCACCAGCCAGTATGATCAAACTTCCAACTTTAAGGCCGCCTAGTTCGGCATCATTGTACTGCACTACTTTAGTTTCAGTTATGCCGTACTTCTTGGCCAGCGATTCTGCCGTCTCGCCACCAGCTACCTTGTGAACAATGCCGTCGACTGGCGGTATATATAGCTTTTTGCCCACCTGTACGCTATTGCCAGAAATCGCATTGGACCAGCGAATACTATCAGAGCTGACACCGAACTTATCGGCAATCTTCGAAATGGTGTCGCCGCGCTTAACCACATACACCTGTATATCCTTATTGGAAACAAAGGCTGTTTTCACCACCTGAGGCTTGAGAGCGAGCACGTCATCTGATACCGAAGCTTGCTCCAGCAAGGTCCGCTCGGAATCGGCTTGGTTGGTCACCGGGATAACTTCGCCAATACCAGTCATTTGAGCCGCCGTCTGTGCGATGGTTGCGGATGCCAGCTGATCGAGTGCCGTAAACTGCGTTGCAGCCGCCGCATTATCGACTTGGGTTTGCGTCGGCGGTGTATTGGCGCTGCTATGACCTGGTTGCAGAACCAACAGAGTCACTGCTGCTATTAGCAAAACATTGCCCGCCACGATCACAAATGTAATAAAGCGCCGGCGTGATGCCTTGCGCTTAAATCGTAGCCTGAACCAACTCGGCGCCACGAGCTTATCTTCGGGGTTCGCGATGAGTCGGCTTGAAGTAGTTTTTGATACTGATTGACTAATACTTTTTCTCCTGCCTGCAGCTGCAGACAACTCTTAGGAATAGTGGTGTTATGAGACCTGAGTCTTACTCGACCTTGTAATCATAAGAGCGGCCTTCAAAAGAGCTTGCTCTTTCAAATGCCATGCTCGCAAGTATACCAGTTTTGTCTATACCCTGCAAACAATCTGAGCCCTGAGCACCTCTGTTAATGTACGGCGTCTAGTTAGTAGCTGGGCACTTTTGATGACAGTATTTTGCAATATTTTCTTTGTGCTGGTCGTATGTTTTGGAAAAATAGGTGATGTCGTTATCACCGCTAACAAAATACAACCACTGTGTTTTTGCAGGATTCGCAACAGCTGCTAACGATCCTTCACTGACTGTCCCGATAGGTCCTGGCGGCAAACCTTTGCGATCGGTAGTATCGTAGGCTGGCTTATTGGATTCCTTGGCATAAAAGACGGTTACGTCTGAACCGAGGGGCATCCCCTGCTTCAGCCGAGATAAAAACACCTGGGCAACGCGAGTTCTATCGGCTTGCTTGGGAACTTCTTGCTCGACGATGGAAGCTAGGGTAACCCCTTCGTAGACACTCAGACCTTGCTTGGCAAAGCCGGCTCTCACGTCGCTGGTCAATCGTTTTTGCATGCCTTTGAGGGACTCTGCCACTATCTCACTCGGATCTGTATCGGCTGTCAGCTGATAGGAGTCAGGGTATAAAAAGCCCTCCAGGCTTGTCGACGATGGGTTATCAGCCAAGGCCGGGTAGGTCGCCCGATAGCGCTGGGCCTGCAGGGCAGCCGTCACTGCAGCTGGGTCGAAACCCGCTTGGATAAAGGTGTCTTTAATTTGGTCCAATCGCTGTCCGGGAATTATGGTAACGAGATCAGTTGCCACGTCCCCGCTTGCAATTGCGTCCGCTATTTGGGGAGTGCTCATACCCCGGTTAAAGCTATATGTACCGGCCTGCAATTTGTCGCGTTGATTATGGCTGCTGACATACCACTCAAAGGCTTGCTTGCTTCTAATAAGGTTTGTGCTGTATAGCTGGCGAGCGATGGTGCTGACTGAGCTGCCAGTTGGAATGGTGATGTGAATTTCGGCAGTACTGCCGCCGACTGGTCGTAGATTATCCGTGTAATGTTCGCGCACAAGTACTGTGCCAATAACAGCAATAATTGCCAGAATAAACAGGAGGAGCAACAACCGCCGTGAGAATCGCCGACGAGCACCAAATTGTCGCTGATATCGTGCCATAAACTTCTTATATCTTACCATGTCGCTCAGTGATAAAGTCGTCCAATATATAGGTTGCGGCGAGTGCATCAATGTCGCTTTTGGCGTAGGGTTTACCGCGGCGACTAAGCTCTTCTTCGGCATTCCGCGAGGTGACCGCTTCGTCTTGCAATGACACCGGTAGGCCGGTTTTTTGGCTCAATTCGTCAGCAAATTGACGGGTGGATGCAGTCTGGGCGGTTTCCTGACCGTCGAGTCCTCGCGGCAAACCGACTACGAGCCGGACTGCCCGTTGCTCGTTGCATAGTTTGCTAATCGTGTGCCAAAGCTCATCGTCGTTCGGGATGGTAGTAAGCGGTTCGGACAACAACACAACCGTCGATGCTCGGGCTACACCGATTCGTACTGTGCCGACATCAAACGCAAGGATTTCTCCTATGGGCGAGCTAGGAACCGTCATTTACCTTGGCTGCCTTGCCCACATGTATCGTTATTTTATCTGGATTGTTCGGAATAGATGTAAGCCAGAAAGGACTCAGCTTGATGTCTACTTTTGTTACTCCTGGTAACTGATTGATGATTTCTTTGGCGTCGCCACTCTTCTTCCCAGCGATTTCTTTTTGGAGTGCCGTGATGTCTATGTCTGGTCCTACCATGGCCGTGTTGTCCATAGATACTTTGGCCCTGGTGTCAGAAAGGTCTTGCAAGCTAAACGATGCTTTATCGAGGCCGTCGTCCAAGATGGTTTGCTTACTGGTATCGACCTGCTGTGACACGTCGTCTGTGACTAATTTCTCGAGATTACTGCGGTTGGTACCGAACATGGTGTATGTAACCGCTTCGGTAACAGTGACAGTACTCGCCTCGTCACCAGGTTGGCTACTGCTACTAATGTTTGGGTCGCTAGCCTTAAAGGTGGCTCTAATCGGGTAGAGGTTGTCTTGCTTGAGCTGCTGATACAGCGCTTCTTTCAGGACATCGTTGTTGAGGTTGATTTGGCCGGAGGCGTTATCTATGTCGCTCTTGCTGACTACCTTGCGGATATCGTCCGTACCGCCCTTGGCGCTGCCGTTTGCCGTCACATCGGAGCGTCCATTAACCGTAAAGTCGGTGTCTTTATCGGTATTGTATGCCTTGCCAGGTTTTTGAGCGGTAATGTCGACTTTGTTTGAGCGGTACTCGTAACACTGGTTGGCTTGGTCAGGACCGACCGGACTAAACTGAGCATCTTCTTGAGTGATATAGGTGAAGCTGCCGGAGCTAATGCCGGTGCCGGCGGGTATATCATTGGGGTAGCTAAAGCTGTTTACGCATGAAGTCATCTGCACCGTACCGCTCGCCGTATCACCCTTGTTTTCTTCGCCAGTGGCATCGACCTGCTTGGTAAATGTTTTTTGCTGCTGAGCCGCCGTGGCGGGTATCGTGGCGGAAGCAAGTTCTACGTCACTAGCAGTCGTGTCCAGAGTCACCTCAAGGCCGGTATTAACATCTTGGGCGTCGGTGCCTATGGCCACGGTAGCCTTGGGTAGTACAAACATCGCCAGCACAAAGAACGTAATCAGTCCGACAATAGCCAACACAGCTAACGCGAGACGGAGCCGGAATTTGTTAAAGTTTGGCACGCGCAACTTTTTGTTGGCACTTTTTTTGGCAGGTTTGACGGCAGCGGCAGCAGCACCCGTTCCTACACCGGCGCCAGCAGCTTTGGGTAGTTCTTCGGTTTCGACGCCAGAAGTTATTACGAGACCATCTTCGGCGGCTCCTTTGTTAGCAAGCTCACCAACTGGTCGATCGCCGGCGTTATCGGCCGTGTACTCTACGTCATTGGTTTCGTCATCTAGTAGTAAGGCTTCATCTTCGTCATCAAAATCACTAGACGAAACCGGTGCAGTGGGGATCTCAGGTTTTGACTGCAGGGTATTTGCCACGTGGAGACCCACCGAACCAGCCAGAGGAAGTAAACCCGTCTCACTCGTAATCAGCACGAGTTGTTTCTTGGCTTCCTCGGCGCTGCGTTTGAGCAGCTTCATATTGACGACGCTTTGCAATACTGCCGCCCGCTTAGGCAACACTAAGGCGACGATACGGCCGCTGCTGCCGCGCACCTTGTCGATGATGGTCGTAATTTCGTCATCGACATCTATGTATACTGTTTCTTTGCTTGCTGGTGTGTTTGCCATGATTAAACCTGTAACATCCGATCAATTTTGTCGCGAATAGAGCCCGCGTCTTTCTCTGTAAATTGTAGCGTATCCAGCCCTACCCGGAGAAGACCTAACGCGGTAATAAAGGTATGGTCGGTGACATCTCCCGTCTGATCCTGAATGCCCACAACCTGGTCCGGGCGAATATGGTGGACCGATGGCTTACGCGTAAACGGTAGCTGCCGGTACCATTCAGTCTTCTCCAGCTCTTCCATGAGAGCTGCCAGACTTGATCCACCACCACACAAGAACATGCGATGCGGTAAATGATCGAGCTTATTAAATTCACTCAGGGCCAATTCTACCCCATTAATCCAGACGTCGACGGTCTTTTGCAGCGCATCCTCTACGTCTTTTTCTTTCTGAGATGGCATTTTGCTGGTGCCCAGTGCTAATTTGAGGCGTTCGGCCTGGTCAAATTCGAGGCCTAGCTCGCGTTCGACTGAACGAGTGTATGCTCTCCCCCCAATGCCAAACATCTTGGTGCCCTGCACGCCGCCGTCATTAATAACGGCAATATCTGTCGTTCCACCACCAATATCCATGAGGATCGCGCTAAAATTATTACTCTGACGATCGCCAATAACCGACCGGGAGACAGCAAAAGGTTCGGCCGCAACGGCAAGCAAGTCTAAATCTAGTTCTTGCGCAATGCGTTCCAGCGCACCAATGTGAATCATCGGTGCAAAGGCGGTGTAGAGTTGTACTACGACATCTTTGCCCTGAAAACCGATGGGGTTCGTAACGGGATAGCCGTCTATCTCGATACTAACCAAAGCACTGTTTACTAACCGAACGTCGACTTCTTTGCCGCCCAACTCCATGGCTAACTGCTGCTTGGCACGATTTTCGGCGCGCTGCTGTACTACTCGAATAATACGTTCCATTTCGTCAATATCTATCTGATCGTGTGAATTTTTACGCGCAACTCGTACGGTGGTGGTGGTTCCTTTTACGAGCTCGCCAGCGATACCGATCACAGCGGTACGAGCACTCACGCCCGCCTGCTCTTCGGCTTTACCCAATGCCTTGTCGCAATTCTGGACGACGCTGACAATATCCGATACGGCGCCAGCTTGCATATCACTCAACTTTTGGTGTTGGCGGCCAACCCCAATGACTTCTATGTTTCCGTCATCGGTTACTTTACCGATGAGAGCTTTGACGACTTCGGTCCCGATATCGAGGGCGACGATGTATTTTTCTTCAGAATTTTTAAGCCGGCCAGCCGCGCTCGTGGCTTGGCGAGCCGCTGCTCCTGCCTTACTGGCAGCCTTGCGGCTATAGTCTTTGAACTTATCAAGCATATGCATAATATTTTAGCACAAAAACTGTGGTGTAAATCGTAGAATAATTGCTTTTTTCGTTTTTTATGGTATTGTTAAAATTATGAGTATGCTTTCTTCACTGGAGTTCCAGAATACTGTTGCCGTAGATTTAGAAATGCCCACCAAACCCTACCTTATGGCACGAGCGGAAACTCTTCATACGGCACACCAGCTAATCATCCAGTCCGAACCTACAGTACTTGCTGAAGAATATCGCGGAATCCCCACCATGCCTCCCGAAGATGCGGGCCCACTTTCTATCTGTGCGGCAGCAACACATGTAAGCGCACGACTCACAGAACACAAAGAAGAGCCCATACCCCAATTGGCTGTCCTTTTTAGTGGACGGCACAAAGCCGCTCTTTTTAATTCCCTGCCGAGCACGAGCGATCGCGGTCGAGAAACCTATTTTAACGTCAACTACAAAGATAGTAACGATGAGCAACAAGTAGCCCTGGAAGCCTGCGACAATCTATGTTTGAGCCTCGATAACGCCGTACCGACACCGCATGGGAGTTTTTCTGAGCTGTCACATCCTCGTTTTATGCTTCCGTTTAGCACCATAGCAAAGTCTATAGGGACACTATTACTGCCTTATGCCAGAACGGTCGCGCTGGAACAATCCTACTCATGTCGTTCTTTTGGTGTCAGTAACATGGCCAATCTTATACCTGAGAGCAAAGAATTCCCCGCCACGGAACATAGTCAAGAAATCAATTTATACGAAATGGGCTATGGAGCTCGATTACTCATCAGAAGTATGGCGACAGAAGGTTGTGACGACGAACGAGAGATTGTACGTCTGTCTGTCTTAGCACCCTACGAAACCAGTCAGGGCCTTATCATGAAGCAAATCCAGTACAATTTTGACCCGGCACGAAAGCACATCAGGACAAGCGGCAAACTTATCCTCATGAGCAACGATCTATCGGTTCCTCAGCTAAAAACCCAAGTTCGTAAAGATTGGCCTACATCGGGCAGCATGAAACCCGCCAAAGCCGCACTTGAAGCACTGCAAGAGGATTTTCTTAACAACTTCGGTCAAACCTATCCTACTGGCTAAGCTGTTAGCGTAACACTGCTTTGATGCGGCGTATGCCGGCTGAGCTGGATTCTTCTTTGGTAATTTTAAAGCGCTTGCCGCCTTCGGCTAGTTGTCCCGTGTGATCAACGTGTGGACCACCACAAATCTCAAAACTAAACGGTGTTTCTTCGCCCTCGGCTTGCATACGGTAGCACTTGACCGTCTCGCCATAGCGGTCGCCAAAGGCACCCAATACATGCAGCTCATTACGGGCATAGTCAGTCGGATGTTCTTCCCAGGTTACTTTCAGATCTTTAGCAATTTGATCATTGACCATAGCTTCGACCTGCTGGATTTGTTCAGGAGTCATTTTGTCAGGGTGACTAAAATCAAAGCGCAGGCGCTCCTCGGTAATATTGCTGCCGTGTTGAATCACATGATCGCCTAGGACCGTGCGCAAGCTCTGGTACATCAAATGCGTGGCGGTGTGGTACTTTTTGTGCTGCATGGTCTGACCGCCGAGGCCGCCCTTAAAGGTCCCTTTCGCAGCAGTCTGGCTACGCTGGCGTTGCTCTGCCATATGTTTATCAAAATCGGCTCGCCAATTTTCAGGTACCGCAATATCTTGTTTAAACGCTTCTTCAACACTGAGTTCCACGGGGAATCCGTAGGTATCATAGAGCTGAAATAGTTCTGCGCCAGTTAGGCCGTCGTCTTTGCGCTTGTGCAGTTCGCGAATACCTTTTCTCAAAGTTTGACGGAAGGCTTTTTCTTCTTTGACGAGGACGGCGATAACCTCGTCACGGCTCTTGGCCACTTCGGGAAAGTCGTCATGATAGATATCGGCGATGACGGGCACGACTTGCTCGAGGAAGTTCTGCTCAACCCCCAAATCAAAAGCGAACCGAATAGCACGACGCAGCAATCGGCGCATCACATAGCCCTGCTCTTTGTTACTTGGTTTGACGCCATCGACCGCTAAAAAGGTTGCTGCCCGTAGATGGTCGGCTATTACTCGCATACTTTCGGTGTGACTGTCGTAGTTTTTTCCAGATATTGCTTCGAGCTTATCGAGGATGGGTCGCAGCAGACTTATCTGGAAGACATCCGGATTGTCGATGCTGGCGGCCGCTATGCGTTCTAGGCCCCCACCGAAGTCAACATTTTGTTTTGGTAACTTTTCAAAACCTTCGGCGGTTTTGATGTACTCCATAAAGACCGAGTTGCCGATTTCCATATAGCGACCGCAGTCGCAGTTGGGGTGGCACTTTTTACCATATTTGGGATCATGCTCGATAAAATCGAATTCGTAGAAGACTTCGCTATCCGGTCCACCTGGTTCGCCCACGGGCATGTCGCCAATATCGCCGGCCCGACACCACCAGTTTTTGCTGGCATCATAAAAGAAAATTCGTCCATCCTCCGGCATACCCACAAGGGCACCGTCGGCTTCGCTTCCAACTTCTACCGATTCGGCGACAATCCCTGCGCCGCCAAAGAGATCTTTCCATATCTTGGCACTTTCATCATCACGCGGAATATTATGGTCTTTGTCACCCATAAAACACGTTACATACAGTCGTTTTGGATCGAGACCGACTATTTCTGTCAAAAAATCAAAAAACCATGGCAGCTGTTCTGCCTTAAAGTAATCACCCAAACTCCAGTTACCGAGCATTTCAAAAAAGGTGGTGTGCCGATTGTCGCCGACTTCTTCTATGTCTTGGGCGCGCAGACAAGTCTGACTGTCGGCGAGTCGAGTGCCGTTAGGATGTTCTTGCCCCAGTAAGTACGGTAGTAATGGCTGCATACCGCTACCAGTAAACAGCGTAGTTGGATCGTCATGAGGCACCAAAGCGGCGCGCGGAATAACCGCGTGATTATTTTGCTGGCAAAACTCCAAATATTTCTGACGTATTTTGTGCGCATCCATGACTACTCATTTTACACATCGACCCCTTATATCACAACGACCATTCCTCTGTAAGGCCCTTTACACGATGTTGCTTTTGTTGGATAAGAGGTCTAAAGTAGTCAGTAATGAACGGCACAACAAGCGCGGCTGAAGTCGCGTCTCGTACCGGTAATGTCCCTTTCTCCGCCGAATACCAGCGGCCAGTATCGGCTGGTCTCGCCGGACGTCTCGGTCGAATCGCAGCGAGTGCGACCATTATTTCTGGCGCGGCCATCGCCGGCGCCGGTCTCGCCGTCAGCCGCGTGCCCGCTACCGTAGAGCTGGCGCCGGGACTCAGTGTAGAGTCTTCGTTGCATCACGATAATACGACCCACGTAGAATTTGGCCCACTGGGTGTTCTAAACATCCCCGCAGCCCACCAAGATATACCACTGATTGGTTCGGTGGCAGCTAATTTGCGAGTAAAACCAATAGCGGTCGGAGATCCAACCAAGTATAACCTCGACAACCTGGCTGGCTTATCTCACAACCCCGCTCACAGTATAAGCACGCCCATACTGCGAGCAGCGAGCGATCGGCTAGCTGAAGGTGGAGCTGCCGGGACAGCGATAGGCATAGGTATCGTTGGTGCCGGCTATCGCCGTCGGCGTCAGGCCACAAAACACACAGCATTGCGAAATGCCTTCGACCGATATGAGCGTACGACTGATGATATCGCCACAAAATCTGAAAACTCATCCGACTGGCGAGAGCTAAAGAATCAAGTCAACGTCATCACTTCTCCTAGTCGTCGGGTGCGGCCGATCGTATTTCTGTTGGCCGGTGTAGCCCTGACTGGTACGGCAGCAGCAAATCCTGGGGATATCGTCCATCAAAATTTACCCATACCGCAAACGCGTCCCCTTAGTCCAGCTCTGACTGCTCAGGTACCGACCCTCGAGGGTGCAACCGTAACTGGTACCGGCGGATGGGCAGTCAATAAAGCTGCCCGGAAATTAGCTAATTTCACAGCGGACGTCGATAATACCTGGCGCAGCAACGCCCGACAGTTGCGCCGCGAAATCAACAACCTGAACGAGCATGACAAACTCTCCTGGCAAACAGATGATGATATCGTCCCTGTCCTGCATATCTCTGACGTACACTGCAATCAACCTTTCATGCGCTACTATCTACCGGAATTAATCCGCGACTTTCACATTCCTCTGGTTGCCAACACCGGCGACCAATACAATCTAGCCAACTCTTCATTCCTCGACAACAACTGTATGTCCACAATGATCGATGTATTAAATCCAGAGGGACTGGATGGCCAACGGACTACCATGGTCTACGTTGCTGGCAACCACGACCCCCTCTACGTTCCAAGAGCTTTGCAAAACACCCGCTATCGTGACGCAGCGGGCACGAGCTACCACCCTCTCCTGCCACTGACCGACCGTAACCACCATACTGCTACCACGGATGGCATTACTTTTGTTGGCGAGAGCGATCACACTAAAACTGCCTTCGACGGTACGACGCCGCGCGATTACGCAAGCCAAACAAAACTACTGACTCAGCAAGGACAAACTACAGCGACAGCGGCTTGCAAGGCTGCCGAGAGTGGTATAAAACCCATTGCTTTGGCGCACGAACCTCTTGCCGCAGAAGCAGTCGTAGCCAGCGGCTGCGCATCATTGGTGCTGAGTGGGCATCTGCACATGAGTCAACCACTTGAAACAATTCATAATCTTGACGGCAGCGATACGGTACAGCAGATTGTTGGTTCGGCTAGCGGCGCAGGACCGAATAATTATAATACTATCTACTCCAAGCCGACGGCTTTAGCCGAATCTCGGATTGATCTGATTCGACGATCCACAGGTGAATTTGCCGGAGATATTCGAATCGTCGTCACACCAGCCAACCAAGTATCTGTCCAGTTCGAAGCGCCACCAAAAGAACACCAAATCGCAATAACTCCACCTCCCCAAGCAGTTGATGAATTAAACAAATCTGCCGACGTAGTTACCCGCACGCAGTAACATTGACGTATACGCTACCGAGTGGCATGATACGTGCATGATTAAGCCCTGTAATGAATGTCCGAGCAAGCAATACCTCGAGATGACGGCTCGCGAAAAGTCAGCCAATCGACAAGCCACTGCACTCAACAGTCGGGCCCTGGAACAATGTGGTCTTGGTGATCGAATAAGTGGTCGTCGAAGTAAGATTTTGGGGTATCTTCTTGGCAACAAGAACATGGCAAAACACTTCGACCTAATACTTTCAGATGAACTAGAGCAAAACGTAATAGACTGTACAGGACCATTCGAACGAACATCACCTGCAGCGAATAGCGAGGGCGAAGTCCACCTCTGGCGCGATAGAATCTGTGGCGCTCAAGCGGTCGAGAATCTCTCGACCGAATCCATCGACATCGACTTTCTAAACGACAATTCCGCCACCTAGGCAACTATCGCCATCGTAAAACACCGCGGACTGACCAGGCGTAACTGCCCGAACCGATTCTTCCATGTTGACGATGATGTTTGCTTTTTCCATGGCAATTGAGCACTGTACGAGCTCTTGACGGTAGCGCGTCCGCACCTGGAGTGGCCGACGAAACGTTGGCGCCCCATTGATCCAGTGGACATTTGCTAGAATAAGCCGCTCCTTCCAGAGCCGGTCGTCATCAAGGTTCGTCGTCACGTATACTTCGTTTTTGTCCATGTCTTTACCAACCACGTAGTACGGCAACCCTCCGCCAATATTCAAGCCATGCCGCTGACCAATCGTATAAAACAGCGCGCCGTCGTGCTCACCGATAGTACGGCCAAACTGGTCAACAATACTGCCAGGTTCTGTCTGGACAAACTGCTCTAAAAACTCACGAATGCCAACTTTGCCGACAAAGCAGATGCCTTGGCTATCCTTCTTCTCGGCGGTGGCCAGACCGAATTTTTTGGCGATGTCCCGTACCGCCGGTTTTTCGTAGTCGCCAATCGGCATCAATGTACGCCGTAATGCGTCTTCGGTTACCCGGTACAAAAAATAGCTTTGGTCTTTATTGGCATCGGTACCAACAAGAAGCTTGCCGTCCTGAATACGGGCATAGTGGCCGGTGGCGATCATATCGGCGCCGTCCTCGAGGGCTGTGTCCAAAAAAAGCCGGAACTTAATTTCTTGATTGCACATGATATCCGGATTGGGCGTAATGCCACTTTTGTAACCATCGAGCATATAGTCAACTACTTTGTGTCGGTAGTCTTTCTCGAAATCATACATTTTGAACGGAATATCGAGCTGTACGGCCACCCGTTTGGCATCTTGGTAGTCCTCTTTCCATGGACACTGAAAACCCGGCAAGTCTTGGCTCCAGTTCTTCATATATACGCCCGTCACATCATAGCCCTGTTCTTGTAACAGGGCAGCCGTCACGGAGCTATCCACTCCCCCAGACATACCAACATAGACTTTTACGCCTGCATTATCTTTTGCCATAACCTGACTATTTTAGCAAAATAAAAGGGTTTTGTCGGCTATGGCTTACTGACCATTGCGGATTTTGTCGAGACGCCGACGAATAACGTAGAGTTCGTTACGACTGCCCAGCCAAAAAGCTAGCAACAGCAGTGGAATGACGGGCAGGAAGAAGTACCATTCGGGTGCAAGCTCGACTTTAGCGGCATTATTTGTGCCGGCCCCCTTGCCGCCTGGTTGCTGTGTCGCTTCACCATTGGCTACCGCAATGAGCTGTAAGTAAGCTGCGCTGCCATTTTTGTCGGTAGCTTTTATAACGACAGTATAGACACCAGCATTGTCATAGGTGTGCGAAATACTAATATTACCGGCAAAGTTCTGACTCTTGAGGTCACTACCCGAAGAATCGCCCCAGTCGACACTCAAAGCATAGGGGCCGGTACCACCACTTAAGACTATCGGCCACGTCAGAACACTACCCGGATTAGCACCACGCCGAGCATAGGTACTGGTGAGCGTCAGCTGCGTGCCATACTGCGCATACTGGGCGTCGTTGAACGTGACGCTGACAATATTGGAATCAGGTCCAGCTTGATCAAGCGAATCATATACGCGGGCCACTAAATCATTTTTGCCACTAAATAAACTAACCTGCAACGAGTAGCTACCATTCTTACAAACAGTGGAACCGACAAAGACATTATTGGAAAAAACCTTGACCAGTAGATCTGTTTTACAGAGTCCGGCAACTGTTATGGGCGAGCTAGTAAACGTCTGACCCCGATTGGGTGTCGATATGCTGGCAGCTTGCTTTGGGGGTGGTGCTGATATACGCCCTTCTAATCCGACTGAGCCGGACTGCTCTGGGTTGGGTGAGCCAATTGCCAAAGCAGTCGGTGGATGGGCGACGAGTGCCAATAGCAGAAGGGCACTGGCCGCAATGAGTCGTATAGTGACTAGGAATCTGCTGGAGGGATTCATCTTACTTATTACCATAACCGACTTGCACGTCGGCAGCAAGTTCTCTAGCGTTTTCCTGCTTTACGGAGCACGCGCTTGTTGTAGTTGCGCATAATCTTTGGCAGACCGAATATTAAGAACAAGATGAGGGCAATGACTGCAAGTGCACCGATGATATATGGCACTGGAATGATGTAGAAGGTAGTCTTACCAGTAAGCAATTGACCTTTACTACCGTAGCCGAAATTGCCTTCGAGCGTATATTTACCAAATGAGCTGAGGCCTTTAAGATCTACTGAGAATCGGCGAATGCTATCCGGCAGCACGTTTGCCGGCTGATCACTATCGTTGATTTCGTACTCACCAACCTGCTTGTCACCTTTTTTGACGATGATTTTACCAAACGGTTGTTCTTGGATATTTCCCTCGTTCTGGAAGCGAACGACAGCTTTAATGTTCTTACTGGAGGTAAAGACGGTGTGAGGTACATCCTCTTGGCGAGCATCAAGGCTCAATAAGGTCATTTTTTCGGTGACATCTCCAGGAACTCGGACGAGCACCAACGATCCGACACTACCACTGAGCGAGATGTTTTGGCCAGAGGCACTGCTAGTGGGCGCAAAGCGAACAGAACCGTAGTAACCACCGCCGGGAATATCCTTCGGCATACTTATGGTTACTTTTACCTCTTTTTGTTCACCAGGCGCGACGCTGATGGTGTCGACCGTCTTGATGTAATCTTTGAGCCCATGCTTATCATTGCTTGCCCCGTTGAGCAGCAGAGCCGGAGTACCATTTTCGTCGCGAGAGTCAAAGTCATTTCGGATGACTTTTAGCTCTTCGGTGGCATCCGTAACATTCTTTACGAATACACTAATTGTTTTGGAAGCACCCGGGTTAATGACTAAATCAGTGCGGACTGGCGAAACGCGCATCCCGCTACCGGTCGTTGACGCCGCAAAAGTTTTGTAGCTCGTAAAAGTTGCAACCCCTATTATCGACAGCACGGCAACCGCTAACAGCTGTAAGGTTTTTTTCATTGTTTTCCCTCTTAATTCTTTATAACTATCCTATCAAAATGGTTTAGCATAAACAAGATAGCTGAGTTTACTCCACGCCTAAAACGTTGCGAGGCATACGTACGTAATGGTACTCACATATATGCCGGGAGCTTGGGATCTTGCGACATTAACAATATAACTCACGGTGTACTTCCGGTACGAATCAGGGGCCGGTGCACTCACGATTGTATCTCCTGAGACAAATCGGTAGCGATTAGGGGTGTTATAGTTCGCCACAGCGACACCAGCTCCTGGACCAATCGGGTCAAGTCCTACATCGGGGTCGGAATTATTACGCAGATTGATGCCAAACTGACTTATACCGGGCCGAGAGACATCATTAGAAATAATAGCCGGAATACTATCCGTTCCCGATTGCATAGTATTGCCATTAACCGATATGACGTAGCCGCCGTTACCATTGGTGGCTGCTACCATTTGCGTCGTGCCACTGCGTGCTACTGCACGATTAAGCTCGCCGAAGTTGACATAAGAACCACTGGCCGTCGCACAATCGGTGCCCGTAATCGTCGTGCTGCTACAAAACAGCAAGAACGGCGGTACCGTCGTGCTAATAGTGAGACCAGAGTTAATATTAAAGGCCAGCCCTCCGTAATCACGGTGAGGTCCCGTGGCATCAGAACTCGCGAATGTTTCTATCCTGGCATAATACGAACCTTCCGTATCGGGATTGATAACATCAGTCAGTTCGAAGCGCGCCTGTACGGGGTTAACGATAAACGGCGGACGCGTCAAGACTAATACATTCGCGGTTGTGCTGGCATGCTTACTAAAACCACCCATGCCTGATTGTAATTGGATAGTTGCACCCGATATATCAAAGCCACTGGGGGGAGTACAGGGTGTACCAATAATTGGTGCATTCGAACAAAACTGCACCCGTACGGAACCGACAGAACCGCTTGTTAATACATCGAAGCCCAGCCGATACGTCGTACTGGTGCTTGGCCGTGGGTCGGCAAGGCTCAAGAACCGGTTAGACATCTGCAGGCCAGAAGCATGCAGATACCAAAACAACCCTACTACAATAAGTAGTAGGGTTGTTAGAGAAGTTACTAACACTCGGGGACTGAACGAACGGATTTTAACCACTTACAATCCCCTTCTGTTGTTAGAATGTACCGGTTGCGATGAGCGATTCGTTGACCGTATATACACCGGCTGGTGTGGTTACGTCGGCGGTCGCTGCAAACTCCAGAACATTGTTGATGTTGTTACAGACAGATGCTGAGCTAAAGATTGGGTCGCCGTAGGTTCCGTAGGTAGCGGCTTGCATGGTGTAGCCAGCTCCAGAACCGTAGTTAGCGTTAGCTGTTGTCGATCCCACTGGGTTACCACCGTCGATGCCGTCACTGACATTCACACCGAAAGCTGCGGTACCGTTGGTGATGGTAGCTAATGTACCGGATACTGCTGGTATTGGACAAGTGGCACCGTTGTCGTTACTCAAGCCAGCACACGCCGAACTCGAAACGTTTTTCATGGTGACCACTGCGCCGTGCAAGGCGTTAGTCGACATCTGTGTTGCTGCCCAGTCCGTATCAACGGCGGTGCTGTCCAACACTGCTGGTGAGCCGTGGCCGAGCGTTAGTGCTGGTGTGTTCAAGCTGGTACAACCATCGCCAGGGATACCGGCTGGTGCTGAACCACTGTTGTCACTCTTTGAGACACAGAAGGTCAAGGTTTCCATGACGGTTGCGGTTACCTGTACGGTATCAGTAGTAGTGAGCGCAAATCCACCATAGTCGACGTAGTTTCCGAGCGTGGTCGGACCAGTGTAGGGGCTACCACCACCGTAGGCCGTGTCGCTATAGGTGTAGGTTCGAGCAAAGAACGTACCAGTTGCGCTTGGGTTCACGACACCAGTAACGGTAAAGTCAATCGCTGACGTACCCAAGGCTGCGCCACCACCTTTTGTAATCTTCACCGTCGTACCGGTGACTGCTGCCATAGTCCAGCTTGCCGTGCCAGTTCCGGCAGTAAAGCTAGCTGAAGCGAAGCTCATGCCAGCTGGGCTGGTACAGGCGTCGCCGATAATTGCCGAGCTCGCACAAAAGTCGACGATCAAACTTTGTGCACCTGCCGTTGCTGGCGTGTAGGTTACTTTGTAACTTACACCGGTGGCGCCAGGGCGGCCATCTGATATTTGGATGCTGCGGTTTTGCACCTGACCAGCCGCGAATGCTACATTCGTCAAAGCCGGTAAACCGCCTGATACCGCAAGACCTAACGCAGTAATAACTGCCAAAGGCCGACGCAGTTGGTGCAGTGCATGCCTTATATAGTTCATGTTTTTCTCCTGTTAATTTTTTTTGATTTTAGGATATTCCTAGGCAAAATATATCACGCTTATGTTAAGTAATGCAACTATTTATTTGTGATTTTATCCACAGCTCAATAGGTGCTGGTGGCCACTAGACTATGTTGCATAGTGTAGGTTCCACCAGGCGTAGCACTGCTTATGTTAAATAAATAGCTCACGGTAAATAATGTAAAGCCAGAGCTACTCGATGATTCGGCAATGACATCGCCCTTACTATACTTATACTGGTCCGCTGTATTATAGCCGCTCGCTGCCTGACCGAAGCTGAACGAACTATCGGGATCTTGGGTAGGGTTAGCTCCCAGTCCGCCACTACAGCTGCCATTACCGCTTCCGGGGGCTGAGGCGGGACAACTATTAGCGACAAGGTTTATGCCAAATTGCTCAACCCCTACTGTACTGGCACCTGCTGTGCCACTGGAATTCATAGCGTAGCTGCCATTTTTTGGGGGGTCTGATGCGGTCGTTACTTGGTAGCCGCTCGCCAAGTAAGACTTTACCTGAAATGTAGCGGTACCGACATGCGTTTCGCTGGTGTCTAGAACCCCCACGTCGACGCTCGGCGTATTCACACTCATCTCAAGTGATGGCGAGCGATCAGTGTTGAAGCCGGCCTGCGCGCAATAGGTGAGTGTACAGGTTTTGCCGACGCCTAGTTCTCCGGCCGTCTGCTTCGAGCAGTAGCTGCCGCCGCATGCGTTTAGTTCACCGCCGCTCCCAAAAAATGTTTCGCTCACCTGGTACTGGGTACCACACGATTGAGCGTTAGCCGTACAGGCTGCGGTTGCCAAACCGGCCGGTGCAGCCGCAAGCAGTAATACTAGCCCCAATAGGCCCCAAATCCGTTTGACGCGTCTGTTGTTTTTAAACATGCTAATGCTATTGTAACGAGCGTTTTCATCAAAGGCAATTACGTTTACGTTTAATACCGTATACTGTATGATAGGCAGTAATCATTAGAGTTATTAAAATACCATGGAACAAAACCCAAACACAGACGATTCGGATTCGCTGGAGTCACTAGAATCAACAGATAATTCGGCCGCTAGTCCACCTAGTAACGGCTCTAATGGGCCCGTCGCGACTCCCGAAAATCAAAACTCCTCCAGCGACGCACCGTCCCCGGTTCGCAAACGATCGAAGTTTAAGGATGTGCTCGCTCATGTAAACATTTACTTGCTCGGCTTTATTCTCCTCCTCGTCGTTGCCGGCAGTGGTGGTGGCATCTACTACCTTAATAGCACAAATAGCACCGCCACAAATTCCAAGCTAAAATCACAGGCGCTTTCGACGGAAAGTCTGAAAGAGCTTGCCAATAGCGATGTTACCGTGGGAGATAGCAAGCAAGTCCTGACTGTCCAGAGCAACGCAATATTTGACGGCTCAGTGCTCCTGCGTGGTGACGTAGAAGTTGCCGGAAAGCTCGTCGTCGGTGACAAACTTTCCTTAACCGGCATCGATGTCGGTGGCGAAAGCACCCTACAAGATGTCAAGATCTCCAATGATTTAGCGGTGTCACACAACTTAGCCGTCCAGGGTCAAACTACCTTACGCGGCGATCTGAGCGTTAACGGCAGCACCACCTTTAACGGCCTCTCAGTGAGCACCCTTACCGTCAGCAAACTTAATCTAAATAGCAGCCTGACCCTCACCCACCACATCATTGCTGGTGGCAGTACACCTTCGCGCAGCAGCGGTACTGCGCTCGGGAGTGGCGGCACAGCATCGGTGAGCGGCTCTGACACCACTGGCTCAATCCGGGTTAATACGGGTGGTAGCCCTGCTGCCGGCTGTTTTATAACGGTTAACTTTGCGGAACGATTCAACAGCACACCACACGTCGTCGTAACACCAGTGGGCTCAACCGCCGGTAGCCTCCCCTATTATGTCGATCGTTCGAGTAGCAGTTTCAGCGTCTGTACCAGTTCTCCCGCCCCGGCCGGACGGACCTTTGGCTTCGACTACGTAGTACTCGGCTAGTGTGCCAAAACCTATACGTCTAAAAATACGACCACACGATTGCCGTGGACGTGCATAATGCCACCAGAGATAGTGATAGGTATGGGACCGCGCTGAGAATCAATTGCTAATTCACATGGCTCGAGCAATGAGATAAAACTGTGGTGTCGCGGCAGGACATCAAACGTACCAGTCGTATTGACGGCCGTAATACTATAGGCTGGTTCGTCGAAGTACAATTTGAATGGAGAGTAGACTTTGACCTGCAGCACTTCTCGGCCGCTATCGTCGAGCCCCGGATGCTCTGAAGCTTTGCCGTCATCGATGATTTTACCAGTACTGGCGTCTTGGCGTTTTACCATAAGAAGACTAGACGATTATTTCCTCGATACCGTTCAACGTGTCTTCGCGCGTCCATGATTCACCCTTGGCGGAAGACTGATTTTCCATAACGTGCATTTTTTGGGTAAAGAACTGAATAAGCTTTTTGGCTTTTGCGTAATCAGCGCGGTCTGTGGCCGATAACTCATTTTCTCCAATAATGGCAATGATGCCCTTGAGGCTCTCATACTTCTGCAGCAAGCTCTGGACCTGCACACTGAGTACGTAGTGGCGTTCGCCAACTATATCTGGACTTAACAAGCTAGAAGTCGTGCGCGTGAGGTCGACTGCAGGTCGTATTCCTTGTTCGGCGATGGCACGGCTCAGCACGATAATGCTATCAAGTTCGTGCTGAATCATCTGCACTGCCGGGTCGGAAAGGTCGTCGGCTGGGACGTAAATGGTCTGGACGGCTGTAATGGAGCCCTTGTCGTTACTGCTCAAGCGGTCCTGTAGCGTCTTAACATCCGAGAAAATTGTCGGTTCATAGCCACCTTCAGAAGGTACCTGACCTAAAATTGTCGAAACTTCATTTTTAGCCTGGACGTAGCGGTACATGTTATCTGCGAAGAACAGGATGTCTTTTTTCTGCTCATCACGGAAATACTCGGCCAACGTCACGGCGCTTTGGGCAATCAAGGCACGCTGGACGGGGTTTTGGTCCATCTGGCCAAAGAACATACACGTATTTTTGAGCAGATCTCGTTCTTTCAGTGTTTCATAGAGCTCGTGACCTTCACGGATACGCTCACCGATACCAGCGAAGAACGACAATCCACCGCCGCTTTGGGCGATGTTGTTAATAAGCTCCATCGTCAGGACCGTTTTACCGACACCGGCACCACCGATAATGCCGATTTTGCGGCCTTTGACGAAGGGCGTAAAGAAATCGATAACTTTGACGCCCGTTTCCAAAATCTCTGCCTTACTTCCGCTGAAGCCCGATTTACTTTCGGCAGCTTTGAAGATACTCTTTCGAGCTAATTTATCGCTGATAGGCTCGCCGCCGTCGATGGGTCGCGCCGTGGCGTCGACTACGCGGCCGATGAGATCGTCGCCGACTGGAATTTCTAGCGTATGACCAGTTGAGGTAGTCGACATGCCTTTTTGAATGGTGCGGTCTGCATATAAGTTTAAGCAGACGGCGATATTACCTTCTTGGAGGCTATCGACCAACAGCTCAGACTGGTTTTTGTTATCTACCTTCAACACATCATGCGTTGCGGGCACTTCTTCGTCAAACTCTACACGGACGATCAAATCCTTGACGGCACGTACTACACCCTTACTCATACGACAGCCTTCCCTCGTAATCCATTGATAATTTCTTTCAGTCGCTCGTCGCTAACTGCTCGCTTAGTCCGGTTATATTGCAACACAAGGTCATGATGAGTTTCTGTAGCTCGTTGCTTCGCAGAGCTCATGGAGCGGAAGCGGCTGGCGTACTGGGCCAGCTTAGAATCCAAGATCAACTGGCTGAGCGAAATCTGTAACATTGAGCGCTCTAAGTGCGAAACAACCTCGTAGGTACTCGGCTCGAAGATATACGTATCATCACTAATAATCTCTAAGTCCTCATCTTTCTTACTATTCATAGAACCAGCGTCCTGGACGGCTTTTTGCAGTTCAATTTTACGGACATTTTGCACCATGAGTGACTCATAAGACTGGTAGAACACGCTCGTACTTCGATACTTGGCGATTTGATTAATGAGAGGTGTGACATTGATGTTTTCGTCTTTGGCCGGCAGCTTATAGTATTTTTTGTAGCTCACGCCTCGCTGACTCAACTGGATGGCACCATGGTGACCGACCACAATAATATCTTGCTTTGCAGCATCGTACTGCTTAAGCATCCAGGTAATGAGGCGTTGGTCGATATCGCCACTAAAGCCGCCTTCGGCCGTAATGATAATGTAAAGATCACGTTCGAGCGCTTTCTCGTCCTCGTCTCTACCAAAGCGAAACAAGCTATCTACCCGAATTTGTGTGTAGATAGACCACAGCTCGTTAAAGAACTTTTGTGACTCCAGTACTTGGTTTTTAGTCTGGGCAATTCGCATACTGGCAAGACCTTCGAATACGCCAGTTAGGCCAACTATTGTCGACATACCATCACGTTCGACGGCTATTTCGCGTGGCTGCTTCATTTCTTAGCCTCGGCGTGTTCCTTTTCTTTACCCTTTTTGTCTTTAGAATCTTTAACTGGCTCAGGGGCTGGGGCGGGCGTCGGGGCTGGGGGTGTTTCGGCTTGTGACGACGGAGCTGATGGTTCGTTATCCGACTTATTCTCCGGCGCCTTTGTCTCTAACTTACTTGCCTTAAGTAATGCATCGCGGAATGGTTCAAAGCTAGTAATCTTTCCTTCCTCGGTAAGTGCTTTGGCGGTTTGTTTGAGCTTATCAATATCAATCACATTATCGACACTGTAGTTAAGGATAATGTCGAACATCGCCGTTTGCGCTAAGGTACGGTAGGTTTCGTCTGGAGCTTGGTTCATGAGCTTAAATAATTGGTCGCCAACATGCAAATCTTTCTTGGCTTGCTCGCCTAGTTCTGATCCAAAGCGAGAGAATTCCTTAGCTTCACGGTAAGAGTTCAGCACCTTGATGGTCTGACCGGCAAGCTCTTTTTGCTTGTCGTTTTGGCCGACACCACCAATACGAGTTACGCTGAGTCCCGCGCTTACTGCCGGTCGCATCGTGTCACGGAAGATCGCCATATCCAATATCCACTGACCGTCGGTAATAGACATAACGTTGGTCGGCAAGAAGGCGGTAATGTCGCCGTCGTTGGCCAACACAATTGGTAAGGCTGTTAGGGTCTTGCCATTGCGTGAAATGCGTCCTGCCCGCTCCAGTAAACTTGAGTGAGCGTAGAACATATCACCAGGAAAACTGTCGCGTCCGGGGCTTGTCCCAGCGAGCAGTGAGATTTCCCGATAAGCTTGGGCGTGGCTGGTTAGGTCGTCGTAAATTATCATGCTGTCGAGGCCGCACTCCTGCCATAAGTACTCTGCCAACGAGCAGCCGACATACGGTGCCAGATAGCTCATGACGAGGGATTCAAATGCGGTGGACACAATAACAATCGAAGATTTCATGGCGTCGTTTTGTTGCAAACGGCCAATGAGGGCATCCACGTCACTGCGACGCTTAGCTACCAACACATACACGGTCACCACATCGGTCTCTTTTTGGTTCAAAGCCATCTGCAGCGCCATCGTGGATTTGCCAGATTTACTATCGCCTAAGATAGCCATGCGCTGCCCACGGACAAGGGGGAACAGTTCGTCAAGGATCATCAGACCTGTTTCGAGCTGCGTATCGAGTGCCTGGCGTTCAAACAGCTTTGGTGCATCATGAAATACTGGCCAGATGGCATCGGCGGCAATTGGTCCTTTGCCGTCGAGTGGCTCGCCGTTTACCGAGATAACGCGTCCCACAAAATCTTTACCAACTTTACTGACGAGTTCATCGTGTTGCTGTACTACCGTCATACCAGGGACAATTTGCGTCGTCCCCAGGTGCAAGACCACCACGTAATCTTCGAGCACGTGGTGAACTAAACCTTTACTGCCATCCTCGAACATGACAAGGGCATGAACGTTGACAGGGTGGAGCCCGCGTACCTTTATGAGAAACCGGTCGACGGCCGTTACTTCACCTATGGGCTTGCCTTTGGCGACAAGCTGTTCGTAGTGGCGATTATCGGCACTCACGCCAGCACTCCTTCTTCCAGCTTGGTAATCAAAGCTGGGCGGGCTGCCTCAAAGTGATGCTTGAGGCTCATGTCGAAATGTTTGTTAGTCGTCCGTACAATACAGCCAGCAGCCAGGTTTGGCTGTAATCCAATTTGCACCAGAAGGAGCGGGTGAATGTTGAGCCGTAACCATTCCACAATCTTGACCACAAACGCCGAGGAAGGATCTGTCGAGAAAGCTATGTGAATCTGCGGAGACTCTTTCAGAATAAAATCTAAGTGATTAATGGTAGCCTCGTAGTGCTCTCTATTGAGTAAATTTAGCTGGTTGGCTGCCGTTAGGTTATCGAGCATACGACTGGTCTTCGGCATCTTGAGCTCGGTCTCGGAAGTGTGGCGCAGAGCCGCTTGATGTAGAAACTCCTGCAAGGCATCGAGCTCGCGCCGCATACGCATCACGTCGGCGACTCCTACGACTAGTTCGGGAAGGACGAATTGTGCGCTACGCGCCATTACTAATATCCTCGATAATTTCTTTCTTGTTTTCCTCTAGCTCTGCCAGGATATATTCAAGCTGATCGGTAAGGTCGATCTGGTCACCGATAGCGGCCAAGACGTAGTGGTTGACGACGTCAGCCATATTTTCTTCGAAGTGCAAAATAAGGTGTTTCTTTTGCTCGGTGAGTTCTTTTTGCAATTCTTCGCCCAAGAGTTTGCGCTGTTCGTCAATGGCGGTATTCGTCTTTTCGATAGCATCAATCGCCAACTGCTTGGCATCCATAATTGATTCTTCGTACTTTGTAAACTCGTCTTTGAGCTTTTTGGTGATCTCGTCCTTCATGTACTCATTGAGCTGACTGGTCGTCAGGCGCAAATCCTGCTGCAAGAACATGGCATTTTCACCGATGATTTTTTCAAAGTGCAACCGGCCACGGTTCCGTAATTCTTCACGAAACTCTTCATTGAATATGTGATCTACATCCTCTTTGGCGGCGTCTTCGTAAGAACCGGCTAAGCCTCGTTTGCTGGCCGTACCGTTGGTAGCCGCTCCTATCCGGACCGCTAACCATACAAATGCCAGACCAGCGGCACCAATAAACAGTAGTATTACGACGAGCCACCAGATTGTCATATGTTTATTGTTCCCACCATATTGATTGCTATCTGTTGTATTGCAAACCTTTCACTCAAAATAATATCCGTACTATCGGCTCATAATACCGCTGGGTATCGCCAGAAGTTGGATAGAATATGAAAAGGTTCTAAAAAGCTAAAGCTTTAGTAGTAAATATACCGCAAAAATCCCAATAATGAAAATTATCAGGCTCGTTATGATCACTTGCAGAAGGCTTCGGACGATTGCACTTTTCGCCAACGGGTTACGGCCAATTGATACCATGGCATTACGGACGGCACTGTACAGTAAGCTGGCCGAAACAACTGAAGCGATAATCAGTACCAGCAGTGCCAAATACAACCGGGTTGGACTGACCGTCTTATTACTGACAGAGTAGCCGATACTACTCAGGAACTTCGTCAACTCACTCGGCAGTCCGGCAGAATGGAGGGGGTTACCGCGTACAGAAATCTCTACGTTAATGTGGCTGAGCGATACTTCCTTTTTAACTCCTTCGTCATTGGTCAGAGTGGCTGTTCCTTCAACGTTCGAAGAACCGTCAAACGCTTCTAGGGCTTTGCCGAGGACAGTGAGGGCGTTTTCGTCGGCTTTCATGCCCACCCCATCGAGCGTCGAAACACTGACGTAATCACCAGTGGCTATCGTCCCGTTTTGATTACTGACGAGAACGTCATACTTGCCGAAAGTTGCAACATACGCCTGACTCTTCGATAAATCTCCGGTAAGTGTCAGTGCGGCGTCATTTGCCGCTACAACCACACCCAGCATATCTTTACTATCGTCTCGCTTGAGGGGCTCCACCTTACTACTGTCTTTTGGATTGAGCCGCACTATCATGCCCTTTTTGACAGCGGTGGTCGTACCATAACTCTGGGTAACGGGCGCTTTACTACCCGAGGCCGCACCAGCAATGGTCACCAAAGACAACAGAGAGACAAATACGGTAACAGCGCTCAACAGATATCGATTATGCTTAATCATCTTTCATCAGTATACCGTACGTCAACGGCTAGGCAAGTAGTCGAGCAAGCTCTCGCACCACCCGCTCTATATCAGCCTCTGTTGTGCTCCGGCCGAGCGTAAAGCGAAGAGAACTGTGGGCTTGTTCGTCGGTGAGGCCAAGTGCCGATAGTACGTGTGACGGCTCATCGCTGCTGGCACTACAAGCCGAACCAGCCGCCGCCAATATTCCGCAGGCATCCAGCTGGTAAAGAACCCGTTCGTTATCACAGCCCGGAAACGTGGCGTGGACGTTATTGGGCAATCGCTTGGCGAATGTGCCGTTGAGCTGGACATTTGGTACGGCAGCAGATAGCAGAGATATGAACTTGTGCTGGATGGTTTGCAAACGCTTGACTTCATCGGCTCGCATCGACTGAGCAACCTCCAGAGCGGTGGCAAAGCCAACGGCGGCAGCGACATGTTCAGTACCACTTCGAAGGCCCTGTTCTTGACCACCGCCTTCAATCAGCGGTTCGAGCTGTACGCCAGCCTTAACGTACAAAGACCCACTCTGTTTGGGACCATATATCTTACCGCCATTCAACGTCATAAGGTCGACGCCCAGCCGTGAAACATGCACGTCAAGATAATTGGCCGCTTGTGAGGCGTCGGTATGTAGATAGAGTGGCAAGTTAATACCCCGCTTTTTTCGGTCTTTGCGTATGTCGGCAAGAAGTGCGGCGATTGCTTTAATGGGCTGTATGGTACCGATCTCGTTATTTGCAAAGATAACACTCACTAATACGGAATTGTCATCGAGGCATTGTCGGACCGATTCGACAGTCATTATGCCCTGTTTATTGACGAGCGCTTGATGCATGTCGTAACGGGTGGCTGGGCCACGCACAGAGTCGTGTTCTATAGCGCTGATGACTATGTTTGCGGAGGGGTGCCGGCGCATAATACCGTGTATAGCCAGATTATTGGCTTCGCTACCACCGGCCGTAAAGATTATTTCGGCCGGCCGGGCACCAAGCTGGCGCGCTACCAGTTCTCTTGCCTGCACTAAGTCTTTAGAAACGGCCTGGGCTGCCGTGTACGTGGCTGAGGGGTTATAAAATTTTTCAGTAAAATATGGCTGCATCGCTCGAAACACCCGCTCGTCGACGGGTGTAGCAGCGGCATGATCGAGATAGATGATGGCAGAGCTCATAGCATCTAGTGTAGCAGTGGACTAGGCCGGCTGCTGACGCAGGCGGTCAATTTCAGCACGGGCCCCTTGACTATACAGCTTAACGGCCGCGCGGAAATTGCGTTCTTCTTGAGGGGTCAGACGCTGATACGAGTTGGTGCCTTGCGATTTCAGGATGCCACTGGGGCGAACATCGTAGCGAGTGGTAAAGGCGTGGTGTTGGCCGGTTTGATCACTCCATTCTTCGTGCCACACCCAAGTATGTTCATCAAGGCAGAAAAATTCTCGCCGAACATTCGGTGGAATCGGCCCAAAAACTGTACCGCCGAGCTTGGCAAGGTGGCGCAGCAGTGCGCGGTGTGCGTTTATTCGACGTTGCTGGGCAGATTGACGAAATATTGCCGTCATAAGCTTCATAATTATGCCCCTAATCGATAATCACCCTGCGGACCATACTGCGCCGGAGAGGCTTGCCCTTCCGGAATACGGTCAACATTCATTTCTGCTCGCAAAATCATCTCGGCCATTTCAACTCCGATGGCGTCCGCTTCCGGTTCTCGCACAAACTCACGTATATCAGGTGCTGTTACCTTCAGCACTGGTCGTTTTTCAACCAAATGTAACTCTTCTAATTTTTCGACGATCTTATTCATAAACTCCCTTTGAGTTCAACGTTAAACGCGAAAGAGCGCCTTGGCATTATTAGTGGTTGCCTTGGTCAGCTCTGTCAGGCTTTCGCCTCGGATTGTTTCGAGAAATTCCGCAATCGTGCGTATGTGTTTTGGCTCGTTTACAGTACCACGGTGAGGCACCGGTGTCAAGAAGGGAGCGTCGGTTTCTAACAGGAGTGAGTCTAAGGGAATTGTGCGGTACATCACACGCTGTTCGGAATCAGGCTTGCTAAAGGTCGCAATGCCATTCACCCCAATGTACAGCCCGTGCTTGACGGCTTTTCGCATATTGGCGGCAGAATCGGTAAAGCTGTGCAGCACACCCCTGAATGTGCCAGAAGGGTAGCTTTCAAATATAGGCCAGAAATCGTCAAATGCTTCCCTGACATGGAATATGAGAGGTAAATCGTGCCGGCTCGCTAGGTCAAGTTGAAATCGCAATATGTCCAGCTGCGCTTCTTTAGGAGAGTGCTGATAAAAATAATCCAAGCCACATTCGCCAACCGCAACGACCTTGGGATTGCTAGCGAGGGCTGCAAACTCACTCAATACGTCTTGCTGACCCACATAGCGCTGGGCTTCGTGGGGATGTATGCCGATACTGGCAAACAACTCGTCGTACGGCTGTACCACCTCAATAGCCAGCTGACTGTCAGGTAAATCACAGCCGACACAAATCATATGACTGACTCCGGCTAGTTTGGCGGCATCAACAATCGAAGCTAACGAGCGGTCTTCGGCTTTTGCCCATAATTCACGCGTGCTGCGTTCGCCATGCCCTTGGCCAGCTGACTGAATATGACAGTGTGTATCGAATAAAGACATGCTACGCCTCAGTTTTAGGGAATAGTGTACCCTCTACCGGTCGTACAATTCCTTCCGTAAACACATTGCGTATTCGTACAGCAGTATCCGGCAAGAATGGCTCGAGCAAGTCAGCTACCTGCAAGAGGTCACTGGCCTGGGTGGCGAGCACTTCACGCAAATGGTCGTCATCGCCTGACTTGGCAATTTCCCATGGTTTTTCTTCGTCGATGTACTGGTTGAGCCCGCGAACACGTTGCCAGACGACATCGAGCGCACGGTCGAATTGACAATTTTCGAGCGCAGTTTCGTACTGCGCGATGTCGTGCTCGGCCGGTGGTATATCGCCGATAATACCGCCTTGGTATTTCATAATCATGGCGGCGGTACGTTGTACGGCGTTGCCGAGTTCGTTCGCGAGCTCGTTATTGTAGGCGGCCTCAAAAGTATCCCAGCTAAAATCACCGTCTTCGTAGCTCGGTATATGCCGCAAAAAGTAATAGCGGAATGCGTCAACTCCATGTTTTGCCAAAATCTCCGATGGAGCTACCACGTTGCCGACACTCTTGCTCATCTTTTCGCCGTTCAGGGTAATAAAGCCATGGACGTAGACCATTTTAGGTAGGGGCAAGCCAAGCCCCAACAGCATTGCTGGCCAAATGGCGGTATGAAACCGTGATATATCCTTGCCGATAACCTGCACGTTTGCCGGCCAGAATTTTTTGAAATCCTCGTGTTCCGGGTAGCCAAGCACGGTGATGTAATTCATGAGTGCTTCAAACCATACGTACATGACCTGGTCTTTGTCCCCTGGTACGGGCACACCCCAAGACAGCTTGTCCTTGGGGCGCGATATACTAATATCCGACAGTCCTTCTTTAAGTAAACTGAGTGTTTCGTTGCGGCGAGTCTTAGGGACTATTTTGAGTTCATCTTTTTCGATGGCATCACGAATTTTGTCTGAATACGCGCTGAGCTTGAAGAAGTAATTCTCTTCTTCGAGTTTTTGATAGGCCTGCGGATGGTCTGGCTGCATACGGGCCGGATCGGCGTGGCTCTCAGGGACGAATTCTTCTTGCTTGACGTCGTACCAGCCGACATATTTAGCCTTATAGATATTATCTTGCAAAGCCTTCCAAATCAGCTGCGCTCGTTGTTCGTGACCTTTGTCGGTCGTGCGGACGAATCGGTCGTTGCTGATGCTGAGATCCTCGAGCAGTTGCTTAAATCGGTTGCTCATGTCGCCGGCAAATTCTTCCGGCGTTTTGCCTAATTTTTCGGCGGTTTCGGCCACCTTGGTGCCGTGTTCGTCGGTGCCAGTGCTATAAATGGTGGGTGTGCCGTGCTGTCGCGCATAACGCGCCAACACATCAGCCTGCAAAAATTCGAGGGCATGACCAACGTGCGGCTCGCCGTTAACGTAAGGGATAGAAGTGGTTACATAGTAATTGCTCATACTGATTAGTCTACCTGTTTATCGTTATGGGGAGAAATAAAAAAAGAGAATACCATGCCCCGACTAACACAAGGGGGTCTTATGCTACAGGCATTGCATTAATCAAATTATATCATTTAGCTCAGCAGTTTTTTGATTGCGGTCGCCTCTTTGTCGTCCAGATCGACAAACAAATCCCGCTCGTACTGCTCAGATACTTGATACAGGTAATCCTCTTCCGAGCGAGGATAGACATGAAAGTGGACGTGGTCAATCTTGACTCGACCTTGCTGCATAAACGGTCGGTAGTTTTGCCGAATATCGCAGCCTTCACCTAATTCACCGATTATCCGCTGCTCGACAAAAAATATCAGCGCAAAAATATCTTTGAGTTCGTCTTCGGTTAGCTCCCAAGGCTTTTCTATATGCCGTTTGGGCGTTACCAGGAAATGACCCGGTACTTTGTGTGGATTACTCAAAAAGACACTGGCGTGTTCGTTGCTCTGAATGACCCGTTTCCCTAGATGGCAGAACGGACAATTTGCGTTAGCTGTCATATAACTCTCCTCTTGATTGATATATTTACGAACGTTCGTACCGAAGCTCCACTAGGTAACGTGGTGCCGTTGTCGCGTTTTACGAGTATAGGTTTTTGCTATACTGTTCGCAATGCCCAAGCAAACCAAAACCGCGTGCCACCACCAGGCATGTACCGCAGATAAACAAGATACATGGCTGACCTGGCCTAACCTTGTCACACTTGTTCGGACAGTCGGCGCCGTTGTACTTATCGCGCTCGCCGTTGCCCAAAATTCGACGCTCCTCCTGTTTGTTGGACTGGCCGTGTACTGGGTTGGTGACATGGCTGATGGTGCCTTAGCTCGCCTCATCCATGCCGAAACTCGCACCGGCGCTACCTTTGACATATTGTCAGACAGACTGTGCGTTGCCATGTTCTACGTCACCTATGGGGTACTCCACCATGACATGCTACTGCCAATCGCGATATTCTTACTCAACTTTATGCTCATCGATAACATGCTCTCGTTGGCATTTTTACGCTGGCCTATTATGAGCCCTAATTATTTTTATAAAGTCGATCGACTCATTTACCGTCTCAACTGGTCACCGATTGCCAAAGCCACCAACACGAGCCTGTTTTTGATAATCGTCGTCGTTACTAAATCGTGGCTACTCGCGGCCGTAGTGGCGACCATGCAGCTAGCAGTCAAAATATACTCCAGCTGGCTGCTGACGAGCGTTCCAGCGCCCCACGGGCACAGCAACTGCATCGAGCGCGATCATATCGCCCGAGACATAGTATTGAGGTTTATTTACCGAGTTCGGTCGTCTGATCTACGTAATCGCGGCAGAGCCGCTCAAAGACGGCGTTGGTCCAACCAAAACCGGTCTGTGACGGATAGACGCCTTTGACAGGCGGTTTTTCGGGGGACACCACGTTGTACTTCTCAAGGAACACGCCGTGCGCGTTGAACCAATTGAGATTAGCCTTGAGCCACTTTTGGGCAATCCGGCGGGCATCATCATGGTAACCATATCGTTCTAGCGCTTTTATTACGATGTACTGCAGCGGAGCCCAGCCATTAGGATATGCCCATTGCGTCGGCATGCTGCCGCGCACATACTGGCCTATCGGTAACATATCGGTCGTTGCCAGGCCGCCTTTGTTCTCGAAACGGCGCAATGCTTTGACTAAAGATTCGGCTTGGCGGTCGGTAACCATGCCGGCCCACATTGGGAAGAACGTGGCGAGACTACTGACGTTGCCGCGTTTTTGCCTGACGTAGTTATAGTCATAGTATAAGCCGCGCATCTTGTCCCACATCAGTTCATTCATCGCTTTTTTGCGATCGGCTGCGGCTTTTTCCCAGCGCTCTACTTCTTTTTCGTCGTCAAATATGCGAGCTGCCCGAGCGAAGTCCATTTCGTACTTATACAAAAGAGCATTCAAATCGACAGGAGTATAATTGAGCGCTTTGCGGCCAAACCTTGGGGTCATATCCCAGCCACTTTCGGCTTCGGCCAAATCATGCAAAAAATTAATATCGTAGTAGCGGCTTAGGCCCTTATGGACCAATCGATCGTTGGGCTTCTTGGTACCCATCCAAACGGTCTCATACTCTTGCATGGCAAGCTCGATGGCATCTTTGAGCCACTCATCATCCATGCCAAACGCTTCGTACGCCTCAAAGATAAACGTCGATAAAAACGGCGGTTGCGATCGGCCCATAAGATAAGTCCGAGAGGCGTTAGGAATAACCTTAAAACGACGGAACAGAGACATGAGGTTTTCCATAATACCTAGCACAAGCTCTTTATGCTCGTCGTCATACATACCCTGCACCATAAAGTAGCTGTCCCAGTAATACAGCTCGTTATAGTCAAAACTGGCGTTTTCTTCGAAACTTGGCACCAAATACGGCTTTGGCAGCCCGAGTAGACTTTCGTCATCATTGGGGTGAAAACGTTCGAGGTTTGCCCAGTAGTTATGGATGTAGTCACGGGCATCTTGAACTTGGCCTGGCGCAACGACAGGCGGTTCGCGGCGTTTACGTAGTTTAGTGGTAGTTTTCTTGGCTAATGATTTGCCTTTATTGAGCTTATCCATTGCATCTAAGCGTATGTGGTTAACCTGCCCAGGTCAAGCGGTATCACTACTTTTATTCATAACTTTTTGGCAACCAGCCATTCTTACGCCGGCACGATAGTTCCAGTCGCATCATTTTTTCGGTACGATATGTCCAGAAAAACCAGCCGCGACTTTGCTGGAATGCAAGCAACTGTGCTGCCACATAGCTGTGCCGAACGAGCGAGGCCTTGCCAGCGGCTGCAAGCTCTTTTAGTTGCGCTGTAGTGCAGAGCCCACTCCACTCGCCAACAATCACTGGCCAGTGCTTGTTGAGCTTGCTGAGCTGATGGCGAAGACCTAATGCATGCTCGATGTGCTCAGGTGGTTGGCGTCGTTTATCTTTCCGGCCAAACACTTGGTAGTGATGCACATCGAGATATGAGTTTTGGTAGCGATGTCTTTTTGCATGGTTCGGTTCCATTTATGAGGACGGAAAGCATCTGACACACTACGGCCACGTCGGTGCCACAATGTTGGCTGACTCGCTCGATATCCCATGCTTCATAAAAATGTTGCAACGTTCGTGTACCGAGACGCCAACTCGGCTCATTAATTAGCTCGATACCCCATAAATTCGGATGAGGCCCGTAGCGTTCGGCTAGTTTCTCGAGCACATCAACGGTTTTTAGCATATTGTCTTGTTTTTTCCAGCTAATTGAGCCCCTTCTGCCACTATGGTCGTTACCGTTTTGACTCCAGGAGCACCGTGTAGATCAAGCAATACCTCGAGCTGATACTTTTGTGCCCATTCAAAGGCTCGATCTACATACTCTACGCCACTGACATACGGCTCTTCGTCTCCAAACACCCAGTGCCTCACCGGCAAGCCGAACCGCATTCAGTCCATGGTCAGCGATCCACTTAAAATCTTTTTCGGTAATAAAATGCTGCCGGTGAATTGATAATAGCTCAGCCGCTTCGTTCCAAGTTCTTGGCAAAAACTAAATTCATCGTTCGCCTTTAAATCCGGTAAATAAGCTAGGGGTAATCCAGCGCTCCAGCACCAACCAGCCCCCTAGATTAACTCCCCGTAAGGGTCAGTGGCTTCTTCTTTTTCTAGAGACATCGCTACTATGGTATACCATCGTCCTGCCCTGCCTTTACAAACGATTACCTTACACAAAAACAGCCCCAAGATGGGGCTGTTTGTTCATTTGTAGACGAAATTAGTAGCGGTTGTTGCTGCTAAAATCGCGGCGTGGGCGCTCTTCGCGTGGCTTTGCTTCGCTCACGTTTACAGCACGGCCATCGAGTTCTTTACCGTTGAGTTCTTCGACTGCTTTTTTAGCTTCGTCGTCGTTGCTCATTTCTACAAAGCCAAAGCCTTTGCTACGGCCGCTATCGCGGTCCATGATAACTTTGGCTGAATCGACGGTACCTACTTGAGCGAAAAACTCGTTCAGCATGTCATCGGTGACACCCCATGAGAGGGATCCGACAAAAAGTTTAGTTGCCATTACTTATATCTCCTATCGTTCGCGGAGTAAGCTGGCAAACCAGTTAGCTGCTCTCCTGAAACACTTTGTTTAACTATATTGACCTAGAACCTATAGAGGCATTAGCAGCATTTCTAGTAGTAGTACTGTAGCATATCTGCCGAAAAAAAGCTACTAATTTGTATCGCTGGCCGTGGATAAGTGCCAGAGGCTACAGTGTCGACAATGATACGTCTTGAGTTTGGCGCCGTGCTGAAACTCGGCTACGTTGGCAGCTGCCCGAGCTTGCCGGGCTGAATCAAAGGCTATTTTGTCGGCGCATGGCAGACGAACTTCTTCTTCATATTCCATAGTAGTTCTTTGCTACAAGAGAGAGCAGGTGAAATCGTTGTCGAGCCCCTTGGATTCAAACTGCGTCATCACGACAGAACCATTAGGGGTCAGTGGGTCAGCGGTACAGGCTTGCTGAGCAGTCTTGATATTCGCCCCTCCTGGTCGCCAGTTATCGAGCCCATTGAGCGTGCCGAAGCCTAGTTCGTTGTTTGTTATCTGGCCCCATTGGTATGCAGTCGAATACAAACCAACCTTTGTGACACCTTTCGCCGCAAAGGCTGCAACTTCACCTTCTAGATCAGCTACATTGTTCTTGTAGGCTTGGGTGGTGCCGGTTTGCCAGGTATTGCCAGTCTCGACGTCGAGCCACCACTTATAGTCGCCAGCGACCGCATGAGTGTTAGAGGTAAACCAATCAAGGGAAAAGACGGCTCGGCTCCAGCCGTATTCATATGAACAAGCCGCGTCATTATCGCCAGTACAGGTGCCGTATGGGTTGGAGGCTTGCCCGCTGTTGCTATTGTCGGTCGGCCAGGTATTTATTTGATTAATAACTTGTCCGGGGTTGGCGGTATTAACGTACAGCTGCGCTTTTTCCTGAGCCGCGACAGCTCCCGTAGACAACAGCGCCCAGGCAAACTGCTGCTGGAGGCAAGGATTATGCTCATTGGCGTTATAGCCATTGACGCCGACAACGCCGAATGCCTGATCGGTCGGGAGGGTGGTATCACACTGAGGGTACGAGATATCATAGCCCAGCGTATTAGTTTGCGAATTACCACCGCCACCAGACCCGTCACCATGACCGCCCGATCCGCCACCGCCGCCTGGATTTGTTGGCCGTGCAGCTACTGCCACACCGACGCCGGTAGTGAGCGTTAATGCGACTGCTAATACAAGAGATATAATTTTATGCTTCATATGTCTAGTATACGGGAGGGTACGAGTACTGTAAAAACATTCCAATCGGCAGCCACCTATCTCCGATACTTCAAAGATCTCTTTTCCCTATATTTTATCAGGGGTAGCCACTGCTTGAGCGATGCGACCGTTTTCGACAATTGTCTCTAGCACATGCCGGTAGGTTTGCATCTCTTCTTCAGTCAAACCTACTAGCAACGACCCCAAAACCTCCTGCAAATCGGCTTCTATATTACGGATCACTGCCGTTCCCTGTGGTGTCATAATGAGAGATTTTGCTCGACGGTCGGGATCGCCACTTGTCATTTTTATCCAGCCTCGTTCGATAAATTGCCGCGACATAACGGTAACTAGGGGCGCTTTAACGTTTAGCTTCTTCGCTAAACTCCCCATTCGTACACCACCTTTTGTATAGGCAATTGCACTCACGAAATGCCATGATGTAGGGGTTAGCTTGTGTTTCGACAAAGTGGTACGGACACTCTCTCGTAATAAGGTATGCGCCTTTGCAAATAAATCGCCATTTACGCAACAGGTGGTATTCATTGATACTCTTCTTTATTCTTAAATTATTTTTAAAGCTGTCATCAGTATACGCTTTATAAGCGGAATATTCATTCGTAAATTTATCATTTTCAAGACCAGTTGTTTCAACATATTGTTACTTTTTGTACTTATTTATTTCTCCGTAAATATTTAGCATAATTCTCAAGTTATTTTAATGTTATAGAATTACACTAACTACTATGAAAATATTAGTCGTTGAAGATGAACATAAAATCGCTAATGCTATTCGTGACGGCCTAGAACAAGAATCATTTGCCGTAGACGTTGCCTACGACGGTGAGGAAGGCCTCAATACGGCTCTCTATGGCGAATACGACCTGCTGATCCTCGATATAATGTTACCCGGTAAAACAGGATTAGAGATTTGTGAAACACTTCGACAAGAGTCGCATCACACGCCTATTCTTATGTTGACCGCCAAAGATCAGCCAAGGGATGTCGTGCGCGGGCTCGATAGTGGGGCGGATGATTACCTCGTAAAACCTTTTTCGTTCGAGGTACTGCTGGCTCGCATCCGAGCACTGTTGCGCCGGCCCCATGATACGGTCGGGGACATCCTACAAGTAGGCGACTTATCTATAAACACACAAACCAAAGAAGTAATGCGCGACTCCACCGCTATCACACTCTCTAGCAAAGAATATGCACTCTTGGAATACCTGATGCGTAATAGCGGCAAAGTTCTGAGCAAGCAAAACATTATGACCCACGTGTGGGATTTTGACGCCGACATACTTCCTAATAACGTCGAGGTTTTTATGGCCTATCTGCGGGCAAAAGTAGACAAACCTTTCGATAGTCCGGCTTTGCTGAAGACGGTACGAGGCTTCGGGTATAAAATAGAGGCGTGATGCTCGAAGAATTATTACTAAAGTACCGCAAATCCCTACGGCCGTACGCTGACACCTTTCGTCTCGCAGCCTCTTACTTACTCATCATTATGGTGTTGACCGTGAGCTTCAGCGGTGTCTTATACCACATATCTGCTCGAGAAATTGGTCGCCAGGTTCCACCGGCTAAGTTCTATCGCACCATACCCGATGCCGATTACGATGTGTTCCGTTCTTTTTTTGACGAGCATCTAGAAACCAGCAAGCATGAACTCATCATGCGCCTGCTAGCACTTAACATTGTCGTATTGCTCAGTGGCGGGTTCTTAAGCTATGTGCTAGCCCGACGAACACTCGAACCAATCGAAGCCGCTCTCGACTCGCAAAGTCGGTTTGCTTCTGATGCCTCTCATGAACTCAGAACACCATTAGCGGTTATGCAAGCCGAAAATGAAGTTGCTCTCCGTAACTCAAAGCTCTCTCTTGATAAAGCCAGGCTACTTATCGCCAGTAATCTGGAGGAAGTCACACGCCTGCAAGCCTTATCTGATGGACTGCTACAACTTGCACGAGATGACGCCATGAACACTCCTGCGTCGACGGTTAACATTTCCTCGGTCACCTCCGAGGCAATTAACTACTGCATCAAACTAGCGCAATCGAAGGACATCACCATTGTCGACAAAGTCCCGAGGTTATACGTAGCCGCCGACGAGCAAAGCCTTACCCAAGCACTAACTATACTCATCGACAATGCCATTAAATACAGTCCGCCCTCTACGACCATCACGGTAAAAGGCGGCACAAGACAAAACAAAGGATATCTATCGGTCACAGACGAAGGTATCGGCATACCCGCCAAAGACAGGCCCTATATTTTTGAGCGTTTTTATCGGGCCGATACCTCACGCACCTCCCAAACAGTATCTGGCACAGGGCTCGGTCTGGCTATTGCCGCGAACATTATGGAGCGTTTAGGCGGCTCGATTGAGGTTACGAGCAAAGTCGGCCATGGTTCGACCTTTACGTTGCACATCCCGCCGGCAAAATCACCCGAGGAATAAAGCATAGGCGGTTTGTCCTGGCACCTCCATAGGCCCTTATAAACCTATTCTAAAATCTAACGAATTTTGAGCATCAACCGTAAGTTTGCCAGATACTGGCCACTATCGACTCGCGGATGATTATGTAGGTAATCGAGGTGCTTCTCAACAAACGGGATGCGATGATCAGGATACAGCTCAGAGTTAGCGCTATAGCTATTGGTCGTAGTAAGCGAAGTGTCATGTTCCATAGCCATGAGCTTTTCTCTAACTTGCTCGTCTAATAGCCGTTGCGATACTGCTTGCTTGGTGTACTGGTTAAGCATCGCTAAACCTGCTTTTCTTTCTTCGGTTTTTTGACTTCTTTGCGACCTTTATCTTTCGACATGGGGTGCCTTTCTGATTAGTTAAGAGCCCTATCTATTAACGAACGTTAAGGCATAACCGACTTTGCCGGCACGGCCAGCACGGCCAATGCGGTGCACATAATCTGAGTATGTCTGAGGAGTGCTGTAGTTAATGACATGCGTCACGTCTGCCACGTCGATGCCACGAGCTGCAACGTCGGTTGCAACTAAGATTCGAACATCGTTCTTCTTAAACTTGCCGAGAGAACGTTGGCGCTGTCCTTGGGTTTTACCGCCGTGGATAGCATCCGCTGCGAAGCCACGGGCAACCAGTTCGTTGCTCAGTTTTTCGACGCTGCGCTGGGTATCATCAAAGATAATCACCTTAGCGATCTGCTCTTCGTTCAATAAATCATGGAGTCTATCGATCTTTTCGCCGTCGTGATTGACGCGTACGACATCTTGGTGGATGTTTTCGCCGGTATCACCGGTTTTAACACTAATGCTCACGGTTTCACGACTAAATGTTTCTATCAAGGCGCGGACTTTCGGGTCCATGGTTGCCGAGAAAAAGAAGGACTGACGTTCTTCGGGCATTTGGCGCAGGATGCTTTCCATGTCGCCAATGAATCCCATGTCGAGCATGCGATCGACTTCATCGAGTACCACAAAATCAAAGTTATCAAGACGCAGACTTCCGCGCTCAAGATGGTCCTTTATGCGTCCCGGCGTACCAATCACTATTTGCGGTTTCGAGCGCAGGTCACGCAACTGCGCCCCCATGCTTGAACCTCCGATAAGGATGGCGGCCGCTAAGTTACTGCCCTTTGCCAGGCTACGAAATTCTTCATCAATCTGCTGTGCCAATTCGCGAGTTGGCGCCATAACGAGCACTCGGCTTTTGTTGCTAAGCATAACCTTGTGCAGTATCGGTATACCGAAGGCTGCTGTTTTGCCGGTGCCAGTATCAGCAATGCCGATAATGTCCAGACCACTGAGGCCTTGGGGTATTGCCTGGTCCTGAATAGGAGACGGCGTTACAAAGCCCTTGCTGGCCAAGTTTTCTTGAATAAGCGGCGCTATATCAAAGTCACTAAAAGCATGGGTTGGTACATAAGCTTCTGCTTCGATTGCTTTCGCAACTTTTACAAAGCGGCTCGGGTCAATATAGTCCTTTTTCGGACCTTTGCGACCGCTTTTTTGGCGTGGATAGCTATACGCGCCACGACCAGATTTGCGAAAATTGCCGCGTGTATTGCGGCGGTTAAATGTTTGATTTTGAGACATAAAAATAAACCCTTTATATGTTTAGGCCAGAATACGTCTGGCACTGCTAATTACTACGACTATCGAAAATGAAATCGAGTAATAAGCACTAAGCACCCGGGTTCATCATAGACAATCCTTATACTTTAGCACATTCAGTATTTTGAGTCAATGTGATTATGGCCTGCGGAAGTGGATAATAGACGCCAACCTAGGACTTCGACGACGGATGTTATGCTCTACCACGGCACTGGTAGCCGCTTCTTCTGGCAGCCATATGCTTCGCTCAGGAAAGATTTTTTTCGCAATACTGACGCTTGAAGGGGTGACCATCTGCCCCATAATAATACGGGCGCGAGACTGTTTTTCGGCATATTGTTTGGCGTAATTCAGCAGCGCTGTACCGATTCCTCGTCCGCGGTAGTCTGCCTCGACAGCTACACTTGTCAGGTTAAATAATTGCTCATCAGCCGACATATCAGCACGCAATTGCCCATGAGGATAGCGAAACTGCACCACCGAATTATCCCTCGTTATTACAGGGGGTGTATGTAAGTATTCCTGATTTGAATTGCGCGGTGCCTGTTCTCTCATTACTCTTCTCATACTAAAACAAAACCCCAGCTGATGCTGAGGTATTTTTCATGGTGGAGCTGGCGGGTACCCGTTCGCTTCGCTCACTTGTTCAGAGATTACACGATTGCGAACCAGTTCGCTTCGGTAATCTCCCTTGCGAATTGCCACCGGCAATTCTCACCCTCTCGGGGCAGCACCCTAAATAGTCTCATAAAAGAAAATACCCCACCCAATGGTGAGGTATTTTCTTTGGTGGAGCTGGCGGGTACTGCCCCCGCGTCCGCCGGTTTATCTTGGTTAGTCGTCTACAGGTATAGTCTGTTTTGTGGTCTTAGCGCACGGGTATCGAAACAAACAAACATTCCGTACGAGCAATCCTGGTCTTAGCACATAGCCCGGATATAACTATCTGAGCAATCAGATGATATAAAACGCGTCAGCACTATCTGATGTCGCGCGTAGCGTTGCTTTCGTTATTAGGCGAAAGCTGGTGCGAGCTGGCGACCAGCGAGAACGCGGTCTACAGCATCGCTAATAGAAGTTTTTGCATCTATTGAGTTTTGTCTATAACGCTGACAAGCGACCTGCTGATCTAACCGATAAAGTCCAACGTCGAGCTTAAAATTCAGCCCCGTATATTGATAGTCTCATCTCTGAAACCTTCTAGTATTATATCATAAATAGCAGCAATAATTCCCCAAGCAACCGTTTTTATGGTATAATATGCACTAAAGAAGGAGTCGTATGAGTTCACTCAGTCCCGAATTTCGTGGAAAAATATCCCATAAACAGCATGACATGGCCGAACGAGAACATACCTATGAAGCCTATATTGCTCAGCGTCAGCGAGAAATAGATGAAGCAATCTCTCAACGGGCTGCAGCAGCGAGAGAACGACTTCCGACACTACTTGACGACAGTCATGCCATAGGGCAACTAGCAGTTAGTCATCGGGGTAGTAACCGAGTAGGCATAGCTCCTACTGCACATTATGGAACAAGAAAAATCCGACCCAAAAGCGACGGATACAACGACCTACTCCATACTCCTACCCTCCAAGGTTGGACGTTGGCCAGAATAACCAACTACCAAGCTCCCTATGCAGATCCTACGAAAAAAATTCCAGATATTCACTTAATACGAGATGTGGTTCTTAACGCTGAAGATCAGGAATTATATCTGGCCGACATCTCCTACAATATTGGGGACATAAAAAAGACCAATATCGTAAAAGCTATGTATCACCCGGAGTCGCCGCACGGCACTAACCCCTGGATTTTACCGGAAAATCCTTGCAATGTACGGAATCAATTGACTAATGAAAATCTGTCAGATGAAGTGTTAAGCTCTCTCGATATAGATCTGATCTACGACGCCTTGGCAACTTTTGTCCACGACCGACATCTTAACGTGGAATAGTCTGTAGCTTAGCGCATAACGGTATAAATTTGATACCAATCATCGTGCGTGAGGGCCTGGGCCCGTACGTTGGGAGCGACGTGAGCTTGTTCTAAGATGTCGCTGACTTCTCCTTTGGTAAGCGCCAACCCCCCACTCAGAGCGTTCAATAGAGTTTTGCGCTTTTGGCTAAATCCGGCTTTGACGATGCGAAAATACTTCTGCGTATCAACATCCTTGTACAGCGGCGTGGCGCGTCGCTTTAGTATCAGAATCTGAGAATCTACTTTGGGCGGCGGCGTAAATAGTTCCGCAGGCACGACCGGGCCGAGCGACACATGCCAGTAATATTGCGCACTGATACTCAATATCGACATGCTACCTGGCTTCGCCGCGACGCGCTCAGCCACTTCTTTTTGTATGAGCAAAGCCGCTGACTGCGCTGGGTTTGTCGATTCACTCATAACCCGAATGAGATTGCTCGTAAGATAGTACGGGATGTTCGCGACCACTTTGTAATTTTGCGGCAGAGAGGTGAAATCGAACTTCATCACATCTTCGTACCGGACCATTAAATTTTCGGCTGGAAGTGTGCGAGGCAATTCCCGTGCCAGCTGCTCGTCGAACTCAACGGCTATCACCTGTTTGGCCTGAGCAACAAGATAACGCGTCAGCGTCCCCAGACCTGGGCCAATCTCCAGCACGGTGTCGGCCGGCCCGACCTCTACCATGTCACACATCGTCTCCAGTGAGAGTTCGTCGTGGAGCCAATGCTGGCCAAGTGCTTTTTTAGGTGTAGGGTTAAACATTGTTGCTACCAATAATGATTATTAACCCAAAAGTAATAGGCGCTTCGCCAGCTACCATAGCGACCAACAGCATAGCCATCACACCACTTGAGCTGGGTAATAGGGTTGGTTTCCCAGTCACTGGCTACGGTCGCCATCTTGCTTCCCGGCAATGCCTGGCATAATCCATAGGCTCCAGAAGATGCATTTTGGGCCAACGGGTTCCAGCGAGATTCACGGCTCACGATGTAATCCACGTACATGTAATCTTCGGCAGATATTCCGGCCCGGATAACATCGCCGCGACTACCAGTGAGGTTTGTACCAATCGCTACAATTTGTTGTATGGGAGACGAAATCGTCACACTCTGTATTATTTTACGTAGTCCAGTCTTTTTATCGACTTGATAGGTTACCACGCGTTTACCAGCATCACCCTGCTGCCTGATAGCGCGAACACCATACGCCAGTTTGTTGTCCTTGATGGTCTTAACTGGCATGGCAATCGGCTCGACGATGGACTGCAGTTTGGTGCCTTTGCGCACAAGGAAAATCTGTTGGTTCGGCTTGATAGCCGTATCGGCCTTGGGAAGCACCTGATCGTCTGCCGCTAAGCTCAATCCCTTTTGCTTCAATAGCTGGCCCACTGTATTCGCATGAGTGCGTAGTGTCACGGCCGTGCCGTACAGATTGAGATGTACTGGCACTGAGCGATCGATAATAACTTGTTCGGTCAACGAGCCTTGCTTTAAAAAGTTAGTAACAGGTTTATCGGTCACGCCATCTTCGGCGTACAGTTCAAAGCCCGCCTGTCGTGCAATACTACGCGGCGTCGTCGCAGCACTATACGAAAACTTTCGTCTGCCCTGTTCTACAATTTGTACCGGCACCGCCCGATACACATTGATACGGAAGTCATCCTGCCGTATCTTGGTGTCTAGTGCCGGCTCTACGACATCTCCTTTATTAAGGTGAATATCGAGCTTCTTCAGCAGCGTACCGACGGTTTGCGACCGGCTTGGCACCGTTTGGACTTCTTTGTCGTGCGAGATAATGACTATAAAGGCACTATTAGGCGCAATTGGTTTGCCGGGCTTATGGAAGAAAACAAAATAGCCTATCAGGCTCAAAAGAGCCATCACACTCAAAACCGCTACGGGTATCATAATGGGATGCTTGCTAAGCATCCGGAGTTTCTCAACGTGACCGGACGTGTACAGACGAGATATATTGGTGCGGCGTACGTATCGCTTCATTATAAAAAGTCGTTGTAGCAACCAAATGGTGCCGCGTATGACAAGTGTGTATTATAGCAATAAAGCGATCGGGAATCCATTGCCGACAGAGGTAGCTAGAGCTTTTCGAGCGGCGCAAAAGCAATATTGAGCTTGCGCGCTCCTTTGCCCCGGAAATAAACCGTAGCATTATCACCCTCAATTTCCACAACCTGCCCGACACCAAATTGAGGATGTCTGACTCCATCCCCTTCGTTCAGCTCCGGTACATACCGTGGTTCGTTGCTTGGGGGCGGCGGTGTTTGGTCGCCACCGAATAACCGCTGCGATTTACCAAAACCATAGTCGAGCGTTCCATCACTGCCAAAGGGGTTATTCTCTACAAAATCTGCATTAATTTCGCTTAAAAACCGTGATGGTGGGTTGTGCTGCACACCGCCGTAGAGCATACGGCCACTCGCGTAGGAAAGATACAGCTCTTGGCGGGCTCTCGTCATGCCGACGTAACAGAGTCGCCGTTCTTCTTCCATTTCGCTTTGATCGTATAGTGCGCGACTGTGAGGGAAAATAGTTTCTTCCAAGCCAATCATAAAGACTACCGGGAATTCGAGCCCCTTGGCAGCATGCAAAGTCATGAGTGTGACGGCATCTCCATTAAAATCTGTGCCGTCCAAGTCACTCACCAGGGCGACTTCCTCCAAGAAGCCATCGATGCCGACATCTTGGTACTCCTGTGCGACGCTCAGCAATTCCTTGACGTTTTCTTGCCGGGCTTCGCCTTGCGGCGAACCATCATTGAGGTAATTGAGGTAGTCGACTCGCCGCAGTAAAGAGTCGATGAGGCCGGAGACGGTAGTGTCGGCCATGATTTCTCGCAGCGATTGCAGCATCTCACCCATTTCGAATAGTGCTTTTTTGGCACGTGGCGTCAATGAATCACAGTTCATCACCTGCAGTAATGCCGCGTGCAAACTCAGATTTTCAACACTGCGCCAAGCGGCGAAATTCTGCAAACTCTTGGCGCCGACACCACGAGTCGGGACATTGACAATGCGCTCAAAGCTCACTTGGTCTTCCGGCTGAAACAGTAGACGCAAGTAAGCGATAAGATCTTTGATTTCTTTTCGGTCATAAAAACGTACGCCGCCGACTACTCGATACGGTATGCCATAGTGCACAAATGCTTCCTCAATAGACCGGCTTTGGGCATTAGTACGATAGAGGACAGCGTAGTCTGAAAACTTTCGGCGACCTGTGTCGACCCCACCACGAATGCGGCGAATAATAGCATCGCCCTCGGCCCGTTCGGTGGCAACTTGCAGTAACTGCACGGGCAAGCCTTCGCCCGCTGATGTCCAGAGTTGTTTGTCGCTACGCTGCTGATTTTTCGTAATCACGGCATGCGCCGCATCCAAAATATGTTTAGTGCTGCGATAGTTCTGCTCCAGCTTAATGACGGCACAGTCTGTGTAATCTTTTTCGAATTTGAGAATGTTGCGGAAATCCGCTCCCCGCCAGCTATAAATACTTTGCCAATCGTCGCCCACCACAGCAATATTGTGCGCATCGTTTACGAGGAGTTTGACAAGTCGATACTGCGCCTCATTGGTGTCCTGGTATTCATCAATCATGACGTAGCGAAATTGCTGGCGCCATTTTTGACGAATGGCATTGTGTTGTTTCAGGAGCTTTACCGTACGGCTAATGAGATCATCAAAGTCGAGAGCTCCGGCTTCTTTGAGTGTTTTTTGGTATGCCGGATATACCTGTGCAGCCGCCTGTTGCGCTGGCGAGTTAGCGGAGTTAGCGTACTCAGCCGGTGACATCAGCTCGTTTTTAGCGCTACTGATAAGACTGGAGAGCATGCGAGCCGGAAAGCTTTTTTCGTCAATATACAGCTGCTTACTGGCTTGCTTGATTGCGGCTTGCCGATCGGATTCATCAAAAATAACAAAAGAGCGCGGTATGCCAATATGCTCGCCATCTTGCCGTAGTATCCGCACACAAATTGAGTGAAAGGTACCCATGTAAGGCATAAAGGAGCGATTGTCGGCCTGTTCGCCAAGTAATCCAGCAACTCGCGCCCTCATTTCTTTGGCAGCCTTGTTTGTGAACGTCACCGCCAAGATGTTGTACGCGGTAGCTCGGTTGGTAGCAATGAGGTAGGCGATGCGGTGGGTGAGCGTTTTGGTTTTGCCACTTCCGGCACCAGCCTGAATCAGCAACGGCCCTTCCGTTGTTTCGACAGCCCGGCGTTGCTCCGGATTCAAATCCACCAAGAGTTGGTCTAGCACCCTGTTATTCTATCAAAAAGCTAGTGGTGATACTGCCGTAGTTTTTACTATCTAGAAAAAGTTAGTCAGTGGTTTTAAATTACCGATGCGAAGCAAACCAGCATCCAGCATAATATCGAGCCAAATGACGATAAGAATGAGCACGAACAGCACCGCCCCAATGAGTTCTTTGCGCACGCGGCGGCTCTCGGCAGTTCGAATTGGCAAGAAGTATTCGCCAGTTTCGACAGCTTTTTGCTGTTCGGGGGTTAAGTCACCACCGGTTGGCGAGTTCGATTTCTTTGGCTTGCCGTCTTTGCCTAGCTGCAGCTCGTCAGAGGCAGCATCGGTGCCAGCGGCAGGCTCGTTGGCCGCCGCAAAGGTGCTCCTTCCGGGCAGCAAGGAATCATCTTCTGGAGATTCTCCGGCTTCTTCAGAGGTTGATGGAGTATTTACTTCGGCAGTCACTGGCTCAGCATCGTCAGTGTTTTTGGTGTCAGCTTCTTCCGGCGGGGTTTCGGTTAGCGGCTCAATAGTCTTTGGCTTGTTTACCGCTGCAGTTTGTTTACCGACAGAGTCCTGCTCAGGCGCACTACTGGTTTCTTCTTTGCTTTCTTTGATCTCTTTGTTGTCGCTTTCATTCGTTGCATCTCCATCAGAGTCGGAGTTTGGAGCAGGATTTGGGTTCGTGGCTACTTTTTTGTCGGTCATCGCAGTTGCTTCAGCAGGCTTCTCGTTGGCTGTATCGGTTTTACTATCACCCCGATCATCATCAGCTTTTACAGTTGTTTGAGGATCTTTCGTATCAACCTCTTCATCACTGAGTGGTTCGATTTTGGCTGGTCGTTTGACGGTAATTGCCGTACTGCTATCGTTTGAGGACTCTTCGGCTGTCGATTCTTCAGGCGTTTTGCCGTTTACTAAATCGTTAATCTCAGCCATCATCGGATCTTTGAGTATCGGCCGGTTATTCACAATTATGGCACGTGATGTGCCGCTCGAGCCGTCACCACCAGGCTTCACATCAATAATTTTCTTATTAGCTGCAGGTTTTTTGGGTTTGGTATCTGCCATAGCGTTATTGTTAGGTTGCGTTATACTGTCGTTTTTGCGCAATCGATACTATGCTAGCGAACTTATGATAGTTCAGACTGGCGCCACCCACCAGTGCACCATCACACCCTTCGATGTCCAAATAACCGCCGACAATCTGATCATCGACGCTACCACCATACAAGACGCGGACAGCTTCGGCGGTCTTGGCACCATATAATTCTTTTATTTGGTTACGTATGTTCTTAATAACATCGGCTATGTCGTCTGGTTTGGCCAGCTCGCCACCAAAGGTACTTATCGCCCATACTGGCTCATACGCTATGACTAGTTCTTCCATATCTTCACTGGTCAAGTTACTGACTGCCGTGGTTAGTTGATCGTGAATAACCTGTTTTGTTTCACCGGCCCGTCGCTCCTCGTGGGTCTCGCCGATGCATAATATTGGGGTAATCTTGTTGCGTATTGCGGCTGATACTTTATCTCGAACCGTCTCGAGCGATTCTTCAAAGTAGATACGTCTCTCGGAGTGGCCGATGATTGCGTAGTGGACCAGCTCATGAATCATCGAAAAACTAACTTCGCCGGTAAATGCTCCTTCGTCTTTGTGATAAGCGTTTTGGGCGGCCAAACGAAATTTGCGCCGATCAATTTCAACACTTAACGGCTGCAACGATAATAAGCTTGGCGCGAGTACGACTTCGGTATTGCGGTGGACCTCTATCTTCTCGCTCAAACGATGTAGCAAAGTACTTGCCTGATGAGTGGTGAGGTTCATTTTCCAGTTAGCGACGATGAGGGATTTTCGTTGTGTATGCATACTACTTATGGTTATTGTATCACTTATTATTTATCACGTAAGGCCGCGACGCCGGGCAGTATTCGGCCGGCCATTAATTCTAATGAAGCTCCACCACCAGTTGAAACATGGTTGAAGTGCTCAATCAGTCCTTGGCTCTCTATGAAGCTCACCGTATCCCCGCCCCCAACCAAGCTGTACGGCCGATTTCCCATCTGACCCAGAATAGCATCCATAACGATCCGAGTGCCGTGGGCGTATGGACCAATCGGCCCTTGTAAGCCACTAAGCTCTGCCACCCCAAGAGAACCGTTCCATACGACCGTCTTGGCCAGCTGCAAACTGCCGGCAATAAACGAGGCCGAAAACGGTCCAACATCCAAAATCATCTCATTCGACTTAATCTGCGAGGCCTCGTGCGGCGGCCGCTTGGGGTAGTTTTCGATAGCCGAAATAGCATGAGCGCTCCAGTCGACTATCCTAGTAGGGACTTGTTTGTCCAGCGCCGTTGAGACGACAGCATCTTGCGGAAGGTAAAACACGAAGTTACCTTCTTTTGCCTTAGCCCGTGCTTTTGCAAGAATATCTTTGGCGATACCGATATCATCTTTCTCGACCAAACTTTGCGCGACATCGATGCCATCAGCGAGCAGGAATGTATTGGCCATAGCACCACCGACCGCCACGATGTCAGCCATATCGATGAACTTATTAAGGATCTCTATTTTATCTGAGATTTTGGCACCACCTACCACGGCCATCAAGGGGCGGTCGGGATTTTGCATTACGTTGGTAATTGTGTCGACTTCTTTTTCCAGTAATAATCCGGCTACACCGGGGATATATTTTGGTAGCTCCGACACCGACACCGCACCATGGTGAACCACGCCAAAGGCGTCTTGGACGAAAATTTCAGCACCCGTGTCAGCAATTAACCGCTTGGCGAAGTCAGCGTCATTAGCCTCTTCCTCAGGATAAAAGCGGACATTTTCGAGCAGAATAACGTCGCCTTGATTCATCGAGCCGACGGCTTTCGTCACCGAAGGACCGACGCACTCGCGCACAAAGTTTACTTTGTCACTACCCAACAACTCTCCCAGCCGCTTGGCGATTGGGAACAGGCTGTCGTCGTCGTTTACTTTCCCCTTGGGTCTGCCGAGGTGCGAACAAACGATTAGCCGAACATTATGTTCCAGCAAATATTGAATGGTAGGCAGAGCTTGCCTTATACGATAATCGTTAGCTATTTTTCCGTCTTCGAGCGGCACGTTAAAATCCGCCCGCATGAGGATCGTTTTGCCGTCTATGTCGATATCGCGAACCGTCTGTTTCGTAAACATACCCACCCTTTTGACCGTATTTTATCACGCTTATGCGTAGAAGTGGAACTACTTACACATCTTCTATGCGGCGTAGTTTTTGCGCCCCAACAGCGATAATTACGTAGCCGACAGACATGATCGCTAAGAATAAATATATTACCGCCAACAGGCCTTCCAGACTATATCCCTCGATAGTGGTCCTGATAGTACTGATGTAGCCTGCCAAGATGAGACTCACCGACACCAATCCGAGCCCAACTGCCAAGCTCCTGAACGTTTGCTTATATATTTTTCCATGCACATATTTTGCGTAGAGGTATATATTCCATACCGCTTGGAGACCAAAGAACCACATCACTAACCTCGGGATTATTACCGTAAGCAGGAGACCCCAATCTGGCAAAAAAGAAACAACTCGGTTGTCCGCACCCCCACTATTGTGGAAAATCGCATATATATAAGCCGCGCACAACAGAGAATATACTAAGTAATACGCCTGCTTCGTTACGGTGACTCGGGCGGGGATATTATGCTTAATTACTGCAATCATCTCGCGCGATGCTTTATATAACAACACATAGCCAATGCTCAAAATAATAATTGCAAAGTATATTTGTATGAGGTGCGCCCACTGTCCAAAGGACGGATAGTGTAAAACTACATACTTCATACCGCTCGCCAACAGTGTATTGAGTGGCATCCAAACGACCAGCCAGAATAATCCGTATACAAGGTGGAGTAATGCACGACCGTCGGCACTCGACCGGATAGTTCTAGCATAATTCCGCAGTCGCAAATAGCCATTGAGAGCCACAATCCAGATAATGATATACGGTATAGCTACCGCCAAAGACAAGACAATAGCATTCAAAATAGTCAGATGGTACCGGGTAATAACAGGGTCCGACGGCGAAATTTGTACCGTCTCATATAAATACAGCGCTATAAAAGCTGCAAATAGATAAATCAGCTTCGAACGGCTTCTAATATATTCCATAATCGTGTTGATGTTCTATCGCTTTCTTTAGACCGACATTCGTAACACGTACCATTAGATGGTATAGACCTTTTTACCACAAAACTAGCCTTGACGCTAGTCTAGGGAGCGTACCCGGATGGTGTCAGTGGCTCCTACGAGCCCTGGCTGCCTTCCGCTCACCAGCACGACGGTGGCCGGCTGATCAAAAAAACCTATGCTTCTGAGTTCTTTGGCAAGTTCCAAGCCTGCACGTTCGCCATCGGGGCGTAAGTAACTCTTGTTGGCGTAGAGGAGAGCGAGCTGTTGCGCCACGCGTGGCTGGCTCGTCACGGATATTATCGGACGACTGGGACGATGTGCCGCGATAGAGGAAGCCGTCGCTCCTGTCTTTGTCTCGGCGACAATAGCATCTGCATTGAGTTGATCAGACAGACTGACCGCGGCAGCGCTAATGGCTGAAGAAGATGTTTCGAGAGCAATGGGATGAGCCAACGGCCTGACTTCGGCATGCTCTTGGGTATACAAAATAGTTCGGCGCATACTCATGACGGTCTCCAGTGGATATTTACCATTGGCCGTTTCGTCGCTCAACATCACACAGTCGGCTCCGATAATCACTGCATTTGATACGTCACTGACCTCTGCGCGGGTCGGCTCGGGATTGTCAACCATACTGGCCATCATCTGTGTGGCGACAATACTCAGCTTGGCGTGTTGTTGGCATAAGGCGATGATTTTTCGCTGCACAATCGGTACGATTTCTGCCCCCACCTCTACCGCTAAATCACCACGCGCCACCATGACGGCGTCGCTGGCCTCTACAATCTGCCCAAGCTCGTCGTCTTCGATGGCAGCCTTAGTTTCAATTTTGGCAACTATTTGCGCGGTCGAACCATGTTCTGCTAAAAAGCCACGAACTGCCTCTATGTCGGCAGCCGACTGCACGAAACTGAGCGCCACATAATCAATGTCTTGCTTGGCGCCGTATTCGAGATCTCTGTAATCTTTCTCTGTTAATATATCGCCACCAAAATCGGTGTCTGGTAAGTTTATACCCTTGCGGCTCATGAGTGTGCCATCGTTTTCGACGCGGACTACTACCGTATTCGACTCAATTTTTTCTACTGTCGTCCTGACCTTCCCATCAAAAATGTAAATACGCTGGCCTTTTTGTACTTTTGCCGACAAATCGTATTGGACCGGGATGGTGCTACCCTCGTGCTTCGCTTTGTATGCGAGGCGTAGCTTTTCTCCCTGTCGGACTGGCAGCTCCTTGACGGATAACTCCCCCAACCGAATCTTCGGGCCTTGAATATCTTGCAATATGGCGACCGTTTTATTTAACTTGGCGGACGCCTCTCGTATCCAGATAATTTGCTGGTCTCGCTCTTCGTAGGAACCATGGCTAAAGTTGAGCCGAAATCCATTAACCCCTGAGTCGATCATGGCCTCGATAGTTTTGTAATAATTTGTGGCTGGCCCAATGGTCGCCAGTATTTTTGCGCGTTTATATACCTTATTCATTCTTTCTAGTATAGCAACCGTTTCGGCGACAAGTAATTGCTTTTGGTAATAAACTGCTCGTTGCCGACAAACAACACGACCACTCAGTAAGAAGAATATACTTGATATATTCTGTGGCGTGCTCGGAGCTAGCTCCTGTGCGCGGCTTTGATTATCGACCTCCGATTGCCACCGCTTCGCGGTCTTGTCACTCGGAGTTCGCTCCCCGCTGAGAAGCCAAGAAAAAAGACCACCGATTGGTGATCCTTTTTCTTGGTGACCTCACGGAGAATACTCTGTATAGCCTCGCACTGTCCTCGGAGCTAGCTCCTGTGGGCAGCGCTTCGTTATCGCACTCCGTCGGATTTCGAGGCTTGCTTCGCAAACTAACCAAACAAAAAACCCCAGCTATGCTGGGATTCTTAGTTTGGTGAAAGGAACTGGGATAGATTGGAACCGTCTCAAACGTGAACTACTGGGTTTCTCCGAATTCTACTTCAAATTCAGCACGCTCAGCAACAGTATCTCGTTTGAACACACTGAGCACACCAGAGCCTAGTCCTCGCAGAAGAGTTTCGCCTCGCATCTCAGTAAGTTGCAATACCGCCGTAGGATCGGTGGCCTCGTCTAGTTCTGTTCTAAGAGCACGCATTCCTGCGGCATTAGCAACAAAACGAGTCTCCCAATCTTCGGCAATAATGAAATCCGTGACAGCCTCTCGGCGTACTTCATCACTTGGGTGAATATTTGGATCTACCATACAATTATTATACTAATAATGCCGTAATCTGTCAATTGATTCCAAACTGTCCTAACCTGGGTTTGTAGTCTGTTGTTTGGTGACCTCACGGAGAATCGAACTCCGATTGCCAGGATGAAAACCTGGTGTCCTAACCGTTAGACGATGAGGCCATTTATGAGGTATCGCGGAAAAGTGTGTTTACATATTTTTCCATGATCCGAATTAATGTGGCTCATACAAAGTATGAGGCCATTTGCGCAGGAAGGCCGAAAGGTGCTGGCATATTTTATCTTCCGATAAATGGGCACATATGCAAAGCATATGAGGCCAACAATTCGTCAACTATACCATGCGCGTAACGATATGTTTGTAACTAAAAAATCATACCATAACAGATAGGATTTTAAAATCCCCCGGAAAGTCTTCTGGGGGATTTTATGAGATAGTCTCTTGAGCGGTCAGTCATGAGCTCTTGATTACTGCTTGGAATGTACCACAAAATGTGTTCAAACGCTAGTGTTTATCCACAGTTTTGACACATTGCCAAGTAATTCTTGCTGTTGCATGTTCGCTCGGTCGGCCACAATAATGCGACCGACCTTTGCGAAACACTTAACGAGCGATACGACGGCTCAGGAACAGACGGTAGGCGACAGCGCCGGCAACCGTCATGGCTCCAAACATACCAATCACATCTCCAGCGCCAGTATTTGGCAACTCTTTTGGAGTTTCGGGAGTAGTAGGAGTTGTAGGAGTTTTAAACTCCGCGGTTTGGCTACAGCTTCCGCTATTAGCAACCTCTTTACCGTTTACCATGAAGTGTGCGGTAGCGGTCAGGGTGTAGCTGCCATCTTTGGTGTACTGGTGCTTTTGCCCAACTGCTTTGTCGGTAGTGAGAGCGTCAGTCTGGTCACCCCAATCGATGACAACCGATTTAAAGGTGGCGCCGTTCTTAGCGGTGTAGTCGAACTTGTCGACCGTAACCGATCGCTTCTCGCCCAACGTAACGTGGAATGCATCACAACTGTACTGTGGCTGTTCGGCACACTCTTTAGTAACGGTAGTAATAGCCGTGTTGTAGTACTCGTTCATTCCTTCTGGTCGGGCAACGCCAACATTACGGAACTCAGTCTTACCACAAGCTAGCGCACTTTCCGCAGGAATCTTCACGCGGAATGTAACATAACCAGTTTGTCCTGGGTTGTAGTCACCGATGTAAATACCGCTGTTAGTAACGTTGTCGTTATCGACAACCTTTCCGCTCGGGTATTTGGTGTTGTATACCTTAGTAGAACCAGAAACCAGTTGTAACTTAGGTGGAAGACTGTCGCGTATAACGACCTTCTTCTCTACACTGTTACCAATGTTCTGGTACGTGATGATGTAGTCGAGGACGTCAGCTGGTTTTGCAGTGTTGTTGTTGGACCATTTGCTAGTCTGGCCATGAACCTGGGATTCTTTGACAATCTTTACGCCAGGAACCATGACCCGTGCAAGCACGGTAACGGTGGCAGCAAAGTTGTAGCAAGGCTTTTCGTCTTCTAAACGAAGGCCTGCGCCACTCGTAACGACATTGTCCGAGATTTTAGTCTCAACATATTTAACATCTTTATTCGTACCAGTATTGTGCTTCCAGACGGCACTACCTGGGATGTACTGCAGGTATGCGTCGCTACGGTCAAGATTAACCGTTGCGTTACTCGTTACAGAGTTTGCATTAGCAGCACTTACCTTACTAGTGACATCCTGCTTTTTTCCTGCTTTGTTTGGGATATTAATTTTTACCGTCAGATCTTTGGCAACTTTGCCTGAATCTGGAAGTTCTGTGTTGTGGTAGTAAAGTTGCAATTTGACGACTTGGTCGTAGGTTGCGTTTACTGATTGAGCGTATTTCGTATCACCGTTAGTTACGTTGGCAACGCCGAGCGAAGTTTCGAGCTTAACAGTCTGTGCAGCAAGTGATGCCGCAGGGAATGCCAAAGCTGTCAGTACGATTGCGGCAGCGGCCAAGCGGCGACGGAATGAACCAAATGCTTTCATGGGTTTCTCCTTATTAGTCATACCGAGGTATGTAGATTCTTTAAATTAATCGGTTATGTCAGTGTTCGCAGTCAAAATGTTAAGGAACTGTCGAGAGAAGAGTATCTCCGTCAGTAACCGTTTGTGTCCCACCACAGCAGTACAGTTTGACGCATATTGTATCATTATATTTGTTTATGTCAATATTATGCTATCGCTTATTGTAATTGTTAAAGATCACCGCTTGGCCCGTGGAGGGAATAAATCAGATCATTACAAATAATATGGGGTGAACGGTGCGAAAATGGTGATAATAACTGGTAAGAGTTGAAAGCGTGAGCTTTCGTACTTTCCAGTCACTATCGACCATCTTCGCAACCGTATGGGTCACCTCCTTTGCATAGCGTTGTAGTCGGGATAACCCGAGTGTCTGAGCCGGGGGATGGCTCAATTGACCTCAGGGTGTGGTCAACCATTCACGAAGAATGAGACACACGGGTTCCCGCCTTGACCGATACGAACGTTGGGCGTTCACACTGCCATCTCACTGGATGTCAGCTCGGTCGCGGACTTGTCAGCCCACCGTCGGTTTGGTCGAAGAATCTCCGCCGGTATTGTCCGCACCCTCGGAGGGATCGGATGTCGGAGCTGGAGTTGGAGCAGTGGAAGTACCACCGCTGTCGCTCGTTGAACCCGACGGCGCACCAGAACCATCCGAGGATCCAGAGTTGGAACCCTGGTCGGTTTGGTCTGGTGCAGGAGAACTGCTGTTCTGTACCGGCTTCGGCTCTGTGTTGCTCGGTGCAGACGATGCCGCACCCTCTGTCGGACCAGTATTCGACCCAGAGGTCGAGTTGTCCTTGGCGTTTTGGACGTGCGGACCCTGGTTCTGCTCCTTGTCGGAGTAAGCGCCGGGATCAGACTTCTGTGGCTTATACCACGTGCACCGTGTGGAATCCCACTTGTACGTTCCGCCGCCCGGCATGGGGGGCTTAACGCACTGCGGGGGGGTGGGACTGCAGTTTGACGTGCAGCCATGTGTCGGCGGCTGGGGGCAGGTACCGTAGTAGCTGCACCCGTGATGAACCGGAGGTCCACCATGTTCCTGAGGAACACAGTTGCTGATGCAGCTGATCGGCGGAGGGGTTGAACCCTGCGGGATCGGCGTCACCGTGGTGACCTCTGGATTCATGCAGTCTGCCCGAAGCGACGCGTTCGTGACTACGTGTCCATCGCTGGTCACGTAGAACCAAATAGCGTCATTGGGGGCAACTCCGCGGTATCCGTTCTCCTTAACGACCTTCCCCTTGACGGGAAAAGTTGTGCCAGAGATCTGCGACGCCACGGTAGGTGCCACCCACAGCCAGTGATCGCCCGAGCTGAGCGCTCGCTTGACCTCGGCCTTGTCGTATCCGGCGCTCCTAAGAGCGTGGCGAATACGCTGGCGTGCCATCTTGGCCTTGTGTGCACCAGAGTGAAGGAACTCACTCAGTTGCGCTTGGGTCTTGATGGTTTTGCCAGAAAACGATGCCGAGGCGGCCTCTCGCTTGCTGTGCGGGATCTTGTCGTCGCCGACTTTCACCTGCCCAGCATCGAAGCCCTTGTAGATCTTGTTGAGATCCTTGGCTACCGACTTGATTTGGTGCTTGTTGAGCCCAACCTTCTTGACCTTGACGGACGCGGACTGCACCGTGACTGTAGAGATCGCCGAGGCAGTCTCTTGATCCGTCTCATCGTCCGTGACCGTAACCGTGACGTTGTACGCCCCGGCATCGTCATAGACGTGGGTGGGGTTGAGACCCTCACCGTTCTGGCCGTCGCCGAAATCCCAGCTGTAGCTGAGCACGTGTCCTTCGGGAACTGTCGATGGCGAAGCATCGAACTGGACCTCCAGGGCATGCGCAGCGTAGCTGAAAACAGCAACGACAGGCTCGTCCGTGTTCTCGGTGGTAGCCGTGTCGACCTGCTGGTTGTGGTCGAAAACATCCAAGATGTCCGTCCAGTGCCCAGTAGTAAAGACAAAGCCAAGGCACAGCACCATGACGAGAGCTGCAATCATTGCTGGAACCAACAGTTCTCGCAGGAAAAGAATCACAGCAACGATAAACGCCACCACAATCAATCCCCACAAGACGTTCGCAAGAACAGCATTGTCCTGCAGCGAGATCGCAACCCACTCCCCAACGGGAAAGAGCACGTACTCCCACAACACGAAGCCCAGCACCATGCCGAACGACCCGAAAATCGCCCCTGTTGCCAGACCAAAAAATCGGCCAGTAGACAGGTAGACCAGCAGAGCGATAACGCCAACGATCCACAAGAGGAACGCCAGCCACTCCAGCCAGTCCCAGAGGTTCACCTCGAACGCTCCACGCAACACCAAGGTGGTGAGCGCAAAGAGCCCGAGCGACCACGTGTAACGACGCGCGGACCAAAGGAACGCGCCAACGATGATCAGAACGACCACCGTCAGGACAGAGGCTAGCGTGGGCCAGCCCAATTCATACCACCACATGTGGTTTCCTTTCGATGGTTGTTGATCAGTGCATCAGTCGGTCAACGATGGTGGACTTGCTCTTGGGCCCCTTCTTCGTCGACTTGGTAGCCGACTTCTTGGAGCCCTTCTTGACCTTCTTCTTCGTCAGGGTGGTCTCGATGATCTCGAGAGCCTCCTGTCGACGTCGGTTGGCCGTCAAGGCGTTTGCGCCGGCGAGCGTCTTCCGCACCTTGCCGAGTCCCTGCCGGTACTTGGCGTTCTCTGCGGTGAGACGCTTGATCTGCTTCGCCTGCTTGCCGAGCTTCGACTCGAGGGACGCAATGGTTGCGTCGCGCTCGTCGAGGGCGCTCGGGTTGCTGGAGGACGTAGCCGCTGATACGGTCATGTCAATCTCCCTTCCTGGGAGCTCGTGGTTTCTGTGCATAACGAATGTTACGCATAGGGTTTGCCAAAACTCCCGTTAGGGATGGCATCTGCAGCGACAATGGCACTTGTCATGGCAGAAGCCATCCCAAACGGAAGGTAGAGATTTCTAAAAACAACACAATATTTGACTACAAAGCTAGTATGCAAAGGTTAGTAACCTTACTGCGCTAGGAGCCTTGCGGAGCCCGAAGGCTCAACACCGCTCTACCAGTGCAGATTTTGGCGCTTTACAGGGGTAATCCTTAAAACGCAAAAAACTGCACTGATGCAAAGCACAGCATACTAATCTGTAATGATCTGATTTATTAACGTCCTCCCGTTGGCGTGGATTGACGTTCGTTGAGACAGTGTAAGTGCCCACCGGACGTGTACCGGAGTAAACTCCCTCACCCACCTACGTGGATACCTATAAATCTATCACTTTTGGTAGTTTTTGTCAAGTATAACACAAGCTTTTAGACTAATGGGCAATAGTAGTACACTATGCAAAAATCCCTCATTGTACGGAGGGATTTTGCAGACCTAGATTCGAATAGTCAATTAGCTGCTACGTCGGCGACTCACCGCATAGCGATAGGCTGCGCCAGCCATGGTAGCGCTAGTTCCAGCTAGGAGAGCTACCCCGCCTGCCCCGGTCTTGGGAAGTTCTTTGGGCGTTTCAGGGGTTTGAGGCGTTTTGGGAGTTTCTGGTGTCTTTGGTGTTTCTGGCGTTTTGGGAGTTTCCTCGCACTTGCTCAGATCTTTTGAGTATTTGCTGGTGTTGTAGTCGGTTTCGTTAATAGTAACGATCTCTTTGGTAGCTAACTCGCACACTTTTATCTTCTTTACTTCTGGCTTTTCGCAGGTCACTTTAGCCTGGAATTGAACAAGCCGCTTTTGCTGTGTGGAAACTCCGACCGTACCGATGTTGACTCCACTCGTAAAGAGTGTTTCTGGTAGTGTCTTGAGCTTGTTGGTATCAGCGTCCAGCAGTTCGGTAGTACCTGTAACGTAGCTCATGCTGGTCGCTACGTCGGTTTTGACTCCGGCGGTGGCCTTCGTGCTAGCCGGATTGGCATTGTCGGCAGTCATCGTTACCGTTGAGCTGTGCGACGTAGCTTTTGCAGTAGCGAGCGTGGCGGTAACTTTTACGTTCGTCAGCGCATCAGGGCCGGGATTATGCACCCGGACACGGAATTGGACCGTATCGCCACAGGTGGCGTTGATTGAGCTTGCAAAGTCACCGTTGGTCGTGAGGTTTTTGGCGCGGTAGATATCACCGCCTTCTATTTGGCCGGTAGCTGTGTAGGCAACTGCGTGAGCCGAAAAAGCTAGTACAGGAGCTGCGAGTACACTGGCTGCAAGAACAGATAATTTAGACATATGTTCTCCTTGTCATTGATGAAACATTAGATTAATAGTGTGCAAACGAGGTAGATACTGAACTTTAAGTGGTGTTGATGTGTCGGTCGCTAGCGTATCGCTGGTGTTTCTCCAGGGGAGAAAACCTTTGACACTACTAGCGACCGACGCTACATCAACTTCTCAAGAACCTCCTTGTTAGAAGCCGTCACTGGGGTCAGCGACGGTAATAGAAGCGGCTGGCGTCGAGACCGACTTGCCGTTGGCGGCAACCGTCGCGACAGGGTGCGTCGTACCGACCTTGTCACCCCAGAGGGTAGCCCGGTAGCAGGTCTGCGACGAATCGCAAAGACTGCTGTTGTAGCCGTCACCACCAGGACTCACCTTGATGACACTGGCGATATGGGCGTAGGAGTCACCGACGATGCTCACACTGAGCGTGTCACCGTCTGGGTCAGACGCGTTGCACCAAATCTGCTGCATACCGTTCACGTAGACGTGCGGCGGCCACGTACAGCTGATCTGCGGCGCGTGATCGACCGGAGGCGGCGGCGGTGGTTGCGTGCTGGGCACATCACACATGGCCTCGACTTTGCCGGTGATCTTCAGATCGACATCAGTCTTGGCCTTGCCGTTTAGTGACTCATCCCCACTCGCCTTGATGACGAGCTTGCGAGCACCCTTGGTGAGTGCACGCGTCACAGTCCGGGACCGAACCGTCACTGATACCTCTGCCGAGGCTACGCCGTAGACGCTCAACGCCGACTTGGCATGGCAGGCCACGTCACCGCTCGATGTGTAAACCGTAACTTCGGCGCTCGACTCACCGCGCACCGTTTCCTGCACCGATTGCTCGATGTGGTGCTTGTACGCATTGACGAAGACAACCCTGCCTCGCACGCGCGGAAGCGAACGCGGCGGACGCTTGGGACCGCCGGGAACGCCCCAGAGCCGGTTGTTGCAGGACTTCTTGTAGACCTGCTTGCCGTGGCCCTTCTTGGTGCAAGCGGTGTTATCGCCCTTCTTGATCCGGTAGTGCCGGTTGACCGACAGGACACCAGACCAGTAGCCCTCGTTGGAGACCACGGTACCCACCGGGACCTTCCAGCAACGCTTGATCTGGCGCTTAGGAATGGGCTTGGTGTGTACGTTGAGCAAGATTTTGGCGCCAGAACTAGTCTGGAGCCGAGTCTTGACTGTGGCGTGACCCTGCAGATCGAGCCGGCCTTCACCGTAGACAATCGGCGTGACCTCTTCGGTGCGCGAGCCATCGCTAGCTGCCGTCGAAGCGGTGGAGTCTGCCGACTCTTCAGATGCAGATGCCGTCGGCACGTTGAGTGTCATGAGACCACCCGAAACGGCCAACGCGGCAATCGCCGTAACGATACGTCTGCCAAGACGCTTCATGTTTGATCCCTCCTCTGGGATTCGTAGTTGTAGCAGATATATCTGCCAGACGAACCCCTAGTTGGGCACGACTTATTGAGGGCGTTATGGCACCCCCAAAAAGTCACACCCAACCATATAGGAGCGTGGAAACTATTGAGAAAGTTGATGGATACTGGGCTTAGCGCGAGCATCTGCTCGAGCAGCTTAAAGCCCCATATCTACCTTGTTTGCATCTTTGTATTAGCTCAAACTACGAGCTATTCGAACCCAAGTTGTTAATTTTCAACCAACTGTGGGGCCCACTCACCTCAAATGGATTACTCAAATAAAACCACGCAGAACCACTGCTGTCAATAACATTGACCACTGTTAGTTAGTAACTAAGTTACCTTCTCGGGATTTGTCAGTGGCTGATGTTCTATCACCAAGCCTTTTTTGAGCGGAAAGCTAAACCCAAAGGTACTTCCCTTGCCTTCTTTGCTATCAAAAATAATGCTACCGCCCTGGGCTAGAATGACTTTTTTAGCCATATACAATCCCAGTCCCGTACCGTCGGGGCGAGCTTTGCGGGCATTGCCGGCTCGGTAAAATTTGGTGAACAAATGGTGTTGCTCGTGTTTGGGTACGCCAATGCCATCATCAATGACCCGGAGTTCAATTGCCTTCGCCGTTGCAGCTAACTCTACTGTTATGTGGCCGCCTGCAGGCGTGTAGTAGATGGCGTTATCTACAAAGTTCATGATGACTTGTCGAGTCTTGGTTTCGTCTACCAGAAGCGCTGGAAAGTCCTTGGGCTTGCTATAATTGAGTGTGATTTCGCGAGCTTCGGCCGTTTCGACTAACTGGGCCAGCTCTTCTTGGATTATCAACGATAAATCGGTGGCGACTGGTTCTATAACAAATTTGCCCGTCCGCAACCGAGACACATTTAAGAGGTCGGCTATGAGGTATACCATTCGCTGAGAGCTAATAAAGGCCTGTCCGAGCATTTTCTTCTGCGTTTCGTTGATTTCGCCAGCATCGCCCTCCAGAACCATGCTGAGGTAGCCTTTTACCGAGGTAAGCGGTGTGCGCAACTGGTGCGACGCCATACTAATAAAGTCATCTTTGGTTTCATCAAGCGCCTTGAGTTTTTCGTTGCTGCGACGTAGTTTACGGGTCGCTTCGTCAATCTTGAGCTGCAAGGCTTCGTTAAAATGTTGGATTTCTTCATAGTGCAACGAATTTTGTATGGCGATTATCATCTCATTCGCCACGGTATCGAGGACCCGTAAGTCCTGGGGAGTGTACGGGTTGCCGCTTTTGCGCGGACCAAGCACGAGATAGCCTAAACCTTCTTCTGTTTTTCTAACATCTTGTGTTAGGCGAACGATTACCGAAACATTGTTATCGAGCATTATATCCCGAAGCTCTAAAAGACGTGGCTCTTCGATGTAGTCTGCGGCAATAACCTTATGGTGAATCCGCGGTGTCATTTTACGCACTTTGGCTATTGTTTTTGGATCAAAATTTATCTTTTTAGACCCAAAAATACGCTGGCCGCTTTCGTCCCGTAAGCCAACTAAGGCAAATTCAGGCTTGAGGGCTGTTTCTACGATAGAAATGCTTTGCATCATTAGGTACTTCGTATCCAAGCTCGTCACAAGCATACTGTTGAGCTGGGAAAATAGCTGCTGCGGGTCATATGCATCGCGATAGAACAATTGATTGGTCAGTTTGTCGAAACGTTGCCGAAGGTAAGGAAATATTAACCCAGAAACACCCGTAGCAACTGCAAGCCAAATCTGCGTACTAACTGGTAGCTGTAAATGAAATCCAATTTTGGCTACTCCAAAAACCACAAAACCGTATAGTGCAGCCAAAACCATCATAGAAAACGCATAGCCCAGCGAACGCGCCACAACAGATCGAATGTCAAACATCCTATGCCTGATAATGCTGATAGTGACTGCCACCACAAAGGCACTACTAAATATTGGCCCCAGCCATATATAGCTACTGTAACCAATGATAGGAAGGCCAAGATTCGTTATAAGCGCAGGTACACTAGCCAATAATAAACCGGCAAGGACATGCATTACTTGAGCCCGTACAACAACACTTCTCTGACTCAAATACAAGCGCATTAACGCAACGTAAGACAAAATAAACATTGCCGAGAAATAGCAAGCATAGATAGCAAAACCAGTTGTATTAACTTCGATAAGATTACCGTTTGGACGGATAATAATACGATTAATTAAGCCATGTGGCCATAAAACTATAGCTAGCGCTGATCCAGCAAATAATATAGCGCCGAATGCACTAGCCCAAGAATTCAGCTTTCGCTCAGGAAAAGTCAAAGAAAAGAACCACATGAATACCGGTATGGCCATCGGCCCCACATAGAACATAAACCTAGCCGTCGGTACGAAATTAGGATTTTGAGTCGTTGAGATGAGGGCATCACCCACCCCCCATAGCACTGCTCCAATTACAGCCAACAGGAAGAACCAGCCATATGTCTTGCGGTATGAACGAGCAAAAACGATCAATCCAAGAAAGAGATTGGCTACTGCCGTTAAGTAAAGCAAACTTATTTCTATAATCATATGTCCAGCGCTAAATCCTCCTTTACAGGATATATGCTTATGCTTCTATTGACTAGAAAGAAAGATACTTACAAATTAGCTGAATTGCACACTACCGGCATACCATACATCGCTATCATAAAAAAACTCACTCATTCAACGAAAGTAATTCGTAGCTAAAATCAGATACAAATATATGAAGCGGTCACAACTATTGTTGCAGTATTTTCTTTGGCTCTAAGTAACTACCAAAAGCCTGTAGTGGTGCAGCTTGTATGTCATAGTGGCGAAAAAGCTTCCCTATTTCAGCTGTTTTATCGGCAGTTACTGCCTCACGCAAGGCAATTTTCCGTATCGACTGTCGTGCTTCAGCTTCTCCAACTCCATTAGCTATAAGATCTCGGTAATGAGCGGCCACCGCCGCTGCCTCACCTTCACAACCAAAGATATCATTATGTGTATCGGCCATTGACCCGCCGAAGTCGTAATTAGTTCTGCGAATGCTATTGGTACCAATTACCCAGGCAACTTGCCCACCTAGTCTACGTACCTGTTCAGGATCAAAACTGCATGGCTGACTGTCGTCGATAATGAGCTTATCCCTTATCTGTGCGTGCGAAAGACCAAGAGCCTCCACATCAATAGTGCTGGTTACTGCTGAGATAATCACCTGGCTCTCCGAAATAAGTTCAGCTTCGTTTTGTGTAGCAATCGCACCTATGGCATTAGCGATACGGTTCGTTTTTTCTGCTCGAGTATCATAAACTCTCAGCGCTGCATCAGGATATCGCTGCCGTGTAATCTCAGCAATTGATTGACCGATAGAACCTAGCCCTAGAACACCTATTTTTTTGAGCTGTCTTTGACTAATATAGCCTTCAGCCTCGGCACGGTCGATGGTATCCATAATGAGCTGTATGGTGCCGCCGTGTCCTGTAGTAGTAATGACATTTTGATTGGTTATTTTCTGGCCAAATCTTGTAAGGGCGGGAATTATAGCTCCTAATCCCTGCACTTCAGCACCCAAGCGACTGTATGCAAAATCAATCGTACGATTGACTTGTGCATCGGCGACCTTAAGTGTGTCCGAGAGGTCTAAATCCTCCATCATATCCGTGAAAAGCGGAGCCAATACGAGATATCCACGCCTTCCATCTGATTCACGATTGTATGTATCAATAATTGCAGGAGGTAGGCCTACCGCAAAAGCGGCGCGCATTTCATTAGGTAAGTAGCGCAGCAGAGGCATTATGGTTTCTGCTTCGGGTCCATATTCGGTGTTTTTTCGCGACAATCTCGTAGGGACAACGAAAGCGAAAGATGCATCGGCATCAGGATGAATGCCGCCATCTTCAGGCACATCTTCGTGCATTGCGAATGATGATTCGATAAATAATCGAGTGGATTCAATCTCGTCTTCCGATACGTTGCCGGCGTGATTTTTACGCAAATATGCAGCCAGACTATAATATTTTTCTATGACGTTTTCGTACGATGGGACCGCATAATCTTCATACTGAAATGGCTCTGTAATGCCACGAGAAACATTTTGCCGTGCCCATTCGCCAGTTTCTTCTTGGATGGTACATAATAATTCTCCACTTGTTCGTGGCTCTTCTAGGACTTTATCACGAAGTCTAAAGTATTCTTCGGAAAGATGCCGCGAAGGAATCCCACCTTCTTCTAGGGATCCCGGGATTGTTAACATGTGGTTTATGTCGATATGGCTATGTTCTGCAGTGCTCATATATACTCCTAGCGATGTACGGCAATTAATCGTTCCACTGTTTGAGTGAGCTCACGAGCCCTGTCTACGCTCATAACGTCGGCAGATACGGTAGTGGTTGAAGCGGCATGCAAATTATTTGGATCCTGGAATAAAGCCCCACTCAAAATTGCACCATCAATCATGTCACCATGACGCTGAATCCTCCGAATATCTATGCGAGGATGCGCCGTTGTCCAGTTATGAGCACCGACACTGAAATCATACTGTTCTCTAGTGTCTTCAGCTTCTTCACAATCTGGAAAATAACTGACGTCAAAGCTTTTTGCGCCGTCCGTATGTATTTGCTGCTGTATAACATACAACCCATTCTTGTTGCTCGGGTCAAATAAGAAAAGTTTTGAATATTCTCCTTCAAAATGAGGGGTCGTAGGCCATAAATTAGCAGATACTTCAGGTGATTCTGTGGTATCTATATGCCATTTTGCTAACTCATTTGCCTTGTCGGTAAGAGCGCCATGCAGGCATTGATAAGCGAGGCTGCGTTCGGACGGGGTACCATACTCCTTCGAGAAAGTACCGTTTTCTGTGACGCCACTTAACATTTGTCGTCGCTCTTTCATGCCATACCAGAGTCCTGCCGCCCCTAAGACACCACGAATTGATACACTCAAAAGCTTCGCGGCAGCTTCATCAACAAACTCCGAGATATATTTAGCTGGTAATGATTCTGACATATGGATTCTCCGTCAAGTGTAATAAAAAACAGCACCCAAAGGTGGTGCTGTCGAGAGCCCACCCGGGTGCTGTTTATGCTTCTAATGTACTGTTTGGCATAATATAATATATTTGTTACAATGTCAACACATAAATAAGTCGGTATGTCAAAAACAAATACAGCTTCTCATCGGATATTAATTACAGAAGATAATGCTTCTCTGGCAGATATCTATGAGTTTAAGTTTAGTACCGAAGGCTTTGATGTTCGCGTGGCCCATAACGGTGAAATGGGGCTCGAATCTGCCAAAGCCTTTCTGCCGCACCTTATATTGCTAGACCTACGAATGCCGGTTATGAACGGTGACGAAATGCTCGAGAAATTACGCTCCGAAGACTGGGGCGGCAGCATGCGGGTAGTGGTGTTGACCAACATCAGTAAAGATGAAGCCCCCCGCTCCCTCCGCTTTCTTGGCGTCGACCGGTACGTAGTAAAAGCTCATCATACTCCTTCTCAAGTCGTGAGCATTGTGCGAGACATACTTGGCGTACCGGCATAATAATCAATTGAAAAAACTTAATTCTTCTCGTACGATTAGCTAATGAAGATTGCGATTATCGAGGACGACCAGGCTATCTCTCAGATGTACCGCTTCAAATTCGAAGCAGAAAATTTTGAGGTTGAAACAGCCGAAAACGGCAAACTTGGTCTTGAGCTTGTCGAAAAGATGAAGCCAGATATCATTCTGCTTGATTTGATGATGCCCGAAATGACTGGCGACGAAATGCTCTCCGCCATGCGCAAGACCAGCTGGGGTAAAAACATCAAGGTGGTGATACTTACCAACAAGGGCGAGCAAGAAATTCCCGCCGACGTCAGATCACAGCACGTGAGCGCCGTTATCCTCAAGGCGGACATGACTCCCCGCCAAGTAGCAGAAGTAGTACGCAAGACTTTAGCGGCATAGCTCCACCAGCTATGGCATACTAGACACATGAAGATTGCTATTGTAGGTTTTGATACCGAAGGAAAAAGCAGCTACGAGTATTTTAGCAACCAAGGTCATGCTATAACGATTTGTGACCAAAATAGCGACATTGAGGTACCAGAGGGTGCCGAAGCGGCTTTGGGCGAGAACTACCTAAATAACCTCGATCGGTTTGACCTAATTGTACGCACCGCCGGCATGCCTCCGGCCAAAATTCTTGCCAACAATCCAGAGGTGTCAGCAAAAATCACGACCCAAGTCAACGAATTCTTCAAGGCCAGCCCTACCAAAAACATCATCGGTGTTACCGGCACCAAAGGCAAAGGCACTACAAGCTCTCTCATTGCAAAGATGCTCGAAAAAGCCGGCAAGCATGTGTACTTGGGTGGCAATATAGGCGTGCCTCCTCTATCGTTTTACCGCAAGCTCCACCACGACTCGTGGGTGGTTCTAGAGCTGTCGAGCTTCCAGCTAATCGACTTGCAATACGCACCACATATCGGCGTTTGTCTGATGGTCGTACCGGAACATCTCAATTGGCACCAAGATATGGATGAATACGTCGGCGCCAAAGCTCGTATGTTTGCGCTGCAGAGCGAAACCGACATTGCCATTCCCTTTGCCGATAACGATGTTTCTCTTTCTATCGCCAGCACCGGTAATGCACAGCAAATCCCTTTTTACCAAGCTCCGGGAGCCTCAGTCGATAATGGTTCTATCACCATTGCCGACACACCAATCTGTACCACATCTGAGCTAAAACTGCTCGGACAGCACAATTGGCAAAACGCCTGCGCCGCCATAACCGCAGTCTGGCAAGTGACGCAAAACGTAAAAGCAATCAAGCACGTACTGACCACTTTTAGTGGTCTCGAGCACCGGCTGGAATTTGTCAGAGAAGTAAATGGAATAAAATTCTACGACGACAGCTTTGGCACGACCCCCGAGACGGCGGTGGTCGCCATAGAATCATTCGAAGAACCAAAAGTGGTCGTACTGGGTGGCTCTGATAAGGGCACCGGATTTGAAGTCTTGGCCGATGCCGTCGCTAAAAGTAACGTGCGGCAAGCCGTCATTATTGGCGACACCGGACCGAAGATTATTGCCGCCCTCGAACAAGCGGGCTTTACGAATATCAGCCTAGGCGGCACGACTATGGAATCGATTTTGGATACATGTTCGGCGCATGCGCAGTCCGGTGATGTTGTGCTGCTGTCTACCGGCTGTGCCAGTTTTGGCATGTTCGAAAATTACAAAGACCGGGGCAATCAGTTTAAGCAAGCTGTTGCAGCACTGTCTTCAGCTGGCTAAGTACGGCCTGCTCTGGCTGTAATACCGTCGCTCGGCCACCACTAATCGTTTTTATCTCTTGTTCTATCCAGTGATAATGCGTGCACCCTAACACAATGACATCAGCACCAGCCTCTAAGGCTGGTCCCACGACATCACGAATCCGCGCTTCATGCATGGCGCTTTGCTCTATGAGGCGAGCCCAGTTGGCACAGTCGGGTTCTAAGATACTAACGTCGGGGGCATAGGTGTCTTTCAGCCAGGCGTACCGCCGGCTCGTCAGTGTTGCGGGTGTCGCACAGACAGCAATTGTGCCCGTTATAGTCAGCTGAGCAGCCGGCTTTACCATGGGTTCGAGTGCAATGAGCGGTATGGAAAAATGCTCACGCAGTTCAGCAATTAAATTGGTACTGACCGTGTTGCAGGCTATTACGATTACTGCCGCTCCGTCCTCGACGAGCTTTTCAAGAATTGGCACCACAAAGTTATACACTTCGCTCATTGGCCGCGTGCCGTATGGTACATGGGCTGCATCATTGCGGAAAAGCACCTCGGCATCGGGCAGAGCGTGCGCGATAGTGTCGGCCACGCTTTGGCCGCCAATACCAGAATCAAAAACTCCAATTTTCACCGTTTATGCCTCGGTGGAACTGTGCGCGTCGGCGGCTTGGCGAGCGGCGCGAATCACGTTGTCAAACAACGCACAGACCGTCAGCGGACCGACACCGCCCTTAGTGGGCGTAATGGTCAAATCATCGCGCTCGTACACGTCGGAAGCGAGGTCGCCGACCGTCTTGCCCGACTCGCTCGCAACACCAGCGTCGACCACTACTGCACCAGTTTTTATCATGTCAGCATAGAGTATTGCAGGGCTGCCGGTCGCGGTAATAATGACGTCTGCTTCGCGACACAGTGCCGCTAAATCTTCGGTTGAGCGGTCGGCAACGACAACATCAACGTCAGAGGTCTTGAGGATTTTTTCCAGTGGCGCGCCAACTAGCTTGCCGCGACCCACTAACAGTACCCGCTTGCCACGCAGTTCTACGTTGTAGCCAGCCAGCAACCACATAATTGCCATTGGGGTGGCCGGGTCAAATGCCGGATGTATCCCTAGCGCATCGACATCCTTATCAGGAGCTACGAGATTTACTATTTCATCTGTCTGGGAAGTGTCTTCAAGCGGCAACTGCACAATGATGCCATGTACGGTATCGTCGCTATTTAACGTTTCTATCAGCGCTGGCACCTCAGCCTGGGTAACCCTATGAATATCCACCTCAATAGAAATGTCCGCGCCGTAGCGCTTCTTCAGACGGACGTACGTTTCGATAACGGGATCATCCTTGGCCACTACAATCGCAAGTTTTGGCGCAATTGCAGAAGCCTGGCGCAAGGCGCGGACTTGCTTTGCCTGTCGCTCTTTGATAAAGCCAGCCAGTTCTGAACCGTTCAGTATTTTCATCACCCCTATTGTAACAGAGGTGAATCTTTTTGTAACGGTCTCGCTCTGCGATGGGGTGGTATTTGGTGTTCCAGAATAATCAAGGGATCTGGCTGGCGATGAATGTGTAAGGGTCTGCCGTGCCCAAGGTTTTGTCTTTGCTAATGTTTTATTATTGCATCAGATATATTTTACGTACCGCTGTGCAACAGCCGTCTTGCCAAAACAGGGGTCTTTTGCTAAAGTATTCCCGTTGCACCGCATCATTTTCAATTTCACAATCCAAGGAGCTGAGCGACTGAATGTGAAATTGAGAGGAGGAATATAGGATTAGTCGAAGCTTTTGGCTACAGCCAAAACGAGACAGAGCCGTAAATTCCGACGAGGGCCAGTAGCTCAGCTGGTTAGAGCACCTGCCTCTTAAGCAGGGTGTCGAGGGTTCGAGTCCCTCCTGGCCCTCCAAACAAATAGCACCTACCTCGGCGTAGGTGCTATTTGTTTTTAGGCTAGTGGGTTGAACACTCGGCACGCCAAAGGGGTGTCGAGGTGAGAATTGCCAGTGGCAATTCGCAAGGCAACCTTCACCTGACAGCTACGCTGTCATGGCAGAAGTTGCGGGCCTGCCGAAGGTAGGTTGAGTCCCTCCTGGCCCTACAATACGCTTATGCTTAAGCCTCCTATGATGTAGGAGGCTTTGTTTGTTATGATTGATTCATGAAGAGTATAAAACTATCAAATAGTGAGTTTGAACCACGTGAAGGCTACGAACGCTCTGTTCTCTTAGGAACTTCCGACTTCGATAGCAATACTAAGGTGCAGCTCATGCGACTAGCACCTGGCGAAGGTATCAAGCCTCATCACCATGAAGTACGCACAGAATGCTTTAGGATTGTTAGCGGTGAAGGGAAAATAGTGATTAATGGTGAGACGGTCGCTTCTTCTGAAGACGAACTCGTTTTATGTGAACCAGGTGATATTCATGAGTTCGTAAATACTTCAGATACTGAACCCTTTACATTTCTGGTCATTCGTACAAACGATCCAGTGAATGAAGATATGATATGGGAATCATAACGCAAAACTAGTTGCGACAGCGTCCACGACGGCCCTCCAAATTAGTAGCACCTACCTCGCCGTAGGTGCTACTAATTTTTAGGCCAGAAGATTTGAGCACTCGACAAGCCAAAAGGGTGTCGAGGTGAGAATTGCCAGTGGCAATTCGCAAGGCAACCTTCACATGAAAGCTAGGCTTTCAAGGCAGAAGTTGCGGGCCTGCCGGAGGTAGGTCGAGTCCCTCCTGGCCCTCCAGTTCCGATATAAAAACATACTTTCTCATCTAGCGACTTCGTTATTACGAGGTCGCTTTTTGTTGGATTGTTCACACACCGAAATGTAATCGTCGAGTATGTTAGTTGCATGGATATGCACACGACACCCCCAGCATGGCTGGAAATGATAGGCTGGCTATCTCTGATTGCGGCGTTAATAAGCGCTGGCTATTTACTCTACGATTTCTACATCAAAGGATATCGGCAAAAGATGGCTGTCATGGAAGCTGTCTATCCGCTGACCGCTCTCTATTTTGGTCCTCTCGCCGTATGGTTTTATGTAAAATACGGGCGCCCCAAATCACCAAAGTACCAAGCGGAACAAGCTTCAGCAGCTAATTCGGAAAAGGATAAAACAACCTGGCATCAAACCAGCGAGGCGGTCTTTCACTGCGGAGCTGGCTGCACCCTTGGCGACATTATCGGAGAATGGCTTGTATTTGCGCTAGGCTTAACGATAGCCGGTAAGGCTTTGTACGCCGATTTTGCGTTTGATTTCGCCCTAGCCTGGCTACTAGGCATCCTGTTTCAATACTTTACAATCGTGCCAATGCGAAATTTGGGCAAGATGCAAGGCGTATGGGCTGCTATAAAAGCAGATACGTTGTCGATCATAGCCTTTCAGATCGGTCTCTTCATAGGCATGTACTTGTATCAAGGCATTATATTCGACAATCCGCTCGCTAAAACTACCGCTAGTTATTGGTTCCTCATGCAACTGTCGATGATACTTGGCTTCTTCACGGCATACCCCGTTAACAGATGGCTCGTGAAGGTGGGCATTAAAGAGAAAATGTAGTAGTAGTAGTAGGGGAAGTTTGCTACTTTTTATGCTACAAGGCGGACGATAGCCATCCAGTTCAGTTATCAAAAATGCTTTCTCATCTAGCGACTTCGTTATTACGAGGTCGCCTTTGTTATCATAAGAATCTGTGCTGCATAGAAATGTAAACCTGCCAATTATAGTCAAAGATGTCGACACCGAAACCAACGGCTATTTGAGCGTGCATTTTGAACGGCCAAAGCAATTCTTATTTGAAGCAGGTGACTGGATTGACATAAAACTGCCAGCTGATCAGCCACCAGGCGGCACTGTGTACTCGCTCTCCTCTTCTCCAAGCGAAACGGATTTACGAATAACAATACGCGCTGGAGCCAGTCCTTTCAAAAAAGTGCTAGAATCTCTCAGTCCTGGCGACAAATTGATAATCGTAGACTACGGCAACACCTACGGCTTTCAGTTGCAGGAGCATAAAGCCAGCACGCTCATTGCCGGAGGCGTAGGGGTTGCTCCATTTCGAAGCATGTTAAAAGAAATGGTTGATAACGGTAGCAAAAACCAGGTTCAACTCATATACCTTAATACAAACGACAGCTTTCTGTTCCAGGACGAATTCAATACCTGGCAGCGTTTGATCGATGGGCTAGAAGTTAACTATGTTTCGACAAAAGAACTTAAAAGAAAAGACCGGGAAAAGCTGCTGAGAGGTATTATTGCGGGTACAGATCGACAGTTTTATGTTTCAGGTCCTTCTGGCATGGTTGCGTCAACCCTACAGCTGCTGGAGCTACAAGGAGTAAATCGTAAAAGCATTAAAGTCGATGATTTTGGACATTACTAAAATCTCCTGTACATTGTTTGCCGGTAAGCGACACACATTGCTACAGAGCTGACGTTGGCCATCCAGTTCAGTTATCAAAAATGCTTTCTCATTTAGCGAGGTCGTTTTTGTTTATAAATGAGACTACAATTCATTTATGAGAGTTGAAATTTCGCCGATAATAAAAGACTGGGGGCATATATCAAGCCAGTTAGCCCTCTCTACAGAAGTAGTTCAAGGAGAATGGAAAATAAGCAACGAGGCTCTGAATACGTGGAGAGCAGACAGCTGCCTGGTACTTGCCGCACATAACTTAGACACATCTATAGGGCTTCTTGGGCACTTCTCGTGTGTATCAGTACAAACAGAGGCGATTTCGATTCCAGAGCTGAGAAACGAACGGATAGATGGACTACAATTTAATGAGGCATTGAAGGCTATTACCGAGCTCGGAGAACCTAGAAATACGAGTGTTTGGTTAGGAGGCTGTGCTATCCGCGGAACAAATAGTACCCACGTACAGCTTGGTATATCTCAAGACAGGAAATATGCCGAATTAAGTGTGAACAAATTATATGAAGAAGAGGGTCTTAGCCATGCTGATATCCATATAAACTGGAATGGGTCGGAGTTTGATTTGGGCGCCGAATTAGATTGTCAGAAAGGAAGACTATTGATTCACTTGTTAAGCGACGATTAGCAGTATTTACGACTATGCCTCCGATTACCGTCCTATTTTTATAAAATACTTCTCCTCAAGTGACTTCGTTATAACGAGGTCGCTTGAGGTATAGTTTACTCATGGATTCGCAGACTGAACTTATTGCAAATTCCCTCAACGACAAAGTCGTCTGGGTTGATACCGTTAGTTCTCATGCCGCGACACATATAGCCGACACACCCAATCTGAAGGGATTAGCAGCTGAGGTTATTTCAAAAACCGTTCTAGATAAAACCTACCATCAGCTACACAAAGACTTAGGCCGAATCGTCGGTACTTGCGATCTGATTGATAATCAGCCTGGCGATGAAATTGTATACGCAAAAAGGATTAATAGAAACGAGTACACGGTCTTCAACAAGACAAGACCGCCACAGCCATCATCCCTGGTTACTGTTGCCGTAGAGAAACGTGACGACCAGACATACGAGCTCGTTAGTGCTTGGATTGGTCCTAGTGATTCGCCATCTTTTCCAGGTACTGAACGTGAAGCGGCTGAAAGCAAAGAATTCTGGGCCAATCATTCACTTGCATGGGGAAGACAAACTATTCAACCAGAGAGCGAAACCACAGTCTGTCCGTGGCAAGAGCGCTATAGCCGTTAGATAGATATTCATTTCTAACTGTCGGGGGCGGTATTCTGGCGCCGCTTTTTGTGGATTAACACCAGCAATCCGAGGCAGCCACTTATGGCAGACGCCGCAAATATACTGAGCTTAGCAACGGTAATAAACTGCTCTTGGTCAAACGCCAGTTCCGTGATGAATATCGACACCGTAAAGCCTATGCCCGCCAACAAGCCCACTCCTACAACGTGCGCCCAAGACGAACCTTCTGGCAAATCAGCATACTTCAGCTTTATCATTAGCCAAGTGGCGCCCACTATTCCCGATACCTTCCCCACGACCAGTCCTACAATAATGCCAGCCGCAATTGGTATAGCCGCACTGTGTTGGATGCTCCCCATCGACAATGTGACGCCCGTATTTGCAAAGGCAAACAGTGGCACCACGACGAATGTCGAAATAGGAATCATAGTTTGCTCGGTGCGCTCTGCGATTGATTTTTTGCCGTGCGAGCTGGCGACTACTGGCGCCAGCAGACCCATAATAGCGCCAGCGATACTCGCATGAATTCCTGAAGCATTAATAGCCATCCACAGCGCAATACAAGCAATCACATAGACGGGCATCGTTAATGTTCGATAACGACTAATGGCAAGTACGACACCGCTAATCAGCACGGCCGCCGCCAGCATAAAGACATTAAAGCTGTGACTATAGAAGACCGCGATGATAATAACTGCCCCGACATCATCGACAATGGCGAGTGTTAACAAGAACAAACGAATGGAAGATGGGATACCTTTGCCGAGCAAGGCCAAAATCCCAATGGCAAAGGCGATATCCGTCGCCATGGGTATGGCCCAACCGTTGATAGCGTCGGACGACAAATTAAACGCCAAATATATAATCGCCGGTACCAGCATGCCGCCCAATGCGGCCGCAAACGGCAACACAGCCGTACGGAACTTTCGGAGTTCTCCATGCACCAGCTCACGCTTTAGCTCCAGGCCAACCACCAGGAAAAAAATAGCCATTAGCGCCTCTCCGACCCAATGCCGGAGGTCCTTGTCTATCGCCCAATTTCCCACCCCAATATTGAGATGCGTGTGCCAAAAAGCTTCGTACTGATTCAAGAGCGACGTATTAACCGCAACCAGTGCCAGCAGCGTCGCCCCTAAAATAAATTTGCCACTAACTGCCTCATCCCTCAGAAGATACAGCGCTAATCGAGAAATCCTAGCCGGATGTAATGCTTTTGCGAGATTAAGTATTTTTCTTTCCAACGGATATGTCCTATCAGCTTTAGTTCTGTGCCTGTCCAGACTTTCCAGCACGCCTTACCTATAGTTTATGTGAATATGGCGGTATTTGCGAACGCCGCAAAAAGTCATCCCTATGCTTACCGTTAAATGAGCGCCTCTTATGCCGGCGGCGGCGTAGTATCGATGAACCGCTCTTCTTTTTCGGCAATGTGGCCATCGGTGTCTACCCGATACAGCAAAATATTGCCGAACGGCATATCGACGTTGGCTATGTCGTCATCTGAAATATTTTCTATATATTTTATGAGTGCCCGGAGTGCATTGCCATGAGAAACCACCAATACATTTTGACCGCTCAGTAACTTCGGCAAAATTACTTGCCGATAAAAAGGCACCGCTCGTTCGTAGACCATTTTGAGCGTTTCGCCGTTCGGCACAGGATAGTCCCAATCCCGACGCAAACGCTGGAACGTTTCTTCGCCAATTTTGTCTTGGACTTCCCATTTATTGAGTCCAGTGTAATCACCATAATCCCGCTCGTTGAGATCGGCGCTGCGTTCATAAGGAGCATCGAATTGCTGCGCTGAATCTAAAATACCCTGCATCGTTTCGTAGGCGCGAATTTGCTGCGATACCACGGCAAAATCAAAATGAATATCTTTGATAGCCAGTCCGAGCAGTGCTGCCTCGTGGAAGCCTTTTTCGCTCAAGTGGACGTCGGTAGTACCTGTCCATTTACCAAGTGCGTTCCACTCTGATTCACCATGCCTCACCAACAACAACTGCCCCACCTGCTTGACTGGCGGCTGGACCTTATTGGGAGTTTCGCCGTACCAATACTTAATCATATCGCCCGCGCTAGTTTCGTTAATACGGCCGATAGCCTCGATGGTATTAAAGGCGTTATGCGGCGTAATGAGCACATTCGGCAGACGCTTTAAGATATTTATGTAGAGGCTTTCAGCCAAGATATCGGGGGCGGCCGGTGCTCGCCTGAGCAGGAGCATTTCTTCGTCGATTTGTAAGAGCTGTTCGCCTTCGATTACATCGAGTGCTGCTCCGGCTAGTCGTTTTTCTTTGAGAGCGGTAATAAGTGCCTGAGTATCTACCAGCTCGCCACGCGCAGTATTTAGCAATATGGCCGAGGGTTTGATGTGTCGGAGAAAGTCAGTATTTATCAAATGACGATTGCTACCGGTATAAGGACTATGCAGACTGACCACATCACTCTGCTCGGCAAGCTCCATGAGTGACACATAGGAAAAGCCGACTTCTGCCGCTTTGTCGTTGTTCGGATACGGATCGTAGGCAATCACTTCCATGCCAAAGCCTTTGGCGATTTGCGCGGTGGATTGGCCAATGCGGCCACTGCCGATTATGCCCAAGGTTTTGCCGTGCAAATCAAAGCCGACGAGTTTTTCTTGATCAAAATCATAGGCAAATATCGAGGCGGTAGCCGCCGAGATACGTCGAGATACATTTAATAGCATTGCAAAGGTGTATTCTGCGACGGTTTTCTCGCCGTAGCTTGGGACATTTATCACGGTAACGCCGCTATCGGCAGCGGCCGCCAAATCGATGTGGTTATAGCCGGTTGAGCGGCAAGCGATTACCTTGAGCTTTGGTAATTGTTCAATAATCTCTTTAGTCACCTTACTGCTTACAAATACCGAAATCATTTCCGAGTCTTGATGAAGATTATCGAGACTTATCGCCTCTTCGACATAGACCACATGATGGTCCGTGGCAGCGAATTGTTCCTGCAGCTGCGACCGATCGGTTTGCGTCGTGTCATATATCGTAATGTAGGCCATTACCTAGTAGTATAAGGATAAGGACTTTACTATGACAATCGAAAAAATATATGCACGACAGATATTTGATTCACGCGGCAATCCGACGGTCGAATGCGAAGTAACATTGCAGGATGGGTCGTGGGGCAGAGCCGCCGTACCGTCGGGTGCATCGACCGGCAGCCGTGAGGCAATTGAGCTCCGCGATGGCGGTCAGGCCTACGGCGGCAAGGGCGTACAAAAAGCGGTCGATGCAATAAACAATGCTATCGCACCGCACCTTTGTGGCAGCGAAGCGTGGGATCAATTTGCCCTCGACCAAAAAATGATCGAGCTCGATGGCACCGACAACAAGGCTCACCTCGGCGCCAACGCCATTCTAGCCGTATCCCTCGCGAATGCTCATGCGATGGCTCAGCACGAGGACATCCCCTTGTATCAGTACATCGGTAACCTCGCTAAAAACTCGCAATTCCGTCTGCCGATGCCATTTTTTAACATACTAAATGGTGGCCAGCATGCCGCCGGCTCGACCGACGTGCAAGAATTTATGATAGTGCCTACCGGAGCCGATACTATGTCGACTGCTCTTCGGATGGCGAGCGAAACTTACCACTCTCTTGCCCAAGTACTGAAGCAGCGCGGATTTGCGACGACCGTTGGGGATGAAGGCGGTTTTGCGCCGGCTGTCGAAGGTACAGAAGCAGCCCTCGATCTCATCATTGAGGCAATTACCAAAGCCGGCTACGAACCCGGCAAAGATATAGCACTGGCGCTCGACGTTGCAGCATCTGAGCTCGTCGGTGATGATGGCTACCGATTTGATCGAGAAGGCAAATCTTTTACCGCCCAACAACTGGTCGACTGGTACGCATCATTAGTTGCTCGCTACCCGATTATTTCTATCGAAGATGGGCTTGGCGAAAGTGATTGGTCTGGGTGGGCTCAGCTAGTAGAAAGCCTGGGCGACAGGCTACAGCTCGTCGGTGACGATTTACTCGTCACCAACACGTCATTACTAGACCGAGCCATTCATGATAAGGCCGCCAACTCAATACTTATTAAGCCAAACCAAATCGGATCCTTAACCGAGACAATTCAGGCCGTCCTCATGGCACAACAAGCTGGCTGGAAGACGATGGTATCGCATCGGTCCGGCGAAACAGAAGATATCACCATTGCACATATTGCCGTCGGCCTCAATGCTGGCCAGATAAAGACTGGCTCATTTGCTCGCTCGGAACGCCTCGCCAAATACAATGAACTGCTTCGCATCGCCGAACAGCTCTTAGATCCATCGCTCTAACCACCCGGTTAGCCGGCGGGCATTACTTTGATATACATAGGGAGAGCTTGGCAACAACTACCTCTTGGACTCACTCAAAATGCTCATGCCTGCATTCTCGTGACAATAGGTGTATAGTCGATATCCTAACAGTAATGAGTGATGTAGGAGCGTATTCTCGCCGCCATGGAGACACTGAAGCATCGATTAGGAATTGTCACAGTTGGCTTTTTGATGGTGGTTTGCGTTATGCTGCTGCCTGCGCTAGTTTCGGCATTGATGGGCGGGAATACGCACTCTGTTCACACGAGCCAGTCTTCTTTCTTGTATACCGGCGAGATGTCGAGTAGTGCTAATGCGGTCACCCGTAGTATGACGAGCATAGCGCAGGGCACTGACAAGGTCATTAGTGGAACCGCCACAGTGGTCTACGGCATATCAGACGGATTCGTGTGGGGAGCAACTCATGTTGGTGCGGTAATAACGTCTATCGGCACTTTCTTTGCGCACAGTATCTATAGTGGTTCTATGGCCGTGGTGAGCGCCACCAGTCATACTTTTTTTTGGATAGCAGGTATTCCGGGCTCTCTTTTTGAACACATTGCAAAAGTATCAGTCGTTAGTGCAATGATACAGCCTGCCGACCACGCCGATAGCCCGCCACTCAATATTGATCGCACTATGCATGCAGCCGCAAATATCACCGAAAAGACAGCGCCAAAAACGACCGTCGCCTCACTTGCCAGTGCAGCAGCAACCGCACCCAAAAAAGATACGATGGTACGATGGCCTATTCATGGCATGATTACGACATTATTTGGTGTACCAGAGCCGCCCTACCAGCCAATTCATACCGGTATCGACATCAGCGACGGCAAACCTTCTGGCGTCACAGCTATCCACCCCTTTAAGGCGGGCCGAGTCATGACCATAGAATACTCCTCTCGGGGGCTCGGTAATCATGTGGTGATCGACCACGGCAATGGGTTGTCGTCAGTCTACGCACACCTCTACTCCATTGCGGTACAGCAAGGAGACTCGGTGACAGTCGACGACATTATTGGCCGAGAAGGTTCTACCGGCGTCTCAACCGGCACACACCTACATTTCGAAATCCTCCGTAACGGCACGCCGACCAATCCTTTTAACTACATCGATGGTCGGCCCTAAGCCATTCGCGGTAGACCTCTATAGCACATCTGGTATCATGGGGTATATGCATAAACTTCTAGGGAGGGTGAGTTAATCCACGTATATGATTGAGCTCATTCTGCTCATCTGTTCAGTTCTACTCATCGCAATCTGTGGCATCTTTGTGGCTGCCGAGTTCTCCTTGCTTGCCGTCAATCGGTCGACGGTGGAGCGCTACGCCGCTCGGGGAGATCAGAAAGCTAAGGGTATTGCTGGCGCACTCCGGACCCTGTCTTCTCAGCTATCTGGCGCACAAATTGGTATTACTGTCACCAATCTAGCTATCGGTTTCTTGGCAGAACCGGCAATTGCCTACTATTTGGAAAGCCCCCTCTCTGCCCTGCGCATACCCGAGGCCGCCATACCCGGCATCGCCATAGTGCTGGGGGTAGCAATTGCCACCGCCGCCACTATGGTTTTTGGCGAACTCGTCCCCAAGAACCTCGCCATCACGAAACCAATGGCTACGGCCCGATTTATTCAACGGCCACAACGAGTCTTTACTCGCGTCATGCATTCGCCTATCAACGTTCTCAACCATAGCGCCAACGCATTGCTCAGATTAGTCAATGTGCAACCGCAAGAAGAACTAGCATCCGCCCGCTCAGCAGACGAACTTTTGTCGCTCGTCCGGCGCTCGGCCGAGCGAGGCACACTGCCAAAAGAAACCGCTATCATGGTAGAGCGCTCACTGAATTTTGGAGACCTCACGGCACTGGATGTCATGACGCCACGCTTGCGTGTACAAACACTAACTACTGAAGACCCCGTGTGGAAGGTAGTTGAGACGGCGCGCAAAAGTGGTCACTCACGCTTTCCGGTAGTTGTCGATTCGTTTGATAATGTCGTCGGCATTGCTCACATCAAGCAAGCCATTACAATCCCGATAGAAGAACGCGGTGAGGTAACGGTAGAAAAAATAATGAGCAAGCCAACGTTCGTGCCGTCAAGCATCCAGCTAGAGGCCCTCTTAGAACAACTGCGCCAGGGCGGTATGCAGATGGCAGTGGTCGTCGATGAGTTTGGTGGTACCGATGGTATTGTCACAATCGAAGATCTACTCGAAGAACTCGTCGGCGAAGTGCAAGATGAACACGACCGCATCAAAACGGCAATACACAAGACCAAACGCGGCACATGGATCCTATCAGGTCTTCTTCGACCCGACGAAATTGGAGAAGAACTCGGTATCTTCCTCCCCGAAGAAGAAGAGTACGAAACCATCGGCGGCTTAATATCCCATTATCTTGAGCGTATGCCAGAAGTCCACGATTCGGTTACCGTACCGGCCGTCGATCGAGACGGCGCCACGTGTGATACACAGCTAGAAGTTATTCGTATGGACGGTCACCGAATAGATAAGGTGCAGTTAACTCAAGTTGCCGCTCCCGAACACAACAACGAGGAAGAGTTATGAGTATTTGGCTACAGCTTTCCCTCGCCCTGCTGATGCTTGCGGGAAATGCTTTTTTTGTGGGTGCCGAATTTGGATTGGTTTCGTCACGCCGAAGCAGCATCGAACTGCGGGCTCTCGAAGGTTCCAAGGCCGCCAAAGTTACCCTCAATGCCATGGAGCAAATATCTCTCATGTTAGCCGGCGCACAGCTTGGAGTGACTGTCTGCTCACTGATATTGGGTGCAATTGGAGAACCACTTATCGCTCACTCGCTCTACCAGCCATTTGTTGCCGCCGGAGTGAGTGAAAGCTTGATTCACCCCGCTTCTTTTGTAATTGCCTTACTGGCACTAACCTATTTCCATGTCGTGCTCGGCGAAATGGTCCCAAAAAACCTCGCCCTCGCCGGTCCTACGAAAGCCGCATTGTGGCTTACACCTCCCCTGGTTCTTTTCGTCAAATTGACTAAACCAATCGTTCACCTGCTCAATGCAGTAGCCAACGGCTCAATAAGAATCATCGGCATAAAACCTAAGCGAGAACTCACCAGCAGCTTTAGTCGAGATGAAGTTGCAGGTTTCGTCAAAGAATCTCATCGAGAAGGCCTACTTAGCGAAGACGAAGAACAACTCCTGTCTGGTGCCCTGAGCTTTGATGAACGCACCATAAAGCGAGTCCTGTTGAGCACCGAAGAACTTCGGACTATTCGGCCGCATGCAACCTATGGCGACATCGAAGCCCTCGCTACCGAAACAGGTTTTTCACGCTTTCCGGTCATGAATAAAAATGGCGAGCTCATAGGCTATGTCCACCTAAAGGATATCTTGGCTACATCAGCCGACGAACAATCAACGCGCGTCACAAAAAGTCAGATACGGCCGCTATCTGCCCTCAAACAAAATACCAGCCTCCGCAGAGGACTAGCCACAATGCAAAGAACTGGTGCCCATCTGGCAAAAGTCATCGACGGCAAAGGCTTGACTATCGGCATTGTTGCCCTCGAAGACCTTCTCGAAGAATTAGTCGGTGATATTCTCGATGACACCCAGCGTCATACCACCTAAACGACAGCTCATCGCCAATTCAACTAGTGCAGTAAGGTGGCGTTTTGCTTGGAAAGCTGCGCCCTAATATGGCTGATTTCGCCGGCACTAACGGTTTGCTTAATCGCCTGCCAAGCAGCTTTTATGTGGCGTTTTGCTCGCGATTCGGTAATGTGCTCCATCTCCATAAATTGTTGCAAAATGCCCTGAGTTGCCGTCTGCTCGGTGGGTAAAACCGCTAACGCAATGTCCTGTAATTCTTCTGGCAGCTGGCTAGCAAAATCTTTACGTTCGGCTTCTGTTAAGTGAACCGCCAAACTTTCTACCATCATTTCTAAGGCATCTTTCGACTCTTCGTCGGACAACCCCGACTCAAGCCTCACTTTTTCAATTAATTCCCTAAACCCCATGCGTTCCCTCCAATGCTTTTTACGTACCCGTATTGTGTCGTATTGAACGATGAGCGACTGTAGGCGTTCTTACAAAAGCCTGATTACGCCAAACTCTTCAGAGCGTCGTACACCAAAAATGCCGGCCACACAAAAGCTTTTAAAATCGCAATTACAACGGACCAAAATCCTTCAGCTTGCTGTGTATAAAATATTAAGGCCCCTATGAGGCCCATGCCAAATAGGGCATCACCAGCACTGCCGCTCTTGTTATACTGCTTTGTTTCTCCAGCCATTATCACCTCCTCTTCTGGAACGGATTATGACAAGCGTGTAATGTTGCGAGCAGTTATAAATCATACCGATACCATGTGATCTCTATCGAATCGTTTTGAGAGCATGCCTTATACACAATATCCGGACCAGCGTATTAGTGGGTACTTGTTCTATTTCGCCGTCTAGCTGCATAGGAAGCGGTTTGAGCGTGGTAAACTCATAGCTTCTGTAGCGTTTGGCATTGTCCACACTACTCATAGTTGCCTGCAGCAGGTGGTGGACTAAGCGCAGTTTATGACCAGCCGACAACATGACGACCTCCATCTTACCGTCATCTGGGCGATTTTTCTTCGATAGGGTGAGGATTTTAGCCATTTGGTTGATGTTGGCAAAGAGTAAGCTATCGAGCCGTCTGATTTTGCCTTCTACTCTAATCCGGAAGGGGCGATAACGATAAAATGCCCGTATACTCAGCCACAATTCTTTAAGCGCATTCAAGTCGTGGCGATTCAGCTCCACCGCCACAACGGGCGTCAAGCCTAATCCGACGTATGAATGGGCGTATCGCAGCTTTGCTTCATTGCCGCTGCCGATATGCACCTTCAACACATCGATGTGTTGGATGGACTGATCGATAATAAGTTCTGCCAGATTAGAGTCACCCTGCACAGTCCGGCTGTGATCATTAGCATTGCCGGCGGGGAGTACGGCACAAATTGCCTTATCGTTACCTGATTTCATGACGCCATTAACCACCTCGTTGTAGCCGCCATCACCACTCGAGGAAACAATCAGCGGCTCTACATGACTATTGGCTATCTCCTGCGACAATTCTTCGGCATGGCCGGCATATTTGGTAGCGATGAGCCGTATAGCAACATCCGGCAGTGACTTCTGTAATTGACGCTGCAAACCTTTGGCGTACGATTCGCTATTTCCCGTACTGTTTGGATTGTAGATAATGGAAATATTGGTATACATAGATGTGTCTGAGTTAATCATCCTCTCTTTTTTTACCATCACAGTGTATTATTTCGCTGCCACATCGTCCGTTGTTTGCCACAGTACATAACTACCAATAACTATAAGGAGGACTACATGCCGCCCGACGAACCAAACGAAGAAGAGCGTCTCGAGCAACTACCACAAGATTATGAAACACCGTTTCAGCCACCAGATAGTAACGAAGCGCGAGACAACCTCGATGACACGCACCCCGCTACCGATACCAACATACAGCAAGAAGAAGTGTATGACGAAGGAGTGTCAGGGGCTGCAGAAACGACCGATTCCGGCACCGACTCGGGCGTTGCCGATTACAACGATGAAAGAGATAACGCACTCTAACCCCACTGTCCTTGCAATATATCGCCCACTAAAAAACCGGCCCCATTGGGGCCGGTTAGTTCTATGCGAGTATCTGCACTTCTACACGTGGTGCGGACGGCGAACTGCATTCAGTATTGCTACCAAAATGAGTGCTCCGACGAATGACCAGAATAGCCCCGACCAACTAAATGCAAGGAATGACTGATCGCCACCGGTGAATAAAGTTGAGATCCAACCGCCTAAGAAAGAACCAACAATTCCTATCACAATGCTTGCAAGAACGCCTTCGTCTCTACCGAGCAAACGTGCTGCTAGCCAACCGACGATACCTCCCAGAATGATTGCCACAATAATGCTCATATAGTTTCTCCTCTTGTTCTTAAACTATTGTTTATAGTGAATAGCTCTTTGGAGCTGCGCCGAATAGGCTACGTTCCTGAAAAGAGTCGCCGCGAGTAACTGTTACACCATCGCGACATTTTGTTGTTGCCTCCCCAAACATATGAACCTCCTTATGCCCCTCATACTACGTTGCCTTATGCTTAGCCGCTGTATATTTTCTTACTCATTTACAAAAACCCTGCACAACAGTGGTAAGAGGTGATAGAATAGAGAGCGTCATGGGCCCCCGTAGCTCAGTGGATTAGAGTAGCTGGCTTCGAACCAGTTGGTCGCAAGTTCGAGTCTTGCCGGGGGTACCATAGAAAACAGCAGCCGCCCATGTGGGCGGCTTATTTATGCCAAAAGAATGCTGTTTGCTAGCCGATGCGACGCTGTAACTGCCAGCGACGGAAGAACGCCCCACCAATTACGGTGGCTACAAACAGAGCGACAACTTCACCGGGACCGGTATTAGCCAGCTCATCTGAGTTTTTTGCAGAAGTAGAGTTAGGAGTGGTGGCTGATTCGTTCGAAGACTCCTGAGTCGTTGCCGATTCATTGTTAGTGCTAGTACTATTGCCCGATGTTGAAGTGCCGGAATCATTGGTAGCAGTACTCGTACCATCTTCTTGATTTGTTGCGACATTATTGTCGGATTCGTCCCTATTCGTATTTGCCGAATCACTGGCAGTACTAGAAGATGTTTGAGGGCGGGTATCCGCTGTCTTTTCGCCGTTATCACGGAAAAAGAAAAACCATGCAAACACAAAAATCAGGACCAGCAAAGCAAGACCCACGAGGATGTAGCGAAGTAACGAGGTTATTACGTAACGTTGTTCGGGATAATTTTCGGCAGCCATATTTCTCCTTTCCCGCCCTTGTTTACTACCTTTATACCACAAAGCTGCAAATTCGTCAGTAATATGCGCGAATTTATTGTTCTCTGGGACTTTGCCGTGGGGTTATATCGGGTGGCGCCGCGCACTGTGGATACATTGCCATGCCCGTAGCCTCCAACGCTTCTAATACCAACCTGCCGGCCATTTTTGTCCGATACCTCCAGGGGTGCAGCAACCATTCTTCGTGATCAAGCTGTGCCAATTCCGGACTCAACCCATTTTCTAGCACCCACTCACTTCCTTGTCTAAACTGCTGCATGAGTTTGTTATACACCTATTGGCGTATATTTCTAAATTCTATGCTAACTGGGTTAGACTGTATAAGTTATATGCGCCCGTAGCTCAGCTGGATAGAGCGTTGGTTTCCGGTACCAAAGGTCGGGGTGAGAATTGCCGGTGGCAATTCGCAAGGTAACCTTCACATGAAAGCTAGGCTTTCAAGGCAGAAGTTGCGGGCCTGCCGGAGGTAGGTCGAATCCCATTCGAGCCCCTGAATACGTTACAATCATTAGTATGCGCCCGTAGCTCAGCTGGATAGAGCGTTGGTTTCCGGTACCAAAGGTCGGGGGTTCGAATCCCTTCGGGCGTACCAATGTGAACCCAGTAGAGATGCCAGAACCGACGTCTCTTTTGTTTGTTATACTACAATCCATGAAACAACTAACTTTTCACTGCACGAAAGACGGTAACGAGTTCCAGCTCCTGTCAGGACTTACAAAATCTCAAACCTTAAATTTACAAGACCAGCATCAAAGTGACAGTGACTTTCAGGTCAAGTTAGCAATGGACCAACAATTCAATGATTTCGTTAACGCAATCGGCGAGCACTCAAAACAATGCGACGGACAAATCGTCGTTGACCCCTCCAGCTACCTTATAGCTGACTAGTCTGGTTCTAACTTCGTTAATAATGCTGTACCATTTCTGCATCATAGAAATATTATCTGTAGTCTAGCTTCTTCATGCGAACCTCCGCAGTAACCAAACGAGAATCGAACCTTACTTATTTTATAGATGAGCTGATAAACTTATAACTAATGAAACCGATAATTCAAGCAATCTTCAGACCGGTTGCCAATCGCCACTATACGAGCAAAAAGATAAGTGCCATACTTTACGCTTTTCAATTTTTCCCGGTTCTTTTAATTGTTCTGTACGGTGCCATTTTTGTGGATTCATTCTTTTGGTTTGCATTGGGGGGAATAATTATTTACGGATTCGTGGATTACATCATTTTTGATGCTTTTATCGACAAACTGGGGTGGAAATTAATCTGGCACCACTTTTATTCGGAAGAGGCTAAGCCTCATACTCCGGAGCTCGACCTTATAAAGCAATATGAGCAAAATCTCACACCCGAAAACTACGAAGCTCTACAAAAATATTTACGCGTCAAGTAATCACACAGTACAAAGTAAGGTTCTAACTTCGTTAATAATGCCGTACCACATTAAGGCGGTCAGTAGTTACTGGCCGTTTTAATTTGGTCCGAGGATTCATGCGCCCAACCATTCAAAAGGTCGGGGTGAGAATTGCCGGTGGCAATTCGCAAGGCAATCTTCCGGGCAAGCTGGACTTGGTGCAGCGAAGTTGTGGGCCTGCCGAAGCTAGAGTGGCTCCCTTCGGGCGAACACCAAATAGTATAGACACCTGGTTTATACTATCTGCATGAGTGATACATCACCGAACGAAGAAGTTACTAACGCAAAAAGCTTAGAGCCATCACCGCAACCCAAATATCACCGACTGCTGCGGATTGTCGGCGCCATGCTTGCCGTTATCGTTGTGGTAGTTGCCCTATACGGGTTAACCATATTTGCTGCTTCTCCGGAAACAATTCGCAACCCAAAGCCAGAGCATTATCACCTTCGCCTGCAGGTTATCGTAGCTGGCAAAGCGGAAGATTTTAGTAGCAAGCAGTATCAAGTCGGCTATGCAAAAGACCAGTGCAGCGTCGAGCTATCGAGTGAGCCCTTTCATTTTCATGACAATAAAGATCAGTTCGTGCATGTGCACTGGGAAGGTATGACTGGCGGGTTACTGATGAAGTATTATGGCTGGGACTTTATCGGAGGCTTACCTGGAGTACTGGGATACCGTTGGGACGATCCCCTCCACCCCGAGAAAATAGAAATATATGGCAAGCTTCTGCCAGCAGTACCTAAAGACGCCAAAATCTATGTATACACTGGCGACGAGCATGTCTATCGTCAAAAATCTTTTGAAGACTGGAAAACACAAGATTTAGAAAAATTTTTAGGCAAAACAAGTAATTTCCCTGGTCATAAGCTAAATATGCAGAGCGGGTTACTACAGAAACTGCTGCCTGTTGCGTATGCGCATGGCGTAAATTCCCACGATGATGCCAGCGCTACTGCCGAGACGGATCAACAGCGGTTGACGCGTATCAACAATTTGCTTGGCAACGTAGTTATTTTTGTCCAAAAAGAACAACCAACCAAAGCACAAATACAGGATCGATTTAACAATCTAGCCCCTCTGACGGCAAGCACCTGTAGCGGTTAGATCTGTCTAATTGGTTTGCATAGATTGCCACCCAATCGTAGCCAACATTCCTGACCGCAGTGCTGGCCCGGACAAGTCACGATAGTTCGACGGAAGATCCTCTACCCCGAATACATGTTCTGGGTAATGCGACTCGACAAGCAGATTTTCTGGTGCCAACCGTATGTCATAGCCTTCGAAACATCGCATAAGCAATTCCGAACTGAAACAGCCGCTGCGAGTAATCTCGATATGATCGGGCTGTGCTGTCAGAATTGGATAGGAGCCTTTCGGTTTTTCGGATGCGTTCTCCGAAGCGTGCCGGTCAAGAATTACCATAGGATATGTCGCACGCTCTGCAAATACACGAGCAGCATGGCGCTCAATAATCTCTGCTTGTCCGTGGACATTTGCAGATGACATAACAGGTTCAACGCCTTTAGATAGTGCCGCTCTTATTAAATGGCTCGTAAAATCAGCGCCCGTCGGCGAATACGGCTGTACTGTTCCCTGTTCTCTGCTGAGAATACCGGCCGGTATGCTTGTATCATTATAAGCACTCTCTTTGGCTGGGAATCTCATAAAACCTAAGCCGGCGTAGCGACTGGTCAATTCTTGTTGGTTACGTACAAGCCCCTTCATGGCGGTGCTAGTAAATGCGGCCTGATCAACTAGGGGCAGTGCTCGCCGATACGGAACGGTCCAGCCTACCGTTGTCCGGTGTGGATCATTTTTGAGTACTCTTATGTCCTCCAGGAGCGTCGGACTATTTGCATTGCCGACAATGGCGTATACACTCTCATTGTTCAACAAAATAAGCCTGTGTGACACTAACTCACCGACCGCTCTTTTGATTGCTTCATGACGATCAAACAAATGCTCTATGTCTTCATTGCTGCCGATACTGATACGCTCCTGCGGGACACTATTCATAGACCAATTACGTTAGTATACACATAATTATCAGTATGTTAAGTGAAGAACCTTATGGTTAGTATTTTGCCAAGCGTGCTATTCTCTGATGACGCATCGACGCTATCACAGAACTACTCATGAATAAAATCGTACACGTACACGAACAATATCAAACTGGCTACAGCTATGAGCTGCAAGAAAAGGCCGGACAGGGTTTTGCGGTAGATTTTTCTCCGTCACTGACACCCAAGCAGATGCTACAGTTCGGCGTGTTTGGCGGGGACTATTTCAATGAAGTGCCGAACGAATTTCCTGCTGATTGGTTTACGGGTGTTCGGTTGTCGCGCAGCGGAGCTAATAAAAATCTCAATTATTTCAAGGTAAACGCCAGTCAGTCATTAGCTGTATGGCAACGTCGAGGTTGGGTATATTTTGAAGACCCAAAAGGGTGGTTTCTGTGGTATTGCCGCTACTACATAGGCCGGCGGATACCCGAGGAAGACCGGCGGCAAATCACACGTTGGAAAAATATGCGTCGCCACATAAGTCAGCTCCAGAACAGCTGCAAAACAGGCGATAACAAGTGCCAGCCACGCCGCCGACAAGCACTTCTTCATTGGGCTTACGACTCAAGAGGGATGTAATAGAGACAAATGGTAAGTAATATTATATAATGGTACTTCACATGTCAGAGGTTCAGAGATCGTACGAAACCCCGCACACCCAGCGCAAACTGGAGCTATTTTTGGGTGAACTTGCCACACAAGGAACAAAGCCACCAGGAAATGATCGTATAATCGGCGCACTCTGTCTCGCAACGATTGATGACATAACAAATGATGGTCCTGTCAAAGATATGGCAGCAGACTTTTTGGCAAACCGACCTAGTTTTGTAGTATCAGAAGCAGTTGGGGCTTACCGAGCCGCCGTGCAAACAGAACTTCAAAAGTACGAGGAAGGCTTTCCCGAGGACCCAGAGCTGGAAGACCCGCGTCGCTGGCAGCGCTCATTGCACGAAATAGCAGACGTCTACAATACTCTGCATGGTACTCATTCAGTCCAGGAGCGGAGTGAGCGGCTCAACTACAACTTATGGGCCAGGCGTGTACAAACAAATATACCCGACCGTTACTTAGCTGCTGAAATAGCTATGCAGTCATACCGTCATCGCTTCCCGAACGGTGTAAAATGGCTCGATATTGGCTGTGGAATCCTCGAAGGTCAGCGTATGCTGCTCGGCAAGCAACAGCAGGGCTTAACTGAAGTTGATATCGTTACCGAAAACGGTGATATCGATGCCCTCAAAACCTCTGAGGTTCGAGACTTACTTCAGCGTGACTCCCTTATTAAAAGAGCGGTAGGGGTTGACCTAATGCCAGCCTACGACCCAAATACCCAGCAGTGGGCACGTGGGTCGTTAAGACCGCAGAAGGAAATGCGTAATCAGGAATTCATGCGTAAGTTTGATTCACTCATTATGTCACCGACAAAAGAAACAGAAACCTTTGGTAATGTCATATCTTTTTTTGACGGCGACCTCCTACGGGAAGAAACGCGAGAAGAATTCAGTGCAGGACCGGGCGCAGAAAAGTTTGAAATGGTTACCATACTGACGACACTTCACCAATTACCTAGAGACCAGCGCAATGAGTTAGCGGAAATTGCCAAAAGCTATCTCGACCCAGACAACGGAATATTAGTACTCCAAGATTTTGCCCGGGTAGCGCATCATGCTCGGTCGCCACAATCTCTCCTGTTTTATCAACATTGGCACAACCCTTACCGATACAGGACTTTTATATGGGATATGAAAGAACCACAGAAGGGTTATCAAGAATTTGCGCGCGCTGCCGACAGTCGCTGTCAACGTTTGATGTTAAACACTAACGGCTGAGTCGGTTCTCCACCATTGCAACATACCGGCGCATGAATCCTTTTTGGGCTTCTACTATCCCCTCGGGGTATTGGTAATAGCTAAATATCATCGCTCCCCTTGTACCCCCAGCGGAGAGCGGGTACACCTCGCTGTATCCGATACCGCCACCCGCCTGATTCATGCGTGCTTGTTCTGGGGTAAGTTCTGGCGTAAATAATACAGCCCAATCTGTCGTCGCTTGTGGGTCACCACTCCTAATCGCCTTAGCGATAATATTATCTTTGTCTTCAAGCGGAATACGAATATCTTCAAACCGTTTAACTGACATCTGTTTGGTGCCATCGGCATGCATTGTATTAGATAAGGCTACGCGCTCAATGACACCATCCTTATCATTTACGATAAGCAAAACCACTATTCCTAAAAATAAAAAAGCTGCCGTGGCTTTGTCATAAAACGGCGTGTTTACAATAGCCTGCCTTAACTCTTGAGTGTCATTGGCCTCCTCCAAGAGTCTTGCTAGCACCTCATAATCAAAAGCAATTTGACTTTCCGGCATCTCCATCGGAGCTCATTATATCAGTAATGAACAGTATCCCCTACACTTCTGCTCCGCGGAATATAAAAATTATTCTCCGTAAATGCGGGCTCGGAGTTCCATGAACGACTCACGCTCGTCGGCGTCCATCGAATCAAATTCTCGTTGTGCAACTTTATCCCAATCTTTCTTTGGCATGTAACATCTCCCCTTTTTACCCTCACGAGTATGACAGGGTGGCGCAACGGGCTCTATGAGAAATTTCGCAGTATACTATTGCTCTTTGGGTGGCTCTAGACGGCGCTGGGTGTATTGCGCTTTGCCGTGCAACACGGCCTTTTGCAAGGTGTTAAGCACTACCTGCGCTTGCTCATAACTCATCCCGACACGTGCTACCGGCTGAGCGCCATTGTCGCTACCGTTTGACTGCATAAATTGCATCACAATGCCGCTGTTATTTGCGGTTACTTCCAATGCATCGGTATACTGCGTCCGCATATCCATAGCCAAGACGACGACGGCCGCATTTTTGCTGAGATCTTCGAGTGGATTACGACCCCGCTTATCCTGATGTCGCTCGTAGCCAGCCGACTCCCACAGTTGTACTGCTTCTTGGTCTTGTACATCAAAATGATCCATGAGTAGCATGAGAATATCTTCGGCAGGTCGTTCGTGGCCAGACTCAATCCGCTCCAACGTATCCATGTCGATTTCAACTGCGCCAGCCGCTTCGGCAAGCGTTTCGCTCTTCTGCTCACGCACATATTTCAGGTGAGCTCCGAGATTCTTGAACGGTATTGAATTATGCGTTGGCTCCTGCATGTGTACTCTCTATGTTAACGCCAATGATTAGGCGAGTGCAAGCACAAGAACCACCCTGCGTTATAATAGACATAATGACACCGCAACAAAACGTATCGCTCGCCAACTATTCCACGATGCGGCTCGGGGGTACGGCCGCTTACGCGTGCGAAGTTCATAGTCGCCAAGAACTCTCAGAAGCCGTCAGCTGGGCAGAAGAGCGACACCTTCCTATGATTATGATAGGCGGGGGCAGCAATATATTTTGGCGCGACGAAGGCTTTCAGGGTCTGCTCATCATCAACAAAATCATGCGTTATGAAGACTTCGCCGAGGACGAGACCAATCACTACGTCACTATCGGGGCAGGAGAGAATTGGGACAGTGTTGTCGAACGAAGCGTCGCCGCCGGGCTCTCAGGCATTGAATGTCTCAGCCTTATACCCGGCAGTGCAGGCGCCACACCCGTGCAGAATGTGGGAGCGTACGGACAAGAAATTGCCGATACTCTGGTGAGTGTGGAGGTGTTCGACCGCGAGACCCACAGCTTTATCAACATACCCAACGCCGATTGTGGCTTTGCATACCGCTCTTCCCGGTTTAAGACCGTCGATAAGGAGCGGTTTTTTATTACTGCTATTACTCTTCACCTGTTTGCCTTAGCGCCAGAACCACCTTTCTATGGCGCCTTAGACACCTACCTTTCCGAGCATGCCATTACCGACCATTCCGCCAGTGTCCTGCGTGCTGCCGTGATAGATATACGCAGCCACAAGCTACCAGACCCTTCCCGCATCGCCAACAATGGCTCATTCTTTGCCAATCCTGTGGTTGATTCCATGCTCTTTACCGATCTGCAAGATCAGTACGATAACATTCCCCACTGGGAGGTCGAGAATGGCATCAAGCTCTCCGCCGCCTGGCTCATAGAACAAGCTGGCTTCAAGGGCATTCACGATGCCGCAACTGGTATGATGACGTGGCCTTCCCAGCCGCTAGTATTTGTGAACGAACGCGCAGCGACGACGCAAAATCTGCTGTCCTTCCGCGACAAAGTACTTGCAGCCGTCCAAGAAAAATTTGGCGTCAGCCTCCAGCAAGAACCCGAGCTCCTGCCGGTTCAATAGCCTGAGCTGTCTTGCTTACGTGTCGCTAGGCAATGGAAATTGCAAAGCAAAGGCTTTGACTTCTTGCTGAATAGCCGCCAGGCGGTCATCGTCGTCGCGGGCTTCGATTGCCTGCTTCATCCACTCCGCAATCTGTACCATATGCTCTTCCTTCAGGCCTCGAGTCGTCAGTGCCGGGGTACCGAGTCGAATGCCGCTTGGCTTAAACGGCGGCAACGGGTCGTCAGCCACGGCATTTTTGTTGAGCGTGAGCCCGATTTTGTCGAGTGCCAGCTCTGCCTCGCCGCCATGTATACCAAAGCTTTTATAGACATCGGCAAGTATCAAATGGTTGCTCGTGCCGCCAGTTACCAGCTGGAACCCACGACTTTGCAGCTCGTCGGCTAGTATGGCAGCATTTTTGACGATTTGCGCAGCGTAGGTCTTGAATTCAGGCTTGAGTGCCTCCCCAAAGCAAACTGCCTTGGCGGCAATCACATGCATGTGCGGACCACCTTGCATACCAGGAAAGATTGAGCGGTCTATTAACGTCGGAATATTTTCTAAAGTCTTCTCCGGGGCGCGTAACGGATTACCGACTACTCCCTTGCTGAGAATAAGACCGCCGCGAGGGCCACGGAGGGTTTTGTGTGTCGTGGTCGTAATGACGTGAAAACCATAATCGAATGGATTCTTGGCGACTCCCCCCGCTATCAAACCTGCAATATGCGCCATGTCAGCCATCAGGAGGGCACCGACTTCATTGCCGATTTCGGCAAATTTTTCATAGTCGAGCTCACGTGGATAGGCGCTAAAACCAGCCAAAATAATTTTGGGCTTATGGGTTTGGGCTAGCTCTCGCAGTTCATCGTAATCGATTTCGCCCGTGGTGGGATCTTTCATCTTGTAGCGGATAAAATTGTAAAGCTTCGCACTGCGCGTTACCGGGGCTCCGTGCGTTAAATGGCCGCCATGGCCGAGATCCATAGCCAGCACCGTATCGCCAGGCTCCAGCCAGGCGCTATAGACCGCTTCGTTAGCTGGGGCGCCACTGTGGGGCTGGACGTTGGCATGATCGGCACCAAATAGTTGCTTGGCGCGCTCGATGGCCAATGTTTCGACCTGGTCTGTGAATTCTTGACCACCATAGTAGCGCCTGCCAGGATAGCCTTCGCTGTATTTGTTGGTAAACACACTGCCGAGAGCCGTCAATACATCCCGCGTTACATAGTTTTCCGAGGGTATAAGTTCTAACCCTTCGCGTTCCCGTTTTTCTTCTCCGGCAATCATTGCCGCTACTTTGTCGTCTTGCATAACCGTACCCTCTTCTATGAGTTTTAGTGTATCACTTTTGTGCTCGAGGTTACGCTAGCTAAATCATGTACTAAGTATAGCAAGAGAGGCACCGTCGGGTATGCGATTTTTTGACCGCAAAACCGTATGCTTTATTGACCGTTTATATCATCTTTGATATATTAACGGCATTATGCCTACAACGAACGAAAAAATTGGAACATTAATATCACAGCTGCGCCAAGATCGCGGCCTTACCCAGGCGGAATTTGCACGTCAGCTCAAAACTAGCCAGTCGGCTGTTAACCGAATAGAGCATGGTGGTCAAAACCTCAGCCTCGAGACACTCGGTCGCATCAGTGACGTACTGAAGAAGCCGCTGATAAGCCTCAACAGTGGCGCGGTAAATCTGAAGATTGACGGTGGCCATGAGCTATCCGGCAGTATTGCGCTCAAAACCAGCAAGAATGCAGCGGTAGGCCTGCTCTGTGCCAGCCTTCTCAACAAGGGTGTTACTCGCTTCAAGAGCTTTCCTCGCATCGAAGAAGTCTATCGGATTATTGAAGTCCTGGAGAGTATGGGAGTACAGATCAAGTGGCTCCCCGGTAATGACCTCGAGATTCGCCGCCCAGAAGAATTACAACTCACCAAGCTGAATGCCGTTGCGGCGCGCAAAACTCGCTCGGTCCTGATGATGCTGGGACCACTCATGCATGACTACGAAGCGTTCAAGCTGCCCTACGCCGGAGGCTGCAAGCTTGGTAGCCGCACAGTCGCTCCCCACCTCTATGCACTGGAAGAATTTGGCGTCAATATTGTGGCCACGACCGGTTATTATCGTGTCAGTGTGGATAAGAAGCCGGCAGGACGGGTCACGCTGTTCGAAGCCGGTGATACCGTAACCGAAAACGCACTGATGGCGGCTGCACGAACCCCCGAAGAAACCATTCTCGATTTTGCTACCGCCAATTATATGGTGCAAGATGTCTGCTTCTTCTTGCAGAAACTCGGAGTAGAAATTGAGGGGATCGGAACCACCACGCTCCGTATCAAGGGCGTCAAAGACATAAAGAAAAACGTCACCTACGCTCCTGCTGAGGATCCTATCGAAGCCATGTTCTTTACTGCTGCTGCCGTGACCACAAATTCGGAAATAACTATCGAACGCGTGCCTATCAGTTTCATGTCGCTCGAGCTACAAAAATTGAAGAAAATGGGGCTCAGCTTTACCGAAACCGAACGTTATAAAGCCACTAACGGTCGCACCGATTTAGTAGACCTTACCATTCACAAACACGATGGTAAGCTCCGGGCTTTAGCCGAAAAAATCCACTCGACGCCGTATCCCGGTATTAATGCTGATAACCTCCCTTATTTTGTGCCGATTGCAGCAGTCGCTCACGGTCGCACCCTCATCCACGACTGGATGTACGAAAACCGAGCTATCTACTACACCGAAATGACAAAGGTCGGCGCCAATGTTGAATTAGCCGATCCTCATCGCCTATATGTAAATGGAGCCACCAATTTTAGCGCTGCCGACGTGGTCTGCCCGCCAGCACTACGACCTGCTTCACTGCTACTCATCGGTATGCTCGCCGCCAATGGTACCAGTATTTTACGCAATATCTACACGATTCAACGTGGTTACGAAGATCTTGCTGAGCGCCTCAATAGTTTGGGCGCCCAGATTACCGTCATGCATGAACTCTAGCAACTACTTCTTTTCGACGACCGTAGTCGGACGATTCGGGGTGAGGTAGTTCGCCAATGCGGCGAAGGCCAGTGCAATCAGCGCATACACGACCATGGCGAACATTGCCGAGAAATCAATCACGTGGTCTCTCCCTATCACTTCCGTCGGGAAGATACCGCGGAATGGCTGCATTAGCACGTCACTCGACGCATAGATCCAATGTACAAACGACACATCCGGGTTAGCCGCAAAAAATCGCAATACAACGCGCAGACCAAGAAATATTTCTACCAAGGCCAAGAAAAAGTTAATAAGTCCTAGTACAAAGCGTGTGATCATGTTCTGTCCTCCTGTAAATTAGCGCTTGTGGACCGGAATATACGCTTCGTTGGCGATGGTTTCTGTAAACTATCTTACATCTGTTATAATCATTGAGTCAGCAAATTCCGTCAGATGCGGGTGTAGTACAGTGGCTAGTATGCAAGCCTTCCAAGCTCGAGACGGGAGTTCGATTCTCCCCACCCGCACCATTTTGCAACTTACCAAAATCACAATCCAAGGAGCGTAGCGACTGAATGTGATTTTGAGAGGACGACCGTAGCTGCAAGTCGAAGCTTTTGCCGATTCAGGCAAAACGAGACAGAGGCGTACGGAAGGACGTGCCCTGGTAGCTCAGTTGGATAGAGCAGAGGACTTCTAAGCCTAAGGTCGTAGGTTCGAATCCTACCCGGGGCACCACATAAAATAGCCTGCTACGTGCGGGCTTTTTTATTGTTCAAAGGTAAGCACTATATATCAGCGCTCAAGCCTCATATATCCCTCGTAGGATTCGTCCGACGGTGGCCTCACCCCTATTTTGCTCATAGTGCCCATGGCTTGGGCGACTACTACTCCACCGAGATGGAGGACGTTCTCTAAGGTGATGTTCGATTGTGATTAGTTGCTCTTTCATACTTTTATTGTACTCCTACTATGCAAGTACACTGTTGATTCTACCCAGTGCCTAGTACAATGAGAATAATGCTTAAAAATATAGATATCGTCGACAACAATAATCAACTAACCGGCAGCGAGTCCACCATTGACCACGCTATGAAAAAGGGGCTCTGGCACAGAGGCGCGCATATTATCGTTTATACCAAGACAGGTTATGTCCTCGTCCAAAAACGAAGTAGCACTATGGTAACGCATCCTGGTTACCTCGATATCTCATGCGGCGGTTTTGTCGATGCGGGCGAAACTCCGGAAATTGCCGCCGTGCGTGAGCTAAAGGAAGAGCTCGGCATTCACATCTCTACTCAAGAATTGTCTCTACTGGAGGTACGCCGCAAAAACCATGCCTGGCCTCGTACTAAACGATATGATCGAACTTTTCTATACTGCTACGCCGTCTGTCTACCCGATCACCATATGTCTCTTTCGCATTTGCAAAAAGAAGAGGTTGAATCAGCGCAATTCTTGACGTTTCGAGAAGCCAATCGACTCATTACACGACACCACATACAGGGCTTGGGTAGAATAGAACCTCTTTATGGCTTTTATCGAACACTGCTCGGCAACGCTAGAACACTGGCGTCACAAACAGTACAATCCTAACTTGTAACGCTTATGCTTTAGAGGTATACTCTTTTGTAACTTTACAGGAGGTTCCGCAATGTCCGCCGAAGTCGTTTCTTACCCAGACCCCTACGACGACAGTATGGACTCTACTCTCAGCGAAGTTAGTACTGATTATTTAGTGGCTCGCCGGCGCCAATACCAACAAGAACTGGGTAGTGCCAGCCTCGAGCTCAACCAAGCACAGCAACGCTACAACGCATGCATCAATAACATCCTCAGGATAGATGAAGCCCTCCACGACATTGGCTACGATGGCCATGCCCTAGCAAGCGAGTTACAAGCCGACGTTTCGCCAGCCGCCGCCGTTAAAGGTTACGGCAATCCCTACTCGCAGTAGCCGCTAACCTACCGCACCCGTGAATAAATGCAGGCTTTGCTTTATGTCTATATTTCAGGTATAATCACCTCTGTTTTAGACATATTATGGTCTAAGCTATGGCGGATGTAGTTCAACGGTTAGAACGTTGGGTTGTGGTCCCGAAGACGAGGGTTCGATTCCCTTCATTCGCCCCATGAAGTTTATGTTTAAAAAAGACACCCTAGCGGTGTCTTTTTTAAAGACTACCTCTCTCTATAACCTTTTCGAAGTAAGTATCGTCTTGTGAATTAACTAGCTCTAGCACATGTTTCGCAACTTTGTTCGGGTTCAAGTAATCTTCATAGCCAGGTGGTTCCTCACCCTCCCAGAAAGGCGTTTTCATACCTCCCGGCATAATGAGGCATACTTTCACTTTTTCCCCAAGCCTTTCACTTTCTAAACCAAGGCTACGTACAAACCCTACTTGTGCATGTTTAGTACCAGCATAAACAGCTTCGTTATTACGTGCTTTGTATCCAGTGGTTGAACTAACTACGACAAAATGTCCAGTATGTGTGTTTTTAACCATCAATCTAAACGCAACTTGTGCGGCTGGGAGCACGTTTCCGAAGTTTACTGCCGCCATGACATCTGGGTGAGGCTGTTTATCAAAATCTCCAACATACCCATATCCTGCTATCCAATAAAAGTTAAACGCTGAATCATTCATTACTTCTATTTGTTTCGCAAGTTTTGCTGCATCCTGTGTTTGGCTGAGATCAATCCTTAATCCTTCGCCATGCTTAGACTCATCATAGGTACGCCCCACTATGAAAGTGCTTTCGCCTTTGTCTTGTAGTTCTCGAGCTATCTCGGCACCCAACCCATGGGTACCACCAATAAGGATGTTCTTCATAGAGTAAGTATATCAACAGGCCGACGAATTCTTAGCTAATTGTATTGATCAAGGGTATGGTAGGTCGTACTATTGCCATTCATCAGAACAAAAATAGTTCGAATACTCCATACGACCTCGCCCCAAAGTAAAACCCCGGTTATGCCGGGGTTTTACTTTGGGTCTGCTAATAACCAGAAAAATGATCGGTTTTTATGCGGTTTCTTGGGACATGCAACTTTTTGAGAAATTTCTTGGCTTCATCCACCATTATATTGGGCCCCGATATATAAAATTGCCGTTCAGCAAAATCTGGTATTTGCTGACGCAATAGAGCTTCGCTCAGCGTGGCCGAGAGTAAGCCACGTTCGCTGGTATAACCACTTGTTAATATCGGTACGAACTTAAGGCCATGTGCCGCCGCTTGCTGAAATTCTCGGACATATGCTAGTTCGTTCTCGTCCCCTACCATATACAGGAGCACAATGTCACAGCTGCGATTTGTGTCGATAATGTACTTTATCATGCTGCGAAACGGTGTAATGCCAATGCCGCCAGCAATAAAGGCAAGTTTTTGCTGGGCGTCCGGTTCGAAGGTAAAGTTGCCAGCCAGGTGGCTGCCATATACCACATCACCTGGCCGCATGCGTGCCATTACCGACTTGTACGTGCTGGCTGGCTCATAAAATTTAAGCCCGAGCTGTACTTCATTTTCGGTGGGCGACGACGCTAACGTAAAGGTCCGGCGATTGCCCCGACTATCATACGGTACTCCGGCCAGTGTCCACTCCATGTACTGTCCTGGCAAAAACCGAAACGGCTTATCTGGGCGAAAAACGTAGTTATATACTCGGTCAGAGATGCGCTGTATTTCTTGTAGTTCTAAACGTACCCTCAGCTTTGGAGAGACCACAAATGCATAGATATTTCCTAGCAGCAGTGCAACCTCAGGATATATGTATACCGGGCCGATTTTCCATGCGGTCACATAGAGCACCGCAATACCGGCTGCAAATATGATTTGCTGGGCGCGGCGCGGTGGCATCGTCGCTGGCTCCGTCAGCATAATGCTTGCCAGGAATATTAGTGGCGAGGTAAGGAGCGCGTGCTGCAGGCCACTCGACACGTCTCTCTGATGCCATACCAATAATGCTAATTGCACGGCCAGCGTTATTACGACAAAAGTAAGGACAAGACTATATCGCCTGATTTTCCGCACTACCGCCAGGCCAAACAATAGTGTGAACGGCCAAAATATCGTACTGCCAATCCACCACGTCGTGGTAAGCAAGGAAGTAAAACCGAGAAAAGCCGCCGCCAGCGCTGCCGGATTAAAGATATGCTTGCCGTGCCAAGTTACTACATACTTAGAGACGCTAGATATACTAGCAGCAAGCACAATCGCTGCCGCCTCGCTAATCGTCTTGGGAGCGGGTAGAATCAAAAACAATATTAACGCCGTAATTAGCCACGATTCGTTATTGGATGGGACTTTCCAAATTCTGCTATACACCCAGTCTGAACAGAATGCCGACAAGAGGAGTAAACCTAAACTCGCCAGCATTGCCGTGGGGCTAAATGACAACTTACCGACGAGAGCAAACAGTATGCCCAACCCGGCCAAACCACCAAGCCCATACACGAGCAATCGGTACATCGTAATACTGTTGAGGAGTCGGTCTATTAGCCTCATGCTGCCGCCTTATCAAAAAGCCTTACCGGGAAATCTTTGGTGTACGACAGGGCCATGTCTTTGTGGAGTACTGCTGCCGAAAACGAAAAGCGCTTTTGGAGAACCTCTAGTGGCACGAGAAAGAGCGCGGTCGCTAGCCCATCGGCCAGCATCGTCGTATCAGCCACGACCCACGTTGCGACAACATCGGTAGGCGATGTTTGCGTAGAGGGATTAATGATGTGGTGGTACTTACCCCACGCACGACGGCTTCCAGCCGAGGCGCACAGGCTGCGGTTTTGCAGTGGTACTGTGCCAAGCGCCAAACGAGAATCGACGGGACTCTCAAGCCCGACCTCTATTGCAGAGGTGCCGTGGTGCAATATATCGCCTCCGGCATCAATAACGTACGACGATATGTTGGCGTCTTGCAGAATCTTCCCGACAATATCCACCAAATACCCTTTGCCAATGGCCCCAAAGTCTAACAGAACCGGCAGCTTTATTTCTATCGAATCTTTCGTAAAACTAATCGCTTCTGCAAGGGTCGGCGGCGCTATAAGGTCGGTCTCTTGCAGAGAATACTGCGCATCGTAGCCAGCTGCTTCCAGCAATCGCCCGATGAGTGGTGTCACTAAGCCGCCCGATGCTTTGTATAGATCGGCATAGTATGACAGCATCGTATGAGCGTCAGCGGATAGCTTATGTTTGCCGGGTTGATTGGCTATAGAAGTAACCCACGAATCAGCTCGAAACCGTGAAAATTCCTTATCAAACTGCTCTATTCGTTCATCGATAACACTCTGCAGGTTATACCAATCCGCTGCTGGAATCGTGGTATGTATGCTAATAGACCAGTGCGAGCCAATAGCCTCAAACGTCATGTGTCGAACTGTCATATTAGGAGGTTTGAGCTTGGCTTATTATTTTGTTGAGCGCGTCATTGAATCCCTGAGTGGTGTCGGAAGCCCCAGCTACATACGACAGATTCAGGTTATCGATTTTTTGCCCAATGACATAACTTTTATAGACCGAGGCAAAATCTTGCTGAAAATGAGCCGATTCAGGATCGCCTTGGCTGTTCCGGATCGACGCATTCTTGACAACCCCATTCTGTAAAGAAACTTGCACCTTAATATGTTCATAGCCGTTCGGGACATAGTAGTCACTGCTGGCGCTATAAGTTCCGTCGGTATACATATGGCTCCCCATGCTGTGTGGGGCATTGCGCGACATTGTGGATGCATTTTGGCTCGTAGTGCCGGCTATCGACATAGAACCGCCTTCGGCCTCTTCTGATTTTAGGTGATCAGTAAACAGCACCGCACCCGCAATTACGACGAGTGTTAGGCAGGTGGCGACTAATCGCACTCGAGCTTGATGATTATACGAATTCTGCATGAATTCTCCGTTTGTTTAGTAATGGTTAGGCTTAGCATAGGAAACCAAACTTAAAGCTTACTTAATTATGAGTCTGTTTATGAACACAATAGAGACCTCTAAGGCGAGGTCTCTATCGGGGGTAGTTTTATGTTGTTAGGTTAGCTTTAGCTGTCGCCGAGAAACAAACCGCGTACCCAGCGCCAAGCTTATGAGCATGAAGCCAGCAACGATACTCAGTAGTGAGTTATCGCCGGTGTTTACTAAGGTTTCTCCGCCAGTGGAGCTAACTGTGGCCGAGCCAAGAACAAAGCCTCCACCCTGTCCACCTGCAGTCGGCGTCGTCTGAGGAGTGGTAGGAGGTGTGGGAGTTTCTGGCGTGTCGCCACCACGTCCCCCAGTCGCAGCATTGTTAAATGTGCAGGTTACATTATCGCCAGCAGCCAAGGTTACCGATAGTTTCCTGCTCGATAGTGCCATGGTAGCGCCATCACTACACGTAACACCCGCTAGATTCCATCCAGCTAGCTGGGATTCCGTGACTGTGTATTCGCCCTCATCTAAGTTTGCAAAAGTTCTGCTGTTCGACAGTGCCGAAGCATCGTTATCGTCGAGAGAGAAATTACTTAGACCAGTTCCGGTCGTCGTAAAGGCAAATACCTGTGTACTAGGAGCTGTAGTAACTTGCTTGACGATGGTAAGGCTAGCCAGTTTCTTATTGGTAACCCAACAATCGATTCGTTGGTGTCGCTCCGAAAGCCGGAGGTTGCTTGCATCTAAGCTGGCGTGATCTCTATCGGATCGGAAACTCAAACGATCGTGTTCGTCGTGGTCATTGTGTGCCCAAGTACACATTATGTCGCCGACTTGTTTCCATCCTGTCTTTGGCAGTTCTGTAACGCTGTAGCTGGTGCGTGAATTTAGTGGTACACGGAACCGAGCGGCATCTTCTGTACTAAATGCTTTAGTCTGGTTATAGGCTGTGTGATGGTGACTTGACCGCAGCGTATCTCGATGTGAGGAGTCGCCGTCTTCATAGTTGGCTTCACCCATTACTCGAGCACTAAATACGGTCTTGTCATTTTTGGGCATCGTTTTCTTGTGCACAACAATCGTGCCGTATTGTTGTGGTGGCTGATGCTCTTTCTTCTTGTTCACAAAGGTACAGACAACATGCTGGTCCTTGTCTTCATTGTGATTCCTCGTAAAGGTTCGGTCTTCTTCGTGGTCTTTGTTGCCGAGCTTAATGGATAGGATACCAGTCTTATCGTTAAAGTGAGTCTCGCTATTACCCGTACATGTCACATCTTTGAGGTACCAGCCTTCTCTGGCTGTTTCTCGTACGGTGTATTCACCAGACTTCAAATGATCGAAAGTTTTAGAAGGTAATCCTTCCTTTCGGTCATCACGCAAACCAAAGTCTCGTAGCCCTTCTCCTCCTGCCTTAAAGCGGAATTCGATATTACTATCTGGTTGGGCATCTTTCTTTATCGTTATTGAACCTTTACCACCTTCGTGATGTTCACAGTTTTTGGCTTCTTTAAAGTGAAGGTTCCAAGAGTGCTGACCGATAAGCTTATAGTTCTCCATTGCTTTTGCTGTGATGTGCACCGTTTGAGCATCGCTTACTGGGTATGTATTTGCGGATACCGCTGTGCCCTCTACCATATACTGCACGCCTTCGACGCTCGGTATAGTATAGCTACCAGCATCTTCGCAAGTTATATCTTTCATTGTTGGAGCTTCAGCTCGGACTATTTCTTCGCAATGCTTGGCGTCCTTGAAATGCAGAGTCCAAGAAGTTCTACCTTTTAGTTGGTAGTCTTTCTGGGCTACTGCCGTCACCTTTAGGGTGGTAGCAGAAGTAACGTCGTATGTTCCTTCAGAAGTATATTCGCCGTCGACGTAGTACATCACCCCTTCGTCGTCAGGGAGGGTGTAGCTGCCAGCTTCATCGCAGGTGATTGGAGTACTCGACGGCCCAGAAGCCCTAACTTCCGTAGCAGACGACTCACACTCAACTTTAAAGACTTTGTGCTTAGCGCTGCCATGCTCGCCCTCAAACGTCCAATGCAATTTATACTGCCCCTCTGGCAAGGTCATATTGTCTGTATGGCCATAGCCATCCGAAAGAGTTATGTCACCCGATTTTACGGGAGAGTTACCCTCTTTTGGTTTGGTAGCTATCCACCATGAAACTTTTTCTAAGGTGTCAAAATTAAACGCATCTAAGTAAAACTCACAAACCTTAGGCTCGTCCCTTTGGTCACCATAGTCGACGCCTTTATTATGTATTTTAACGTCGCCATTATCCCCAGGTACCGGAGAATCATCTTCACACTTGTTTTTTGATTCATCAGGCAGTCTTAAGGACGTGTCTGCGCACTGTTTTTTGTCTTGCGTATTTAATTCGTTAGCATACACGGCACCGACAGGGACGAAATTGGTCGCAAACAATGCAACAAAAATCGCCATCATCATGCGCAATGATGCGATGAGTCTTCTTTTCATAAGCTCTCCCTTACTTCTCGTTTGTTACTTAATAGAGTCGAGGAAGAAAATCGAGCACTACCCTATTGCCCTTTTCCTCCACCTTTTTGTTGTGTGTTAAAACTACTCTCTTTAAATACTGAGTAAAACCTGAATTTTCACAATACCCCCCGATTTTTTCTTACCAGTGGATAAAGCCATAAAAATAAACCCCCCGGTGCTTATCCGAGGGGCTCATAATTGAGTATTTTTGGTGTTAGCGACTAGAGGAATGCCGGTACGAAAATCGTACACCAACAGCCGTTGTTATGAGCAATAGGCCAGCTAGCAAACTTAGTACGGCGCTATCGCCGGTATTCACGAGAGTCGAAGTGCCCAATACATGACCCTGTGGATTCTTGCTATTTACGAAAGTACAGGTAATGCTGGCGCCAGCTTCGACGACGACCGTTAACATGCCGCCTACCAAGCTTGTTTCGACTCCCTCTCCACAAGTAGCATTCTTTAGCGTCCAGCCGTTGAGGCTTGCTTCTGTTACGGTGTATGTCCACAGCGGGAAACGTAAACAATAAATATCTATGCACTAGTATTGATTTATTTACTATTTTAGTTTATTATTTAATGACAAATTAACTGGGAGCTCTTTATTATGTCTGGAAACTCAACAGGAAATGTCCTAGGCGCAACTACAACAACTGCCGGTATTGCGGTATTGCCTTCCACAGGAGGTAACAATTTTATGCACCTCGCTGTATTAGTGGTGATAGCAATCGGTGTTCTTGTCACAATTAGTTTTACCACGAGTCGCCTTTACCGTAAGTTATATCGTTAGCATTCATCCTCCGCTGAAAGAAAAATCGCCATGCTTAGCAAGGTTTTATTAGTACTGCCAATATACATACTTGTAATCTCGTTATTCATTCTTAACAGCTATGGGCATTCCTTAGCTATTAAAGAAAATATAGCGATAGTTCAGAGTGAAACAAATATAGAAAGCATAAGCACATATCGAGAAGGTATACCTATAAGTATTTATTTTCCGTCCCTTGACTTGAAACTTCCTGTCATTCTTGGTGAATACTATCAAGATAGTAGACAATGGTTACTCACTTCTGACAAGGCTCAGTTTGCAACGCAAACTCGGCCAGCTAATAATCGTTCGGGCATGACGCTGATATATGGTCATAATAACCGCAAAGTATTTAAGTCAACCGAAAAGCTAAATACAGGCGCACTCGCAATAGTCTATACAGAAAACCACTACACTTTTACTTATAGGCTTACCTCTAATCAAGTAGTAAAACCAACTGACACATCCTTATTTGAATATAAAGGAAGTCCCAGACTAACTGTTCTCACGTGCACAGGTGAATGGTATCAAAATCGGCACTTAATGAACTTCACATTAGTCACAGTAAGGAAGACACACTAATGCTTAGCTTGCTTGGCTTCTTGATTATGGTAGTAGGCCTGCTAAACCTTTTTCGCCTGGCAATTTTCATGATTGCTGCGGATATATATGATGTAGGAAACCATAGAAAAAACCTAGTTCAAAAGAAAAGAACTTGGCCCAGCTTCAGTATATTAATTCCTGCATATAACGAAGAGGCTTGTATAGAACGCGCGATAAGGTCTGTCTTGGCTGCAAATTACAGGAAAAAGGAGATTGTTGTAATAGACGATGGTTCAACCGACAGAACGATAGAAGTCGTGGAAAACCTACAACGAAGGTTTAGCAGATCAAACATAAGATTAATTACACAACCAAATTCAGGTAAGGGTTCCGCATTAAACACAGGGATAAAAGCCAGTTCGGGGGAGCTAGTGATGGTATTAGATGCGGACGCAACTATTGCCAAAGATTCTCTGAAAAACTCTGTTAAATATTTTGACGACAAAAGAGTGAAAGGTGTAGCCTCCAGTGTTCGTTTAGATGCGAATGACTCATGGCTGGGCTTAATACAAAGAGTAGAATATCTTCTTTCTTACAGAATGAAGAGGTCTCTGACGCAACTCAACATTGAGTACATTATTGGAGGGGTGGGTTCCGTGTACAGACGGAGTACCCTGAGCCAGGTTTCTGGTTACAGGACAAATACAATTACTGAGGACATCGACCTATCAATGAAGGTTGTATCAAGAGGTAACAAAGCTTATAGAGTAGTTTTTGCTTCTGATGTACAGACTACTACGCAACCCGTACTTTCGTTCGGGGAGCTGGTTAAGCAGCGTACGCGTTGGAAACAAGGACGTATGCAGGCATTCTTGCGATATAAAAAGCTTTTCTTAACAAGGCACAAAAGACACGGTAAACTTCTAGCGTGGTTTCAGTTGCCTTCCGCTCTACTCGGAGAAGTTTACCTACTTATTGAACCGTTCTTCATAGCTACTATAATTTATGTAGGATTTATATATAGTAACGCTTCTTCGATAGCCCTTGCGTTCATTATTATGAGTTGCTTTTTGATCTTTAATTTCATTGCCACAGAGGACGAAAAATGGAAAGATAAATTTCAACTTATATTTCTCTCTCCTGTAATCTATTGCCTTCTACCGTTCCTTGCACTTGTCGAGCTGATTTCTCTTTGCCGCACTCTGAAGAACTGGAAACTTGTGTCGCCTAACACTAAAGAAAAGGGTCATTGGGTTCACGTAGCAAGAAAAACCGTAAGCTATCAGTAGAATTTCTAGCTACTTTTGCAATCTTGTTATACTGGGATAAGCAATAAAACAAGCATGGAGAAATTAATGAAACGACTGGCACAGTTCTTGTGGCACTATAAACAGTTTAGTTTTGCCGCCATCGCGGCAATAATCGGTGGCGTGCTGGCCATACTAGGCCTGCACACGGCATCGCACTGGGTGCTTGGTATCGCATCACTCGTCGCGGTCGTACCACTAATAATGGGTATGTGGGAAGACTTCCGACATGGTGCCTACGGCCTTGATATATTGGCGCTCACCGCCATCATTGCCTCTGTGCTACTGCATCAATATTGGGCTGCAATAATTGTGGTCCTAATGCTGACCGGTGGCGAATCGCTAGAAGATTACGCCGAGCATCGTGCCCGTTCCGAATTGGATGCTCTGCTTACTCGAGCACCTCAGGTAGCGCACATTCTTCGGGGAGGTAAGGTCACAGATGTAAAAGCTGTCGATGTAAAAGCTGGCGATAAGCTCATCGTCAAACCAGGCGAAGTCGTGCCGGTAGATGCCGTTATTTTGGAGGGCCAGGCTAGCTTCGACGAATCAAGCCTGACCGGCGAGAGCTTGCCACAAGAAAAAAAGGTTGACCAAGAAATACTCAGTGGCTCTATTAACATCGACGGCGCCATAACCGTACGGGCCTTGCACAGCGCCAAAGACAGTCAGTACGAGCAGATTATTAAGCTAGTGCGTGCCGCCCAAGAGAGCCAAGCACCCTTTGTGCGACTGGCCGATCGCTACAGTGTACCCTTTACGATTACCGCCTTTGCGATCGCCGGTGCTGTTTGGTACATCAGCGGCGATGCTATTCGATTTCTAGAAGTTATCGTCGTGGCCACGCCCTGCCCGCTACTGTTGGCTGCGCCTATCGCCTTTATTAGTGGTATGAGCCGAGCCAGCAAGTACGGCATTATTATCAAGAACGGCTCCTCGCTCGAAAAACTCGCCGACGTACAGACGATGGCCTTCGACAAAACCGGCACACTAACCATTGGCAAGCCAAAAGTAGCTGCCGTTACTGCCTATAACGCCTACAAGCAAACCGAGGTCCTCAGCATGGCAGCCAGCCTCGAGCAAAGCTCTAACCACGTTTTAGCCCAGGCAGTTGTCGCCGCCGCCGACAAGAAAAAACTCAAGTACGGCAAAGCGAAGCACGTGAGCGAAACTTCTGGTCATGGACTGAAAGCGCAGATTAAGGGCAAGGCGGTACTAGTTGGCCGGCTCGACTTCATGGAAGAGAATGGTGTAAAGCTTCCCGCAACCTTCAAGAAAGCGAGCATCACCCAGACCGCTGCCTACGTTGCAGTCGACAATAAACTCGCTGGTGTCATTACATTCGAAGATGAACTCCGCCCCGAAACTAAAAAAACTCTCCAGCAAATCACTAAGCTTGGCGTCACCCGCATGCTCATGCTTACCGGCGACAATAATGCGGTCGCCAAGGTCATTGCCAAAAAAGTCGGTATCACCGAATTCCAGGCCGAGGCTTTGCCGGGCGACAAACTGCGAGCCATTGAGCACATCGAGGAGCGTCCCATTGCCTTTGTGGGTGATGGTGTGAATGACGCGCCAGTCCTTACTGCAGCCGATGTAGGTATCGCGCTGGGCGCGCGCGGAAGCACCGCCGCCAGTGAATCTGCCGACGTAGTAGTCATGCCCGACGACTTTACCTATGTAGCACGCGCTATTGCGGTGTCACAACGCACCCTTAAGATTGCAAAGCAAAGTATCTTAATCGGTATTGGCATAAGCGTGGGGCTGATGGCGATATTCGCGACAGGTAAATTTACGCCGGTACTCGGTGCTATCCTGCAGGAAGTCGTTGATGTGGTGGTGATATTCAACGCACTTCGTGCTCACCGCATAAAAGTCCTCGAAGATTAGCTACGTCGCCAATACTAACAAACCTGCCACGAATATTGGCACTACCAAGTTATCAAATCCTTTGCCGGCTATATTCTCCAGTATCGTAGCGCCGCCTGCTATCACTGCCATCCATAATCCTAGGTTTGTGTGTTGGGTTAGGTTAAACCACGAGAGAATCGCCAACGATACAACCAAAAATGTCAGCGTCCCATAGCGAGATTTTTTGAGGCCGAAAATAAAGTAACTATTCTTGTGGCCAAATCGACTGCCGATAATCGCCGCCAAGCCATCGGCCAAGCTCATATGCAGCAGTGCTGCCGCGTATATGGCCGGCTGATGCGTAATGAGCGCCACCGCGCCGACTGCAACACCAAAGAATAACTCGCCATAGGTTGGACGCTGGACGGTATGAATAGCCTGGAATAATTGCAGCCGCTTGCTGGTCGCGACCGTGACCACAAATGCAATGCTCATAAATATAATTTGCTGCCATGCTCAGAAACAGCGGCCAGAATGCCACAAAAGAACCGACGGTGATATGGATAAATTTGCGGCTAGCCTCTCCGTGAGACTTACCACGCCACCACCACTCGTTGATCAATAACAAAAGAAGTACAACCAACGCGGTCAGGATGATCTGCATGAGCGTATTGTACAGGAATTGCTACAGTAAAATTCTATACTGCCGCTATAAAAGCATCTCTCTACACTACTAACGTAATCTAGGAGATTCCATGAGCAACGACGAAAGTTTATTTACCTCCCTCGACAAAAAAGCAGCCGAACTGCAAACAAAGCAAAAAGAGAAGAAAAAGGAAAAGAAGAAGTCCCAGTAAGGCGGCATAGGACCGTACATGACAGCCCTGGTATATATCAACCTTTGCAATAACAGTACGACAGGAGCGTCCCGATGTTGACACGATTAACCATGTGGATAGGATTTTTATTAATACTCATGGGCTTGCTTGGCTTTGTGCCGTCTGTGACACTCCCGGATAATAGTGGTACCCCGCTGCTGTTAGGGATATTTATTGTCGGGCTGTCGCACAACGTTATCCACCTCGTTTCGGGAGTGTTTGCACTGGCGGCCAGCACGAGCAAGCTATTTGCCCGCTCGTATTTTCAGATATTTGGAATGTTCTATGTACTTCTTACCGTTATCGGCTTTGTGCAGGGCGACACGGTGCTAGGAATATTTTCGGTAAACAACGCCGATAACTTTCTGCATTTAGCAATCGCCACGATATATCTGTCCTTAGGGTTCGGCTATGCCCCTAGTCCCGAAAAAACCGGACCCCTTAGTATGAGCCATTAGGCTCTGGGTGGTGAGGTGTATTAATGACTACTTTGGTCGGGGTGAGAGGACTTGAACCTCCGACCTCAGCGTCCCGAACGCTGCGCGCTAGCCGACTGCGCCACACCCCGAAATTTACAATTGTACAATATCGAAGTTCAGGGGCGACTGCAATACTATAGATACATACGCTTGCAGTGAGATCATGAGAAAATAAGAAAACTACCTAGTTATCAATAGTCGACCTGAAATGTGCGAAAAAAATATTGCGAAACTTCTTGATGCTTGTGCTAATATATTTTTAGTACCAAAAAACAAAAAGGTTCAAAAAAATGGTTGAATTACACAGTATTAGCCGCTTGATGCAACAAGAAGTTACGCGCCAGGAATTTCTACAGTGCGTCGGTGTTGCACTATTAAGTTTCGTGGGCATCACACATCTCGTACAAAGTCTGCAGCATGGCATCAATCGCCCTACTTCCCAATCAGCCCGTCCCCAAACAGGGTACGGCTACGGCACCAGCGCATACGGTAAGTAAGGATAATATAGTGCAGCTGCTCCGCGCCTTTCGTCTCAGCCTTGTGCTGACCGTTCTGACACTCAGCCTCTCATGGATGAGTGTAGTGGCGCATGCCGATCCTTATGGCAGTGGCATCTATGGCGATTGCCCCTATAGCGGCAGTTGTCCGGTAAGCAATCCACCGTCCCAACCTACTCCACCACCTACTACCACAGACCCTGCGCCGGAGCCTCCAGCAGATCAGCCTACCAACACGACATCGGAACCAGTTACCGAGCCGACTAGCGAAGAACCATCACAAGATAATCAAGATCAAAGCCCGACGAACTATCCAGTCACCGGCGGAACAAGCAGTGGCGGCAACTCATCATCGGGTGGTTCGACAAAACCGCCTATAGAACATCGTATAACTCCTGAGGACTTCGGTGGTGAAGTATACCAATCCATCGGTCGTGCCATAGCAACCGTGCCAGCTCCGGTAGCATACAGCTTTCCATACCTCATATTTTTACTGGCCCTCCTGCTCATAATTCGCCTTTTCTGGCAAACGCAGCACGAACTGCGCCGAATTGCCGTCATCGCCGACACTAGCAAACGAGAAAAAGAGCTAGCGCTCGAGAAAGAAAACTTTATGATGCTGGCATCCCACTATTTGCGCACCCCCCTGACAATTATTAAGGGCAACCTCGAACTACTGCAATCTCTCAAGACGCTGACGGCCGAAGATGTATCAGCACTGCAACAACAGATAGCTTACATACAAGATCCCGCCGAAGCCATGCTAACGAAACTAAGCGAGAATAAGGTATTTAATGCCATGCCGTCTCCTGCGACCGCCGGAGTACAAAGCCCGTTGCGCTCACTACTTAGTCCTGCCGTGCTTGTGCCAGCCAGCATCGGCGTACTGCTAATTATCGCCATCCAGTTTATGTTGGTAGACTTTCAGGTAATCTCGCCGAGTATTATTGATTTCCTCGTGCAGTTGGGGTTGGCCGCTTTGTTAGTGCAGTTGTTTGTCAGCCGATTTCGCGCTCGCCAGATTAAGCGCGCCAATAAGCAAGACAAGCTTCGCCTATTAAACGAACAGCGCGAGCTTGATCATGCCCGCTCAGAACTTATCGAAGGCATCGCAACTACCATGAACGATGCCGTGTTGCAGCTCGGCACATCGCTGAGTACCCTACAGCAGCAAGGCAAAGACGTCAGCAAGCTCCAACCTGGTTTTGGCCAATTGCAAAACATTGCCGAAAAATTCCGTCTCGCATCGCAACTTGAGGCCCAAGCAGTACAGCTTGGAAAGATAGCATTCCCGAGTAGTCAATTAATTCACCAAGTTGTCACCGACAATCTCGAACTGGCGAAACAAAAGGGTGTGAAAATTGAGGTGGACTTCGACCAAGAACGCACACTCCAACAAAACCAAGATTTATTGCACATGGTGGTCGACGCATTAATTAATAATGCTGTAAAGTTCTCTACCGAAGATAGTGTGGTGCGGGTAGTAAGCGACGGCAAGGACCCCAATAATCTCCATCTCGAAATCCAAGATACCGGCCCCGGGCTGTCAAAACAGCAGTTGGCGAGCTTATTCAAGCCATTCTCTCGCGCTGAGTCGGCCGAAACATTCAACACCGAAGGACTGGGCTTTAGCCTGTACCTCGCAAAGCTCATTACGCACTATCTGGGCGGCGACATCACCCTCGACTCCAAAGAAGGCCAAGGGACTCTCGCACGCATTTATGTACCAGCAGTCTAACAAACATGAGGTCACTTGCTTGACCTGCCACCACTGTTTCACCTACACTTATGGTAATAATAAAACTTATGCTTAGGCAAAATACAGATGGCTAGATTACCGGTACCTGGTGGCGATGACGGCACATGGGGGAGCGTACTTAACTCTTACCTGTCCGTCTCCCATAACACTGATGGCTCGCTCGCCAACAATTCGGTGGGCAACGGCCAGTTAAAAACTGGTGCCGTCGATAATAGTAAAATCGCCGCCAGTGCCTCTATTTCGCAAAGCAAAATCGCCAATCTCAGTACCGATCTCGCTAGTAAACTTTCTTCGACGCGTACTATCAATACCGGCACGGGGCTAACCGGTGGTGGAGACCTCAGCGCCGACCGCACTATCAGCGCCACCAGCGCAACCTCCAGCAGCTTGGGAGTCATACAGCTAGCCGGTGATCTCGGGGGTTCCGCCACAGCACCTACCGTACCGGGATTATCGAGTAAAATTAGTAGCTCTGAAAAAGGCGTCGCCAATGGTGTAGCGCAACTGGACGGAACTGGCAAAATTATTCCCGGTCAGCTCGTTACTTCAAACATCACCAAAGTGCTTCCTTTTTCATTCCTCGGCGGTCTTACGACCTTCACCGGAGCACTTCGCCTCTATAACGACATGGGGTCAACCTGGACAATTAGTGGCGTACGGGCGTCGGTGGGAACGGCCCCAGTTGGCGCAGCCATCATTATCGACATCAACAAAAATGGTAATACCATATTCACGACTCAAGCCAACCGGCCAACCATTGCTGATAGCACCAATACTTCCGGCAATGTTACTGCTATCGACATCAATACCGTAGCGCCGGGTGAGTATTTGACTATAGATGTTGATCAAATTGGTGCAACCACAGCTGGCACAGACTTAACTATTCAAGTGGAGGTTATGTAAAATGGCAGGGTTTTATCCCGACGTACCAGCACCGCGAATGCCCTACGACCGAGACGGCACACAGGTATTTAAGGTAGATACAGCAAACTCTATTAGTCAGCTTTCTGCCGCCAATGTGACAGCTCTGAACGACGAAGGAAATAGTTTGTGGTCTGGTGGTTCCGGAAAATGGCTCGGCTTTATTTTTCCAGAACTCAGAGATATTACCGCCATGTTTATTGCTAACTACAACGGTTGGGGCGACCCAAATGTGGGACAGGTAGCATGGAGCACCGACACGACGAATATTTTAGATGGCACCTGGACCCAAGCCTATGCAAGCTTTACAGCCCTATCCAGTACTGCGTTAATCCCCGACTACCGTACAAATATCCAGCCAGTGACAGGTCTATCTGGGATCAAAGCAATCCGCTTCTATTGGACACAAGGTGGCGCTAGCACCAATGTAAACTGGCGAGCTGTGCATTTTTACGGCAATATTACGGCCGGTGAAAACCCCGACCGACTAGCTCTATGGCACCCTACCCTCGATCAAGAATTACCTGGAGCGTGGTTTGATTTTGGTGACAAAGCTCGCACCATGACTGATACGCGGACTTTTCGAGTCAAAAACCTCTCCCCGTCGCTCACAGCCCAAACAGTATCGGTCGATCGTGAAGCTCTGACCGACACGACACCGACTGTCGTATCGATGCATACACTCTCTTCCGACGGCGTAACATTCGTGACTAGTTTAAGCCTCGGCAATCTGGCCCCAGGTGCCATATCTCCCGTACTTACCGTTAAAGAAATAATTGCGTCAAATGCCGTGCTCGGCCCGTGGGCAGTACGGATTTATGCAGATGCAGCGAGTTGGGCATAGTATATGGCAAGTGCGGCAGTGGCGTATGCATACGTTAATACCGGTTATACAACATACACTGAGGATGTAACGAGCAGCATGGCGCTCGTTAATATTGGCGTTTTAGATGTACTGAGCCAAGATGATGTTGACTTCCTCTACGTAAACATCACCACGACAATTTTGTACATGGGCTGGGGTCTTCCTATTAAGTAGTAATCGCTGATTGACCACCGTATCTTTATTACGTAAAATAAGCATTAGCATAAAAAAGGCAAAAACAACGTGGCACGATTACCTACTCCCGGCGGCGATGATGGCACCTGGGGATCAGTTCTCAACGACTACTTAGCCGTAAGTCATGGTACCGACGGAACGCTCAAGGCTTCGACGGTCGGGGCAAGTCAGCTCAAATCTGGGGCTATTGACGACTCAAAAGTAGCGGCTGGCGCCAATATCGCTCAGAGCAAAATTGCCAACCTCAGTAGTACTTTAGCCGGAAAATATACCCTGCCGGCCGGTGGCATACCCTCGACAGATTTAGAAAGCTCCGTACAGTCGGACTTAACTAAAGCCAATAACGCCTACGTAAAGCCAGCTGGTGGTATACCGGCAACTGATATGACAAGTGCCGTGCAAGCTGATCTTACAAAAGCCAACGCTGCATACTCCAAGCCGGCTGGCGGGATACCGTCCACAGACCTCAGCTCTACCGTACAGACTAGCCTGTCTAATGCAGACTCTGCCTACCAGAAGCCGGCAGGAGGGATTCCAAGTAGTGATTTTGATAGTACTACCCAAGATGCCATCAATACGGTTGCGTCAGGCTCCTTTATCACGGGTGATGGCATTGCTAAAGTAACCGTCAGTAGCACCGCACCGACAAGCCCGAATGTTGGCGACGTCTGGATTGCGACATAGGCCATGGCAGGATTTTACACTGACGTACCAGGCAATCGATTTGCATACCACCTTGATGGGACAGCTATTTACATCATCGATTCTACGAACACACTCACCAACATAACATCTGGCGCAGCATCTTTTAACGACGAGGACGGTGATTATCCCCAATATAGCGGCCAATCATTTCTTTTTATTTTCCCGGAGCTTCGTAATCTAAGTGGTTACTATTTCAATGACATGTGGGGAGTTGGGCCTCAGTCTCTACAGTTCTCTAGCGATACGACCACTGGCCTAGATGGTACTTGGACCACTATAGTAAACCCATGGGCCCGTGATATGACTGGTGGCACCCTCCCGAGCTATCGCACAAAAATAAATCCTGTTTCTGCTGGCTCTGTCAAAGGTCTAAAATTTAACTTTGGCAGTAGCGGAATACGACCAGCTAACATACATCTGTACGGGGATATACCGAGTAGCTCCAATCCAGATCGCTTAATTTTCTGGGAGCCAGTTAACAATAATGCCACTGGAGGCTCATGGTTTGACTGGGGAGATTTGGTACAAGGAACTAGCCAGACCAAGACCTTTCGAATCAAGAATAACTCCGGCACAAAGACGGCAAATAGTATCTTGCTGACGGCCGGCACCGAAACTTTTGCTATGTCGGTCGATTTTTCTAGCGACGATATAACGTATACGCCAAGTTTGTCTCTCGGAGATCTAGCGCCAGGCGCGGTTACTGGAGTTCTGTATGTAAGAAGAACCGTCCCGGCAAGCGAACCACTTCGCATGCAAGCCGCATACTTTAAGGCCGCCGCAAGTTCCTGGACCTAGAGCAACGACATGGTACCCGACGGTTTAGTCTACAGTTACGAACGGATAACGTACCCTCAACCGACGACAAGTTCGGAGGCTTATAGCTATAGCTTCGAGGACATTAAACTCCTCCAGGCAACTGCCGTTCCTGATGGTTATGTGTATAGCCATGAAAATATCGTTATTTCTCAACCTCAAATGGTCGACGCAGGGTTTTCGTATAGCTATGAAAACGTTGCTAGCTCGGCAACGAGCAGCCCGACGGCCCTGAAAGTATGGGATGGCACCCAGTGGACCGCTAAACCATATTATGTATGGGACGGTACCGGCTGGGTGCAAATATCATAGTGGTTGATGCAGATATTTTTCGTGTAGAATAAACATAAGCAATTAAAGGATATAAACATGGCAGGATTTTATCCAGACGTACCTGGCAACCGTTTTTCTATCGATTCTGATGGTACGTACATCGCGCTCAAAAACAATAATACTGGTGTTATAACCGACATTTCAAGCAATGCAAATCTGCTGAATGACGAAGATACCGATTACTACGAACTTGGTTCCTTTGCCGAAGCTTCGACAGATCTTATTGTGGCTTTTCCAGAAGCGCGCGATTTAACAGGTTATTTTCTGAATGTTGACTGGTATAACCTTACGGCCGGTCAGTCGTATTACTCGACTGATACCACAGACGGGCAAGACGGTACCTGGACTGGCATTGCAAATCCATTTTTGTATTACTACGGCAACAATCTGCTACCTAACTATCGATCACAAATACAGCCTCTTTCCCTCTCCGGCGTTAAAGGGTTACGTTTTAACTTTACACCTCATAACAGTGGTTATAGCCAATACAAAATCACCCGTATCTTGGCACTGCACCTGTATGGTCAAATACAAGCCGGCGCTAATACCGATCGTTTAGCTTTTTGGGACCAAAGCCTCAGCCAGGAATGCAGTGGAGCTTATTTTGACTATGGCGATCTTGCCCAAGGCGCAACCCAGACTAAAACGTTTCACCTCAAAAATCTCTCAGCTACACAGACCGCCAATAGCATTACCGTATCTTCCCTTGATGTTTCCACTGGCATGCAAGTAACCTTTTCGACTGATGGTGTCAACTACAGTAATAACTTAGGGATCGGTAACTTAGCACCCGGTACTGTTTCTTCTGTTCTATATGCAAAAACGACGGTAGGCTTAAGCGAACCGATACAGGTTCAGGCGGCACATTTATCGGCTACGGCCACCTCCTGGAGCTAGTTTAGATGAGCCAGGTAGCGTATGCGATCTCCTATCAATCGGTTGGTCCTAAGCTAACCCCCTCTTCCACTGCCTATGCAATATCGTACCAATCTATTGGTTTTCAGCCAGTTCCTTCAAGGAACGCCTATGCTGTTTCGTATCAATCGGTTGGCGCCAAGCCAGTGCTATCTCCAGTTGCTTACGCTGTTTCGTATCAATCGGTTGGTCCTAAGCTCAGTAAATCAAAAGTGGCCACCACCCTCTCGTATCAAAACGTCGTGACCCAGGCGAATCCAACGGCACTGAAAGTATGGGACGGCACCCAGTGGGTGGTCAAACCTCAATATCGTTGGGATGGTACATCATGGGTACCCATTACATAGCCGTATAGGGTATGATTAAGGAAACATAAGAGGAATAAAAATGGCAGGATCATATCCAGATGTTCCGGGCAGGCGCTTTGCTCACCACCTTGACGGTACGATGTTAATTTATCGCAACTCAGCAGGTGCTATTACCGACCTCACGAGTTATCTCGCCGATTTAAATGACCACGACAACTCTGGTGTTTTTACAACTACAAACGAAAGCACCACCGTAAACGGTCGCCACTACACCTTTGTCTTTCCAGAACTCCGAAATATCGATGGTTACTTTTTCTATGGTGCTGAATCTTACAGCGATCTCAACGCACAATCGGTAGATGTATCGTACGATACGGTCGATGGTTTTGGCGGCACCTGGACACAAATCGCTGCGAATTGGAATTTTGCGAGCGCGCTCTCACCGACATGGCGCAGTGGTATAAACCCTCTTTCTACCACAGGAATAAAAGGACTTAGATTTAACTTTTCGTGGAACAGCTCTGCCGGCAGCCGTAGCATGAACTGGCATGCGATGCATCTCTACGGCTCAGTCGTAGAAGGAGAAAATCCAAATCGCCTTAGGGCTTGGCACCCTACCCTCGATCAAGAAGTTGATGCGGCATATTTTGACTTTGCCGATATGTCACAAGGAACAACTCTTACCAAGCAGTTTCGACTGAAGAACGGGAATAGTACTCAAACAGCAAACAACGTAACCCTATCACAAGATGACACCAACGGCGGCGGAATGGGGCTAACATTTTCCACCGACGGCGTTTCCTTTACCTCCCCACTAGTCATTGGCAATATTGCAGCTGGTACGACTTCTAGCACCCTTTACGTCAGACGTACGGTTGGAGCAGCCGAAGCCGTACAACTTCGGTCAAGTGTCATCAAAGCCGTCGCTTCAAGTTGGACATAGATCATGGCTAGTAGTAGCGCAATGTACGTCTACGCCACAGAGTTAACAGGAGGGAGCTTATCGGTATCCAATGGCTTGTTATACGCCTACGAATCTACTGGCGCGTCTGACTCCACTCCTAACGGGCTTTTCTATGCCTTCGAGACAACCGCAGGTTCATTGAGCAAGCCTGACGGGCTGTTCTATGCAAACGAAGTGACCGCCGGCGTACTCTCGAAAGATGACGGGCTTTTCTATACCTTCGAAAATACCATTGATCAAACGAATCCCACCGCTCTCAAGGTATGGGACGGTACACAATGGGTGATCAAGCCACAGTACCGCTGGGATGGCACAAATTGGGTGCAGATAACTTAGCGAATAGCATAAGCATTGCTATTGCATAAGCGGCATTGTATAGTAAAAATACATAAGCAAAAAAGGAAAGTTGAGTACGCTATGTTCGATTTAGGATTACCAGAACTTATTATCATCTTGGTTATCTTGTTATTGTTATTCGGTAGCACCAAGTTACCAAAGTTGGCACGCAGCATTGGACAGTCAGCGAAAGAGTTGCGTGAGGGCATGCAAGGCCCACTGAAGTCTGACACCAAAGAAACACCCAAAGAGCAATAAACACACCCTAAAAGGAGTCACCCTTGGCCAAGCAAGCGGCCGCTGTCGCCAAGCCGTTTATCGAGCATGTCCATGAGCTCCGGCAACGTCTGTTTTACAGCATCGCCGCGATAATGGCCGGCGGCTGTCTTGGCTTTGCTGTCAGCGATCGGCTTATCGATATACTACGGCAGCCGCTTCATCAAACACTCTTTTACACGACACCGACTGGGGCATTCAGTTTCGTCATTAAGATGAGCCTGTCTTTTGGTGTGGTGCTGGCTTTGCCAATTATTCTTTATCAGATAATACAATTTCTTAGCCCGCTCATGCACGCCGTCACCAAGCGATACATCGCGATGGTAATGTTTTTTTCGATTGCTTTGGCTGCAGTCGGCATAATCGGGGCTTACTACATCAGCCTGCCGAGTGCGCTAAAATTCCTGACAACCTTCCACAGTAGTGACATTAAGTCACTCATTACCGCCAACGAGTATTTCAACTTTGTGCTCGCCTATCTAGCTGGCAGCGCATTACTATTTCAATTGCCGTTGATCATGCTGGTTATTAACAAAATCAAGCCGCTCAAACCCAAGAAACTAATGAGTTTAGAGCGGTATGTCATTGTCGGCAGCTTTATCTTGGGCGCCATCCTCACCCCTACGCCAGACCCGGTTAACCAAGCATTGATGTCGGTTCCCATAATAATCACCTATCAAATCGGTGTGTTCTTGGTGTGGATCACTAATCGCAAACGCAATCGCGCTGCTGCGTTCTCAGTCCAACCGCTAATTCCTACCATGCCCGAAGAGGTTCTATATGCTGACCTCTACGATGAGCCAGTACTCCCGCTCCGGAAGTCACATAGCAAGCCTGGACTGGACTTTGTAGCCCAAAACGTACAAGCAGCCGCCCAGGCGCCTACGCAGCCAGCCAATCGTCCCGTACGGGCACGTATAGCCCGTACAGATTACGTCCGACAGCCACAAGCAATCATTCGCGACATTATCTAATAATAAACATTCTTAAAATAGAAATAGGCCCTCGTATGAGAAGCCTATTTCTGTGGTCGGGGATAAAGGACTCGAACCTTCGACCTCGCGGTCCCAAACCGCGCGCGCTAGCCAACTGCGCCAATCCCCGAAAACAGGGGTAATTATAACGTAATATTGCTACCTTGACTAGTCGGAAATTTGGTAGATATGTTCAACCGAGGCGACACTGTTGGTTTCGTCGGTCTCGACAAGTAATCCACTAAACTGATACGGCGGCGCTTCGGCCAAAACATTACGCGTTTGTTTGCCGTCTCGCCAACGCGGAATAATACTCTCGTACTCAACACCGAGGCTTGCATTGAGCACACCACACATCCCGACGTCAGTCATGTGTGCCGTTCCGCCCGGCAACACCCGGGCATCAGCCGTCGGGACATGCCAGTGATCACCGACCATCATCGTAACGCGACCATCGACATAGTGGCCAAACACCACCTTTTCGCTACTGTAATCACCGTGCAAATTTACAATCGAAACATCATGCGGTTTAGCTGAGGCCAGAATATCATCAATTTTGCGTAAAGGATTGTCGACCGGCTTGTCGGCATCACGCCCGACGATTTGGCCTAGTATACTGACAATCATCACCACCTTATTGCCGACCGTTATATACTTACATCCCAGTCCCGGCGTACCTTCGGGGTAGTTGGCGGGACGGACTATGGGTTGGTTTGGGTCGCTGAGTACGGGGAAGATATCCTCGCGGTGCATTGTCCAATTGCCGCCCGTGCAAGCATCGACGCCAGCCGCCCGTAGTCTCTGAAAATCATGCAGCGTAATCCCCTTGCCGTCGCTGAGGTTTTCGGCCTGCGCTACCACCACATCAATATTTCTTTGAGCGCGGATCTTGGGGAGCTTATTTTCAAGGAGCCGTAATCCTGGCTCGGCCATAACATCACCGACATACAATATTCTCATGTTCCTATGGTACAACAAAAAGAGCCACTCGCGAGGTCAGTTGTCCTTCTTATGAAATATCGGTTTAAAAATTTGGATTTCGTCGTGACAGGCAGGGCTCAACACAGCCAACTCTCGATGCAATTCTTGCGTAGCATTCACATCAACAAGAATTGGTCGGCTATTATACCGCTCGTTATATGCTGTCCCTTCGTGTATTTCTACTGTGTCCACCATCTTAACCAAGAAAGGACCAGACTGCTCATCCACGCGCCACTGGAAGCCTTCTTCGATTCTGCTTGCGGAGATTTGACTCGAAAAATGCAAAACAGACTCCGCCTCATAGTGAACCACGAAGTCATCAATAAGTATGCCAGGGATTCCGTCCAGGCCATTACGCTGATGTCGATTAATAACAATTCGCTGACCTGGTTGCAGTGAATTATCTTTTCCTATTTTGATAGGTTGCGGCATGGAGTACACTCTCGTCCAGTCTTCGTCGACATACACACTCATAAAGTGGCTTGCGGTCGGCTCAAGCCCCAGATCAAAAAGACGCAAACATAATTTATTGAACTCTAGCGTTTTGAGAGATTCGATAGGATCGGGTATTTCGTCAGGCACGCTCAGTTCTGCTAAAAAAGAACTATTCGGCATTTCTGGCTCTGCCATACGTCGTACCCCGTTAGTTATGGTCACTATATGACCTTCGCTAGCAAACTGTCAAGAAAGCTTATGCTTATTGCAGTTGAAACTTCCAGCCTGGCTGCCAGGAGAACGGCTGTGTCATTGACTGCTCCAAAGGAACTTGCCCAATAAGGAACTGCAGGGCGTGCAAGGTTGCGGGATGACCCACAATCAATACCGTCTTGCCATCAAAATGTTTTTGTATGTCCATTAAAAAGCTCTTCACCCGTTCAACGCACTCTTGGATACTTTCACCACCGGCAAATGGCTCGGTGATGTGCTGCAGCATAGCCGTGTTTACTTCGGAGACTGGGGAGCCGGTCATATCACCGTAGTCGCAGTCGCGCAGCCGCCAATCGCTATACATTTTGTGAGGATTGGGTTCAAACCCGACAGTCACGGTCTGTTCACTCCGCTTTAAATCTGAGTAGAATACTGCGTCGAGCTGGGTTGCCGCATATCGGGAGCCCAGCTGCGTTGCTTGATCCATACCCTGCTGGCTAAGACGTACGCTGTTCCACCCTGAAGCAACGCCGTTATCGTCGTCAAAACTGGCGCCGTGGACTTCGAATATCAGTTGAGTCATTGTTGATTCCTTTCGTGTAGGGGTCTATTTTGCAAATTCAATCGCTCGCGTTTCGCGAATAACATTTACCTTGATAGTGCCTGGATATTGCATGCTTGATTCAATCTTGGTGGCAATATCGCGCGCCAGCTTAATGGCAGTGAGGTCATCGACGTGTTGCGGTTTTACGAATACTCGCACTTCGCGTCCGGCGCTAATGGCATAGCTCTTTTCTATTCCGCTAAAACCGTTGGCGATGTTCTCGAGTTCCTTCATGCGCTCGGCAAAGTTCTCGGCAGAGATGTTGCGAGCTCCTGGGCGGGAAGCGCTAATGGCATCGACGACGCGGATAATGAGTGCTTCGGTGGTGGTGGCTTCGACATCATCGTGGTGCTGCTCGGCAGCCAAAGCAATTTCTTCGGGAGCGCCATATTTACGCAACATTTCACCGCTAATGTGGTGGTGCTTGCCTTCCATTTTATGGGTCAGGGCCTTGCCCAGATCATGCACGAGGGCAGCGTACTTGGCCGTCTTGACGTTAGCACCGAGCTCTTCCGCGATCATACCGGCAATGTGTGCCATTTCGGTGCTGTGCTTAAGAACATTCTGCCCGTAACTGGTTCGATAGCGTAACTCACCTAAGAGATGCAGTATCTCTTTTGGAATACCGATAACCCCAACTTCGCGAGCAGCATCCTCACCTGCCCGTACGACATCTTTTTCGACGTTCTTCTGGGCTTTGGCGACGACTTCTTCGATTCTACCAGGGTGGACACGACCATCTTTGAGTAAGAGCTCGAGCGCCTGGCGAGCGACTTCACGACGGACGGGATCAAAACTGCTGAGCACAATGTATCCTGGCGTGTCGTCTACCATAATATCCACACCGGTTGCCCGCTGCAACGCCTGAATGTTACGGCCTTCTTTACCGATGATACGGCCCTTCATTTCTTCGTCCTCGAGCTTTACGCTCGTAATGGTTCGTTCGGCGGTCACTTCCGAGGCCATTCGCTCCATAGCCTGCACAATAACGAGGGAAGCTGCTTCTTCGGCATTATCGCGCGCTTCGTTTTGTAACTTACTAATAAGGCCTGTCAGATCATTCTTTATGTCGCGCTCGGTCATTTGCATGAGTTTTTCGGCAGCTTCGGCTTTGGTGAGCTTGGCGACCTTTTCGAGTTTTTCTTGCTGCCGAGCGCGGATATCACGAATTTCATTCTTGAGGTCTTCTACTTCGTCTTCACCTTTGCGCAGTCGCTCAGTGCGTTTGTCGAGCTCATCGAGTTTTTTATCGAGAGAACTTTCACGCTGTACTAAACGATCTTCGAGATCTTTAAGTTCGCGGCGACGGGATTGTTCATCCTTACGGGCGGCATCACTCAATTTAGTGGCTTCTTCGCGTGCCTCTGCCAAAAGCTTGTTAGCCTCTTTGGTTGCTTTGCTCAGTTCTTTTTGAGCCTGATCCTCGGCTGAGCCGATTTTTCTTTGAGTTAAAACAGAATTGGCGCCAAAACCAGCACCAAGTCCGACAACTGCCAGGACGATGGCAAGTGGATCCATAGTTTTCCTTTCTATCAGCAGACACCGGTGGTCCGAGCAATCGCTATCACGTCTCTAGCTCTCCAAGGGGTCTGAATATCGAATTAATTGAAGTGTAAGTGGCGGATTGCAGTGTAACGTCTCTCGTTTTTCGCAAATCCTTACTTAAAATATACGCTGGAATGCTGAATGGGGTCAATGCTTCGGTGTCGTTATATGAACAGGAGCGCCATATTCTGGCAAAGCAACCGCATCATGCTCGCCGGCTTTGAGCCGCTTGATACCCAGTTGTTGCCAGTCTGCGCCACCGCTTCCAACGACCGGAATCTCCAAGCCATCGGCAAGGGCGTTGGCGACGCTCAAACCAATACGTAGGCCAGTGAAGCTACCCGGGCCCCGAAAGGCCACAATACCATCAATCGCTTGCAGAGTTGCCTGGTTCACCTCCAAAAGCTCTTGTAGCTTATGGTGTATTGTCGTGCCGAGTTGGCGGTGAGCCAGCCAGGTCAGCTCTGCAATTCTTTTCTCATCCTGGTACAAGGCCAGCTCGGCCTCTGGTTTGTCAGTGCGTAAGGTAAGTATCATCATGCCTTATCGCCTTTCATATACTGCAGGCTTGAAGGCACCATACAGGTGAGTTGGCGCGCATCTTCGGCGGTACTGATTATTTCAATAGTTATTCGATCGGCAGGCAAGACATCTTCGACTATACCGGCCCACTCGACAATAACAACCGCCTTTGGATCGCCTAGTACATCGGCTAATTCTTGGCTCATAAGCCCGGCTTCGGCCAACCGATAAAAATCATAGTGGTGCAGTGTCAGTTCGCCTGCTTGATACTCGCGACTAATCGTAAAGCTGGGGCTCGCGACCGCATCCTGGCTACCCGCTCCGTGCGCGAGCCCGCGCACCAAGGTTGTTTTGCCACCGCCCAAATCGCTGCGCAGCTCAATTACCTCACCGCCGCGCAATCGCGCGCCGAGATCAGCGCCGACCTGTTCGGTTTCGGCGGAATTGCTGGTAGTAATTTGCCAGGTCATAGCGGTATTCATACGCACCGTATAGTAGCGCGCCGATGACAATAGCTGCAAGCGTGAGCGGATGAATAGCGGCTGGTTGTGCGGCCAACTCACGCTGATCCGGACTAGTCGAGCTCGCGGCGGAGGATGCCGTACTCGCCACTTTGGTAACCTGCTTGCCCTTGACCGATGCGGTGGTGGCAGTGGCAGTACCTGCTACCGCAGATAGCTTGTTGGTGGCATTCGGCGTCGGTGTCGCGGTCCAGTGCCAGGTTTTGCCTCCATTCATCCAGGCCATACCATCGGCTGCTTTACCATATGGCGCACTGGTAGTCACAGTGTTGTTGAGCGGATCAAGCAGCCAGACCTGACCGCCGCTGTTATTCAGGCTCACATGTGTCTGGGAAGAACGAAATGCTACAAAAGCGTGTGCAGCTACTTTTGTACCGTCCGGGAAATGGTAGAGGTGAACGGCACTAGAAGTAACAGAAGCGACTTGCAGCGTGAAGCCGGATAAGTCAAATGCTGTCGCATTGGGGTTATAAAGTTCGATGAACTCATCATGCGAATCAGTCTGTGGGCTCTTGGCATTCGGCAGAAGCTCCGAAATTTGCAAGGCTTTGAGCCCAATATCTGTGGCCGGTATGCTGGGCCGTTTTTGAGTGGGGCCGACCGCAACCGCTGCACCAAGCACAAACGGGGGCGCTTGTGTGGCCGATTCCCACGTGACAACTTCAGGATTTTCTGGTTCAGCTGGTGGCACTACCGGATAAAAGGTGCAGTCCAGACTATAGCCAACTTGCCAGCCGCCATCTGACGGCAACAACGCCCACACCGGCTCGAATGCTTGGGCCGGTTCTTGCTGGTCGCCATACGTTTTTACAAGCGACTCATCTTTTACCGAAAGATACGTCAATGCGGTAGCCTGATCTTTTCCCCACTGCAAACTCCACCGATGCACAAACCTTGCGTCGGCCTCAGAAGTATCTAGCTGCCAGAGCGCGAGCTGTCCTGCAGAATTCGCCAAAGAAAACGATAATCCGTCAGCATATTGGGCACCGCACGTCCCGATAGCTCCTTTGCTCAAGACAATCGCTTGGCTCGGCGCCAACATAACAGCAGGCAATTGCTGGACAGGCACGGGAGTGGTGTCTGCCTTGCTGGTATAACCAAGCCAGAACTGGCCGAGTGACAAATCCTCTTCGCTCCGGTTCTCCAGCCTTAGGGATTCATCGCCCGTAATATTTATTGACGTCAGCACGGGTACGGCGGAATCGGCTATGACAGCAGGAGTGTCCATGGCACGTACGGCCGGCGCCACAACACACAAAGCGCATAGCGTCACTAGCAGGCCCACCCTTACAATTGCTCGGGCCGTTTTCATATTGCGGCCGATTGTATGCGGAGCATGCAGCAAATGCAAGCTGTAGCATTATTGTCGACAATTTCGGTATATAATACAGATTATGCTACAACTCAGTACATTTTTTATCGGTCGGCCTGTCCTGAGCCTTCGAGCAGGGAACCAAGTGGCTACTATCGATACGCCAGTGATAAACCCGAATAACCTCAAAATTGAAGGGTTCTATTGTATGGATAGTCGTAATCAGCTCTTGATACTTCTCTGTCAGGACATCCGGGAAATTCTCAAGGATGGTGTTGTTATCGATGACTACGAACGCCTGGCCGAGCCCGGCGACTTAATCAGGCTCAAAGAAGTGCTCTCTATGCGCTACGACATTTTAGGCAAACATGTCGAAACCATCGACAAGCATAAAGTCGGTAAAGTCAGCGACTATGCCGTCGACACCAGCAGTATGTATATCCAAAAGATTTATTCAACCCAGTCTATCCTCAAAAACCTTACAGGCGGCTCATTGAGTATCGACCGAAGCCAGGTGCAAGAAACGACGCCCACTAAAATTATTATCAGCGAATTGCATCCCAAAAACCCCTTAGCCGCCACGGCGCCTGTCGCCTAAACGCTGCTGCTTGCGGTCATTAGCCGGGGCTGTTATAAACAAACGGCAATGAAACTACTGCTCGGACTCTCTCTGATCGCCACGGCGTACTACATGCTCCTAACGCAAGGGACTGAGCTGCTGCTCACACGTATCACCGAACTGACGAATGCCACACAACTCGTGACGGCTCACAGTAGCGAGATTGCTGACGGCACGTACCGGCTTCAATCATCCGTCTCGACGGCGAGAACTGATTTGATATCGGAATAATTAAAGCCTTGGCGGGCCAAATATTGCATCAGCTTGAGGTCGTCGTTGCGATACTTCGATAGTTGCCTTTTTTTTCTGACAATGTCGCGCAGTATCTCCTGTTCATTAGTGGGCTCTAGGCTGATGGTCCGCTCTATTATCTCGGGTGGTACACGTTTTTTGCGGAGTTCGGCTTCGAGTTTGCGTCGAGAAGTAGGTCGCAGCAGTGCACGATCGTGCACAAACATCTGGGCATATTTTTCGTCGTCGAGCAATCCAAGCTCGAGCAGCTTGTTCGTAATTTGTTCGGTAAGTGGAGCAGGGGACTGCTTGCGCTCCAGATAGGTACGCATTTCCCAGACTGTTCTCGGGCGCATGGCGACGTAGCGGAGGGCACGATTAAACAGCTTATCATCGGCCGATTTTTGCTTGTACGTCGCAATCTCTTCCTTGCTCAGTTCTTGCCCAGCAATAAGCTTACTCTCTAATAATGCCCGTTCACTGAGGCTAAACGAGTAGGCGTCGTCGACAAAAATTGAGTAGCGATCACGTTGTTTTTGCTGCTGGACTATTTTAGTTATCTTCATACGGCAATCTGTTGATTAAACAGTTTGTGGACGTAGTCGGTGTAGCGGACCCACGTTGGCGTAAATTGCAGTAACACCATGTCGTCGGCCGCCACATCATCATGGCGGTTCTGACGCTTGGCATAGTAGGCTTCGATCGCCGTACTATGCTCTGTTTTATCGACAATAGCTCACCGTACCACGCATTTGCACCGTCAGAGGCGTCCCGGCCACCGTGCCAATATTGCAGGCGGCATAAACATTATCTTCTTCTCGTAGTAGCGTGCATTTTTCACTGTCGCGTTTGGTTACAAAATAGCACGCCAGTGTAGCTGGATCGTGGCAAAATGCCACGCTCGCAATATGAATATCACCCTTTTCGCTTACTTGGGTGGCCAACGTCGCAATAAGCTGCTGGTCGAGAAACTGTTGGACTGACATTGGAAGCGGTGACGTCATATAGTAAACATCCTAGTACGCTAGATTTTATTAGTCCGTAGCTTGTCGCATGCGGCGAAACAATTGGGCGATACGGCCTGCCGTCTTTGTTTTTGTCGTAGGCGGCTGTGAAGATTCTTGGTCAATACTGTTTAATGACGGCATTATGGTTCTCCCGCGATGCACGCTAAAAGCGTGTGAAAATCTGCCGTCTGGTTTCGCGAAGGTCATCATGGCGCGATCGTGATACAGCTCTTCGGCTCGCACGGTGTTCCATAGCGCTCCGCGCAATCGAGGGTCTTCAATAGCATCGATGTCATCTAACTTGATTGAGGCCCGCTGCAGTCTGGTCTCAGTCCCATCGCCGTTATAGTCTGCAGCGGTTGGATGAACAATTGTGTAATGAACCGCTCGATCGCCAAAGATTGGCAGGGCTGGTTCGGGCAGTTGCTCGCTCAAGTGCTACTCCTTAGCTTCGTCAGTGGCAGCGGCCATGACTTTTTTAGAGATTTCTTCCATGACTTTGGGGTTATCTTGCAGGTACTGCTTGGCAGCTTCGCGTCCCTGACCAATTTTACCTTCGCCGTACGCAAACCATGCGCCAGCTTTTTCGACGATATTGTGCTCGACGGCTAAATCCAGAATATCGCCCGACTTACTAATGCCTTCATTGTACATAATGTCGAATTCGGCTTGGCGGAACGGAGGTGCAATCTTGTTCTTCACTACCTTTACGCGGGTTCGGTTACCGACCACATCCTCACCGGCTTTAATTTGACCAATACGGCGGATGTCGCAACGTACCGAGGCGTAAAACTTCAGCGCATTACCCCCTGTTGTGGTCTCTGGGTTTCCAAACATAACGCCAATCTTCATACGAATCTGGTTAATGAAGATAACGGTCGCCTTACTACGGCTAATCACGGCGGTCAGCTTGCGCAGCGCTTGACTCATCAGACGGGCCTGTAATCCCGGCAAGCTGTCTCCCATATCGCCTTCGATTTCGGCTCGGGGGACCAATGCAGCTACGGAATCAACGACGATCAAATCGACCGCATTGCTACGAACCAACGTTTCGGCAATTTCGAGCGCCTGTTCACCGTTGTCCGGCTGGCTCAGCAAAAGGTTCTCTACGTCAACGCCAATTCTCTTGGCATACGCCGGGTCTAAGGCATGTTCGGCGTCGATAAATGCCGCCGTACCGCCACGTCGCTGACATTCGGCAATAGCATGCAGGGTCAGGGTGGTTTTACCAGAGCTTTCCGGTCCATATACCTCAACGATGCGACCGCGCGGAATACCGCCACCGAGGGCGAGATCGAGCGAAACAGAGCCGGTCGGGATAGTCTCGACTTTGGCGTGTGTTGACTCGCCCAGTTTCATGATGGAGCCCTTGCCAAACTGTTTTTCGATACTTTCCAGCGCCAGCCCGAGTGCTTTAGACTTGCCGTCTGCTGCCGATACGTCGGCCATTGTCTTTTTTTCGTCTTTTTTCGCTGCCATAGCCGTTACAACCTCCACTTACCAATTACGTACATTCTCATTCAGTACTAATGTTTCCAGTATAGCAAAAATATCCTCGTATATGCAGAGGTCAGCGAATTCACATACCGCTTCTGCTTTCTTAATATTCCTGTTAGAATAAGCGAAAAGGATGGGCAATACTGACGTGCAAACACACTACCGTCACCGTTATGACCACTTACCGCACACAGGAGTGTTGTCGTGCGCATAGCTGATTCATTGGTTGAAAAACTACTCAAAGATAGTGGCAAAGTGTCCGACGAGCAAATCGCTCAGCTGCGCGAAAAAGAGACCAAAGAAAAGAAACCCCTACAGGATCTGGCCCTCAAGGATAACTTACTGAACGAGCGTGAGCTGACCCAGCTGTACGCCAAAGAAATTGACGTCCCCCTCATTGAACTCAATGCCCGGGAAATCAAAAAGGAAATCCTCAAGAGTCTTCCCGAGCGCATCGCCCGCCAGTATCACGCCGTCGTGTTTGGAGTCGACGATAATGGCACTAAGCTCGTCGCCATGGAGGACCCAGACGATATCCAGGCGCTCAACTTTTTGCAAAAGCAGCTCGGCAACGACATACGAGTGTACATTACCCTCAGCAGTCTCTTGCAAGGCGCGCTCGATCAGTACCGAGAAAACATCGGCAACGAACTGACCAAAGTAATCTCTACGGAGGATACTCCTGAAGAAGCAGATGATGTCGACGCCAATGACCTTGCCGAAGATTCGCCCATTGCCCAAACGGTCAACTTGCTCATCGAGTACGGCGTGAAATCAGGCGCTAGCGACATACACATCGAACCTCGAGAGACTTTCGTGTTGGTACGATACCGCGTCGACGGTGTGCTGCGGGAGGCCAACAAACTTCCCCGCAAGGTGCTTAACGCGCTTGTCAGCCGCATTAAAATCCTCAGCAACCTCAAGATTGATGAACACCGTGCGCCGCAAGATGGTCGCTTCAAGGTGCAAGTAAGCGGGAACGTCTATGCCCTGCGTGTCTCAACCCTGCCGATTGCCGACGGCGAAAAAGTGGTGATGAGAATTTTGTCTGAATCAACCAAAGCTTCAGACTTTACCGAGCTGGGCTTTTGGGGGCGTGCGCTCGATACACTCGAACACGCTATTGTCCAACCGCACGGCATGGTGCTGGTTACCGGCCCAACTGGATCCGGTAAGTCGACAACGCTATTTTCAGTCCTCAGCAAACTCAACACTCCGGATGTCAACATAAGTACCGTCGAAGATCCGGTCGAGTACCGCATCCCCGGCGTTAACCAAACCCAAGTTAATCCCGTCGCCGGCATGACCTTTACCAACGGGCTCCGAGCTCTCCTCCGCCAAGATCCCAACATCATTATGGTTGGAGAAATTCGCGATGGTGAAACCGCTGAACTTGGCGTGCAAGCCGCCCTAACCGGACACCTTGTCTTTAGTACCCTGCACACGAACAATGCCGCCACTTGTCTTCCTCGCTTACTCGACATGAATATCGAACCGTTCCTGATTGCCAGCACCGTGCGCGTCGTCATTGGCCAGCGACTAGTCCGCCGTCTTTGCGTAGAGTGCAAAGAAGTCTATAGCCCCAGCGAAGCAGAGCTCAAGCAAATGACAAAGACCTTTGACCTCAATGCCGAAACCTACAAAACTATCCACGAGTACGAAACCCAAGCCCTCGAAGACGGCATCGGTAAGTCCTCATCCGCCAAAGCCGCCAGCAATGACCTCAGTAGCAGCACCACGGCAATCGGCCGCTTGTTCAAGGCGCACGAAGATGGCTGTAATTCCTGTAATCACACTGGCTTTAAGGGTCGAATCGGTATTTATGAAGTTTTGCATAACAGTGAAGAAGTCCAAAAACTTATTGTCAGCAATGGTACTAGTGACGTTATTCAACGCAAGGCTATCGAAGAAGGTATGCTGACGATGCAGCTCGACGGACTCGTCAAGAGTCTGCGGGGCGAAACTACCATAGAAGAAGTTCTCCGCGTTACCATAGAAGAATAATCATGAAATTTAAATACAAAGCTCAAACCAAAGACGGCCGGACCATCACTGGCACTTACGAGGCACCCAACCGTGATGCGCTGGTCGCTGCCCTCGGCCGGCAAGGCGCTCGCCCCATCTTAATCGAAGTAGACACCAGTGCCAAAAAGGGCGGCTTTAAGTGGAATGGAGACATCGGCACGCCAAAGGTTAAGTTGCGTGACCTCATGGTGTTTAGCCGTCAGCTCTCGACGATGGTATCGGCCGGCGTGCCGCTGACGCGAGCACTCGTCACACTCCAAGATCAAGCCGAGTCTAAATACTTCAAAACCGTCATCGGCTCTATCGCCAAAGATGTTGAATCAGGTCAGAGTCTCGGTGAGTCGTTTGGCAAATTCCCCAACGTATTTTCTGATGTGTACGTCAACATGGTAAAAGCCGGAGAAGCTGGCGGAATTTTGGACGAAATCCTCAAGCGTGTTGCCGCTCAGACCGAAAAAGACGCCAGTATTCGCAAAAAGATTAAAGGCGCCATGACGTACCCGACCGTTATTCTGTCGTTCACCATGATTGCCTTTTTCGGGATTATGATCTTTATCATGCCAAAAATTGGCAAGATTTTGACCGACCTCGGTGGACCCGACGCACAGCTCCCTATCTATACGCGTATTCTGCTCGGCATCAGCGGCTTTACAACCAGTCCGTCCATTATGCAGCACATCCCCGGCCTCGGCGCTATCCCGATTCTTGGCAAATTACCAAATATTGTTTTCATCTTCATCGTGTTGGGTGTTATCGGCTTCTACATTGCTCGCTATATCAAAACGCCAAAGGGCAAATATAAGTTCCATGCCTTATTACTGCGCATACCAGTACTCAAGGTGGTCATTATGAAAATTGCCGTGTCGCGATTTTCGCGTACCTTTGCCTCGCTGACGTCTGCGGGTGTCACGGTTCTCGATGCCCTGACCGTGACCGGCGGTGCCATCGGTAATAAAGTATTCGAAGCCGAACTTCGCCAAGCGGCTGATGACGTCCGCAATGGTAAACCGCTCAGCGAACCAATGTCAGCTAGTGCTATATTTCCACCAATTGTTGGACAAATGCTTGCTGTCGGCGAAGAAACCGGTCAGATTGATATCATTCTGGTAAAAGTGGCGGACTTTTACGACGAAGAGGTCGATACGGCTATCGAATCGCTCACCTCGCTCATAGAACCACTCATGATCATCATCCTAGGAGCCATCGTTGGGGTGATTGCGGCCAGTGTCATGGGTCCAATTGCCTCACTCAGTCAAAACGTCGGCTAGTAGCTACGCCAGCTATATGATGGGGATAAGTCCTTGACCTCCTTATGCTTATGGTTATAATCAGTGGCAGATACTAGCTCAATTTCCGAGCAAGGATCCATTAAAAAACTAATAAGTAACAATTTATAGGAGGGTGGGTTCCTATGTTCTCACTGAAAAATCGTTCTAAGGGTTTCACTATCGTGGAACTGCTGATCGTCATCGTTGTTATCGCTATTTTGGCAACTTTGGTGATCGTTACCTTCACAGGTATACAAGAAAAGGCTCGCGACAGCCAACGTCAAACTGACATTAACGCATTAGACAGCCACATCGAGGCTTACTACGCACAGACTGGCACCTACCCAACACTCGCCATGATCAATGATGATGATTGGGTCGCAAACGCACATGAAGGGCCTCGACAAAGAAGCTCGCATCGATCCGAAGGGTGGCGATTTGCAAGCAACAACCGATGCAACGCACTATGGCTACTCGGCAACCCTCGATGACGGGACAACCGCATGTACAGTTACAGGAACAACTCCTGACCAAACAGCAGACTGTACCAAGTTCAAACTCAGTGCAACGCTGGAAAATGACGGCAGCACTTACTCCAAGAGCAGCAACAACTAGCAATAGTTTTACACTCTTACGAAACCGGGGCGAGATATCGCTCCGGTTTTTGTATAATAGAGATTAAGCATGAGCATTACATTGTCGACACACTCCAATCAAGACGGCTTTACACTCGTCGAGCTGATGGTCGGCGTCGTGCTTCTCGGTATTATGATAGCGGGGCTCAGCGCCGCCTACAGCGCCATCCGCGGCTCCTACGCGACCGCACGGCAACTCAACGAAATGTACACCGTACTAAGCGCCTGTCCGGAAGTAGACCGAGCCCTGGAATATAACTCTCTGACTGATTCGACGAACTGTTACCCCAACAATACCTTCCAGATAGAGAATAACGCCTCGGCTGGCAGCATAAGCTACACCCCCAATCTCACCGTCACTCAGACGAGCGACCTGGCCAGCGGCGACCCGCTAAAAACCGTCCCTGATTCAAAGATTGTACATATCTCGTTACCCTTCCAAGGTTCTAATGCCAGTGCTACGCCCTTGCAGCTACGGCTGCTCATTACACGAAATGGCATAGGGCAGCTATGACATTTCAACGATCCAGCTTTCAAGACGACCAGCGCGGTCTCACCATTGTAGAGCTGCTGATTGTCATGATAGTAACAGTTGTGGTGACGACTGCCGTCCTCAATTTTGCCATAGACTTTTGGGGTAATAGCGCGACACTCCAAAGCGATCTCGATACGCTGGTAACTCGTAATAATGCGGGCGATAGCTTACGTGAAGCCTTGAACGTCTCGTCGGGCATGGTTAACCAAAACAGCCTACCGGACGCTCATCCGCTCAGCCCAGACCCGGCGGACGCCACCGGTCAATACTGGAAGCCGATTCATGCTATACCAGGCAACACACCGATCGGTGCCAGTGGCACCTATACCCCGCTGCTGTATTACGAGAGCCCCGTGACCGACAGTGCCAAAAACATTGTGCTCAATGGCAGTCAGCCATTCAAAAATCAGTTTGTACTCTACCTTAACGGCACGACCAAGCAGCTCCTGCTCCGGACCATCGCCGACAGCAGCGCGCCCAGCAATAGCAAGCGAACCAGCTGCCCACTGGCCGACGTATCATCCAGCTGCCCCGCCGACCAGGTTATTGCTGACGATATATCTTCGGTAGACATGCGCTACTTTTCTCGCTCAGGCAATCCTGTAAATTACACAGCTATCACCGACCCGCTCACTGGCGACTACATTGGACCGGACTTTCCCGCTGCCGAAGTGGTCGAATTCACGCTGCATTTATATAAAAAAGCGACGATTCATGGCACGCAAGACACCGTCAACAGCACGATTATTCGCGTCGCTATTAGGAATAGGTAAGGAAGATGTCGAGAAACGCCCCACAAAACAACAGAGAATCCGGCGCCATTGTCGTCACCATACTTGCTCTCATGATCTTCTTTAGTGTGATGCTGCTGGGCTTGGTAGCAGTCGCCCAGGCTAACCTGTCCAGGGCACGTGGGCGCATTATGCTCCTGCAAGCCCAGTACGCCGCCGAGTCAGGTGCCGACGCTGCTATCGCCCAACTCAACAGTGGCAATACGACATACAGCGGCACTCCATCAGAAACAACCTTACTCGACAGCGGTCAGTACAAAGCCACCTACGTAGTGTCCGTTAATGCAGGCTCTGACGACAAAGAGCGTATCATCACCGCAACTGGCAACGTCTATGACCCGCGCGGCAGCAGTACGCCTTCTTATACGCGCAAAATCCGTATTACGGCTCAACGCAGTAGTACCGAATATAGCTCTTCTATGCTCAGTCGTAACATTATTTATGTCGCGAGCGGTGTGAAAGAAATCTCAGGACGCGATATCTACGTCAATAACTTTATCGACATGCCAAAAAATACAACCGACCTGATTGCCGAAAATATTACCGTAGCCGGTAAAAATACCGGCATTGAGAACTGTTCTATTGGCGGTGCGGGCAATCTGAAAAACCCAAGGACACTCGACCCCTCATACACGTTCAAAGATCCCTCACAAACCAAAACAAAACTGATGTTAGCTTACAATAACTGCATCACTCCCCCAGGTAACGCTGGTAACGCCGACTTTGATGTACTCGCTAATCAAACCAACATCTCGACTATCCAATCTACTTACATTCCGTGGGATCAGTACATGGACAACTCGTACCTCAACGGCTCAAATGGCTGCAGCGACTGGCTGAGTGGCTCAAATCCCGTCACCATACCAAGTACCGGCAATAGTAAAAAGACCCATTACCCTGATTCTGGTAGCGGCGTGGCAGCAAATTGCGGTAGTAGTGGCAGCCTGAACTTAGGATCTAAACAATATAACATCACTGACAATGTCCACATCCGCGCAAATCTTTGTTCTAGCTCCATGTGTGACCCCACGTTCTTTAATCCTACTAGTGATGTCAAATATGTTTTTGTGGAAGGAACGGTCAATTTCGAAGGAGTGAAGACTGCCAATGGTAGCGGACCCATCGTTATGATTACATACGGCACCGATCCTGCTTCGAAAACAAGCGACTGCCCCTATGGTGGATCGGTGTACATAGGGCAATCGGGCAGCGGCCACACCGATGCACCCGCGCTTTATATATTAGCCATGAATGGTTTGTGTATCGATAAGACAAAGTTCGACTCAACCTCCGCTGACCCGAACACCCCGGTCTTTGGTGGTATCGGTGGCAAAAATCTATATATCTCCTCCAGTCCTAGTACGCCTCGGCCGATGTTGCTTGACCCGGACTTCCCCATTGAGGCCATACCGATTGATCTTGCGTGGCGAGAAGTGTACTACGAAAGACTCTAGGCGTAGCGTCTATATAACGCTCATGCTATGATATTTACAAAGATAGGCAGCATTACATCAGGGTGGCATGAATAAACAAAGCAATTTCTATCACGACAAGCCCGTTTTCGGTTTTGACCTCGGTCACGGCTCGCTCAAAGTCATGCAGATAGAAATGGGTAAGGGTCAGCCTCGCATTCTCGGTTACGGTACGACAAAATTCGACCCGAGTGCCGTCGACAACGGCGTTATTGTGAAACCTGAGGTTATAGCACAGTCAATGCAAGATATGTTTGCTCGTCACCTTATAGGCACCATATCGACGCAACGGGTTGCCGTCTCAATCCCGGCTTACCGAGCCTTTTCACGCTCAATTTTATTACCAAAACTCAAGCAAAAAGAGCTTGACGATGCCGTCAGGCTAGAGGTTGAGCAGTACATCCCCATGCCGCTCGAAGAGTTATATTACGATTACCACATTACTACTCAAACCGCCGAACAAACCGAACTCTTCGCCGTCGCTATACCGAAGAATATCGTCGATTCCTACAGTGTCCTCACGAAACTAATGGGGCTCGAGATGGTGCTAGTCGAAACAACCATGGCGGCAGCAGCACGACTATTCAATCACGACCGTCACAGCGATGTCGCGACCGTCATTATCGACTTTGGTTCGCTCACGTCTGACATCAGTATTTTTCATAAAGAGGTACTCGTTACGGGCACGGTCACCGGTGGTGGTTTGGTGTTTACAAACTTACTCCGCGACAAACTGAAAGTCAGTGATGCCGAAGCGGGGACCATCAAGACAAAATACGGCCTCGCAGCTAGCAAAAAACAAGATACTATCCGAGAGATACTCTCGCCAGCACTTCATAGTATCGTCAAAGAAATCCGCCGTATGATGCGCTACTACGAAGAGCGCTACGGTAACCAGCAAAAAATTGGCCAAATAGTCATTCTTGGTGGGGGTGCCAACATGCCCGGGCTCTCAGATTTCTTTACCAGCGAACTACGCCTGCCCGTTCGGGCGCATGACCCATGGGGATATCTTGACTATCGCGGTCTGCAACCTCCGAGCGGTCCCGACCGACTGATGTATGCCACCGTTGCCGGCCTCGCCATGGTAGACCCAAAAAAGGTATTTGAATCATGATAAACCTACTCCCTCCCACTACCAAAGAACAATATGATTACTCTCGACGGAACGTACATTTACTGCATTGGGTGGTTGCCTTCGCCTTTGCACTAGTCGGGTTATTGGCTATTGGAACGACTGGACTTGTCTACATGCAACACCTCGCCAGCAACTACCAATCCCAGATTGAGGCCAAAAACGATTCGCTCGCAAACCAAAAGCTGGCTCAAACCCAGGCACAAGCAAAAGACATCAGTAATAGCCTTAAGCTTTCAGTGCAAGTCCTGTCTAAGGAAGTACTCTTTTCGAAATTGCTCGAACAGTTAGCCACGGTAACTCCTAACAACGTAACGCTCTCCACCCTAAACATTAGCCAGACCACGGGAGCGCTCGACATTACTGCCAATACCACAAGTTATGAAGCCGCCACCCAGTTGCAGGTCAACCTGCAAGACCCCGCCAACAAGATATTCAGTAAAGCAGACATTATCAATATTACGTGCTCGAATGGCAACAAAAATAAATATCCCTGTCAGGTCACCCTCCGTGCGTTATTCGCCAACGACAACCCATTCTTATTTATAAATGCGGGGAAGCAATAAGATGAACAGCAAACGTCTTTACTACGTACTGGTGGCAGCCATCATTATTCTATCTCTGGGCTTAATTGGTGGTGCTTACGAATTCAATGCTCTCATGCAGGCCCAATCGAGCGCTCTGAAGGACAAGCAAAATGAAATAGCGGTACTCGATGGACGCCAAACTGCCTTAGACAAAGCAAAGAAAGATATCGACAAGTACCAGGAGCTGTCAAATATCGCCAAGAGCATAGTGCCACAAGACAAAGATCAAGCCCAAGCCATTGGTGAAATCGTAAAAATCGCCAACAAGAACGGCGTATCACTCGGTAGCTTCGCCTTCCCTAGCTCCACCCTCGGTGGCATTGGCCAAACTACCAAAACTGCTTCCCTCTCACAGCTGCAACCGGTCGCTGGCATCGGTGGGGTCTATAGCTTGCAAGTCATCGTGCAGTCGAGTGATACCCCCATTCCGTACGGCAACTTCATTAATTTCCTGAAAGATTTAGAGCAGAATCGTCGGACTGCCCTGGTAACGAGTATCAATATCACGCCAGACCCCACCAACCCCTCTACTATAGGTTTCAATATAACGCTGCAGGAATACATAAAGCCATGAGCAAAGAAATAACGACAACCAACCACACCGATGTGCGAGCTCTTATCGAAAATATAATGGCCAAGGTTGCCCGCTATCGAGTACTGCTGTTTGTATTGTTAATCGCCAGCGTCTATGGCTTTTTGGCATACAACATATACTCTCTTAGTAGCGTCGAGCCTGACCAGGCGTCGGTTGATTCTCAAATCACCAGCTTAACGCCCAGCATCGACGAGTCAGTCGCCAAGCAATTGCAAAGCCTCCAAGATAACAGCGTCAATGTAAAATCACTTTTCACCGAAGCTCGTAACAACCCCTTCTCGGAATAAACAAGACTAGTTATGGCTCGTGGGGCGCCCGCTCTTAAATGCCTCGACGGCATTATTTAAGATAGCCACCTGCTGGCGTGGGTCGGAGGCAAAGTGGAAGCGATAAGTCGTTTCGTCGCCTTCGGTAGAGAGGCGGATCGAGCCATAATTAAACATATGCTGCAGAATACCCTTTTTGGTATAGCTAGCATCTTCAATATTAGCCAAGCTTACCGTTTGCTCACGATTGGAAAACAGGCTGCTTTGGATATTCTGAATCACGCTTTCATTGGTCAAATAAAATCGATTAGCTTTGTAGACCCAGGCGGCCACCGAAGCCCCAAGCATCACGAGTACCGACAACAAGAATATACCGACCGCCAGTACCGAATTAGGCACCATACCACCAATCGCCGAGTTGGCAGTATTACTCACCAACAATCCAAGCAGCGCTAGAAACGCTATGATAATCAAGGCCGCCCCGCCCCAAATTTGGAACAAGCCAATTGGGTGACGGTGGACATCACTTATTACGAACTCACCGGCACTCAGGTTAAGGTGCGGGTAACGCTGGCGCGAATCTTCACTCTTTTGCTTGATTTCAGCGGTCAGTTCTGGCGCTTGTGGCGCATATGGTCGTGTCCAGTACATCGGCTGGGGCTGGTCGCCATCAGTTGATGGCTGTTGAGGATTTTGTGGTTGCATGCAGCTATTATAGCAAGCTTGACTGATCGGAAGCGGCCTGCTGCTTGCCAAGGTGAGAATAGGTTTTGGCTGTTACCTTACGTCCGCGAGGAGTACGCTCCAATAAACCGATCTGGAGGAGATAGGGCTCAATAAAATCTTCGATGGTGCTTCGTTCTTCGGCGGTGAGGGCAGCGAGCGTTTCGACACCTACCGGTCCGCCGCCATAGCTATCTATAATTGCCGTCAGCAACATCCGATCAGCAGGATCAAGCCCTAGATTGTCAATTTCAAGTAACTGCAGGGCTTGGGTGCTGGTAACCTGATCGATAATGCCGTCGCCATTGACATCGGCATAATCACGAACTCGCTTCAGCAGTCGGTTGGCGATGCGGGGAGTTAAGCGGGCTCGTTCGGCCAAGGTCAGCGCCGCCCCTTCCTTGATTGCTATGCTAAGGATGCCGGCCGCCCGGGTTATGATTTCGGCGATTTGCTCGGGCGTGTAAAATTCGAGCCGATGGATGTGCCCAAACCGGTCGCGCAGTGGCGCAGCTAAAGCACCGGTCCTGGTGGTCGCACCAATGAGTGTAAACTGTGGCAAATCGAGACGTAGGCTCCGCGCGCTCGGACCCTTCCCTAGCATAATGTCGAGCTTAAAATCTTCCATGGCGCTGTACAGTACTTCTTCTACAGTGCGGTGCAGTCGGTGTATTTCGTCGATGAATAGAATATCGCCGTCTTGCAGATTGGTCAGGAGGCTAGCCAAATCCCCGGCCCGCTCAATGGCCGGCCCGGAGGTTATACGTATTTGGGCGCCCATTTCATTGGCGATGACACTGGCCATCGTAGTTTTGCCGAGTCCAGGCGGACCATACAGCAAGACATGGTCTAAGGGCTCTTCACGTTTTTTGGCAGCGGCAATCGCCAGCTGCAAATTTTGTTTAAGCCGTTCCTGGCCAATATAATTCGCAAAATCATGCGGCCGCAGTTTTAGCTCAAACTCTTCTTCTTTATTATCAGAATCATCTTGAGCGCTGGTACCGACTATTCGATCAATCATACAATCTCCTCCATCGCAGTAGTGTCTTCCATACATTGTTGATGCAACCCATGCATTACCACGACCAGCGCTTCTTCTAATTCCTCCAGTGGCACATCAGGCAAGTGCTCATGGTGAGCCAGTTGACTCTGTCTGGTTTCAGTTTGCGACATAGGAAAAGGTTTGTTCATATCACTACCGTTTTAATGCTAAAGTTACGCGCTGCTCGACCGATAGCGATGGGTCAACATCTTTCAGGGCAGCCGCAGCGTCTTGTGGCGCATAACCAAGGCTTACCAGCGCTTCTACCGCCTCATCCTGGCTGTTTACGCCCGGCCGCTGCACGATGCCCTCAGCCGCCTCAGAAGCTCCCAGACCTACTTTGTCGCGAAGCTCAACGACTACTTGTTCGGCGGCGCGCTTACCGACACCTTTGGCACTCTGCAATAATTTGACGTCACCGTTGGCAATAGCACCGCGCACGGCGTCTGCGGGGCCGATATCCAAGATAGCCAGCGCTACCTTTGGGCCGACGTTCTTTACGCCCAAAAGCTGCTCGAACAACTTCTTAGTATCGAGTTTACAAAAGCCGAAGAGGTCGTGGGACTGTTCGCGGATATGTTCATGAACATACACCTTGGCTGTTTTTCCTTGCACCAAACGTCCAAAATCTTCGTTCGTCACCAGTATGCCATACCCAATGCCGGCACACTCAATAACTACCATTTCTGGTAGCTTTTCGCTTACCACGCCAGAAAGTGTTGCAATCATTACTAGTTAGTATAGCAAACCGCTACTGTTCTATGCCGGTAGTTGCCACAACATCCCAGCGACGTATGGCGCAGTTGTCATAAAAGTGCTGGATGGTCTTTTCCAGCGGCTGCTCGTCTAGCAATGAATCGAGGATACGGAGAGGACCACCGTGTGTTATCAGTAATACTCGCCGTTCCGGCTGATTTAGTAACATATCAACAAACGGTACCAAGCGCCCCCGCACATCATTCCATGACTCTCCATCGGCTGACTTCAGTGACAAATCGTGGACTTCTTGCTTCCGCCATTTTACTTCAGCGAACGGTCGCCCCTCGAGCGGCTTTAGGCTACGCTCGCGCAGCCGACTGTCGTATTCCAGCGGTGTTTTGGGGTGATATTGCATTATTGCCGCCGCTGTTAATTTGCAGCGTTCCAAGTCCGAGCAATACGCCTTATCGAACTGTTCGTGCTGTAATGTTTCGGCTAAGGCCGCAATTTGCTCGTGACCCCGACTGGTTAACGTACCAAAGCTTTGCCCCTGAATAATGCCTTCGGCATTTTCTCTAGTTTCCCCATGGCGCACCGCAATTATTTGCATGGTTTATCCTCCTACCGTTTGCGCCAGTGTGATAGCCGCAGCCAGGGCGTCGGCGCAATCGTCTGGTTTGGGCACTTCCTGCAGACCCAGTAGGACCCTCACCATTTCCTGGACCTGCTTTTTGTCAGCCTTTCCATAGCTAGTTATTGCCATTTTTATCTGCAGCGGCGTGTATTCGTGTATAGCCAAATTGGCGCGCTTGCCACACAGCAACACCACGCCGCGGGCTTGTGCCACCGTCATAGCGGTGGTAACGTTGCGGGCAAAAAACAGTTTCTCTACCGACATCAGTTCGGGCTTAGTGGTAGATATAATTTCGCTCAGTTCCTCGTAGATCGTCAAAAGCCGCACCGCATCGTCTTCGTGGACGGGCGTCCGGATGACACCGGCGTCAACCAGCTGCATCTTGCCACGACCCACATCGATGACGCCAAACCCAAGTATGCCGGTGCCGGGATCGATGCCGATAATTCTCATAGGTCTAGCTTAGCAGGTCTTCGTCGATGTCGAAGTTCACGTGCGTATTACTTACGTCATCCAAATCTTCAAGCGCGTTCATCATACGCATAATCTTGCCAGCCGTATCTTTGTTAGTGATTTCTATGGTGTTGTTTGAGACGTAGGTCAGTTCGGCTTCGGTAATTTCTAGCCCTTGCTCTTTCAATGCATCCCGCACCTTGGCGAGATCGGTTGCGGCGGTATACACGATTGAATCACCGTCGTCCTCTTGCACGTCTTCGGCGCCGGCATCAATCGCCTGCAACATCAAATCATCACCCGTCGCTTTGACGCGAATCATGCCTTTGTGATCAAACTGAAATGCCACGGCGCCTTTTTCGGCGATGTTGCCACCATGCTTACTAAAGGCCAGTCGCACTTCTGGATAAGTACGATTAGTGTTATCGGTGGCACATTCAACCAGCACCGCCACGCCGCCCGGGCCGTAGCCTTCATACAGCACCTCTTGGAGCTGAGCTGCGTCTTTGTCTTTTATGCGATCAATAGCGCGCTGAATATTATTACTCGGCATATTGGCAGCTTTGGCTTTATCGATAGCCAAACGTAGGGCAAAGTTGGTATCAGGGTCGGTCCCGCCGCGAGCCGCCATAGCGATGGCATTCCCGAGTTTGGTAAAAATTGCGCCGCGTGCGGCATCCTTGGCGCCTTTTTCGCGCTTAATTGTTGACCACTTACTGTGTCCAGACATGAGATGTCATCCTTTCTCGTTACGGCTCGTAAACCGTTTCTTCATCTGTTATGATAGCATTTTTTGCTGGCTTTGTCTTGTGCCAGAGCACTACGGTAACGACCAATAATGCCATATACAGCGTCGCTAATTGCACTGCCGCTATATGTATGCCCTCAACAAACACGTGCGGTATGCGACTCAGGAGTTCGGCAGTGTCGAGCATGTAAGTAAGCACATATCGCGCGGGCCACGCCAGCCAGCCCGCCACAAACGGTATCAACATGCCGGCCAGCCCGGCCACTAAACACAACAGCATCGCGAGCGGCACAAAGACCGCTACTATTAGGTTAGCGATCAGTCCCGCAAACGACATTTGGCCAAAAATATACAGTACATATGGAATCGTCATCAGCTCGGCGCATAACGTTTCGATGGCCACAGCAGTCACCAATGAACGTCTGAGCCGTAATGGCAGCCGTACCATCACCATCGGTGCCACGATTAACACCCCAAAGAAGGCTAAGAACGAAAGATACCAGCTAACATCTCCCCATATGTAGTAGGGATTGAGCCAGCCAGATATAGCGGCGGCCAACATCAGTAACACCAGCGGCCGCGCCTTCCGACCATAATATGCAGCAAACAAGCTGAGCAAACTAATAATCGCTGCCCTAACTATGCTGGCGCTGGCACCAGCAAACAGCAAGAACAGCCCTATCATCGACAATGACAGTAACAACGAAAGTCGTTTGGAGTGGCGTTTCAATAATCCCTCGGTCGCTCGCAATATAATGGTCAGGTTGTACCCGGAGACCGCAATAATATGCACGAGGCCGACCATCAGCAATGCATCATAGACATGATCAGGCAGATTGGCTCGTTGCCCTATTAACAACCCCATTCCAAACGATGCCAGTGGCTCAGGTAAGGCCGACTGCATACCTGCCACAAAGCGTCGTCGCAGTTCTGGTACCAGCCCGTTTCCCCTCTGCGCTACCTGCAATGCTCCATAGCTTAGCCGGGCTTGATGGGAACCACGGCTCGGATATAGTTTGCCGGTCACCCGAACGCTATCACCGGCAAAAATAGCATTTTCACCATAGCCGCTAACCGCCACTTTACCTACAAGATGTTCGCCCGTTTCGGTCGCTATAACAGATGACGAATCAAATGTCAGTTGTTTGTATTTATTGTAAGTGGCATCTTCGTTGGCATGCACTAGATAAGTCTGCTTCTCACCATAATACTGTTGAAACATCGCCAGATGCTGCACATACACACCACCCCGCCAGCCGCCAAAACTCAGGCCAAATAAAATAACTAACAGCAACGTCCAGCCGGATTTACGACGATAGCTAATAAGTAGCAGCAAGCCACAGAGTAAGACCCACATGCCGGCAACCACTACGGCTTTTGCCAGGACGACGCCCACCAAAAAAGCAATACTACCAGCTAATACCAGATTTGTTTGCCGCACAGAGAAGGCCATAAGTGCGTCATATTTTACCAGCCCTTCTCAGTTCAGCCATGAGCACCATAGCGATAACAGGACTTATGATTGACGTAGAGATAGCGCGCCGAGTACTAATGCGAATAATACAAAACCACCCACAACCAGTAGATTAATCGTCAGGTCGCCGGTCCACTGGGCGGTATGCTGCACTTGCTGAACGGCTTCGACGATATACGTAATGGGCATGACGTCTGAGAAGTATCGCACAAACGCAGCCATATTTTCACGAGGGGTAAACAAGCCGCATGTCAAAAATTGCGGCAACACAAAGGCTGGCATAAATTGCACTGCCTGGAACTCATTTTTTGCAAATGCACTAAACAGTAAGCCAAAAGCCATTCCCAGCACACCTGCCAGGACTGCAATGAGCAACAGTATACTTGTCGCCCCCTCAACCGACACATTGAGCCAAGTTATCGCGATGACGGTGGCTATAGCGGCCTGTAAGCTGGCCATTATGGCAAAGGCTATCGCGTAACCAAGCAGGATATCTATAGGTGATGCCGGAGAAGTTAACAGACGCTCCAGGGTGCCACTCGTTCGTTCGCGTAGTACCGCAACAGATGTGACGATAAACATCAAGGTAAACGGTATGATGCCCAGCAAGAGAGGCGCCACATCGTTAAATAGCACGGTTGAATCGTTGAATACGTAATACAGGACCACGAGCAGTATCGTCGGCATAAAAAAGATTAACGCCAATGTTCGTCGATCATGCTTGAGCTGCATGAGGACACGACGAGCTGTGCTCAGGGTACGCCTAAGATTCATCGGTTCTCTTTCCCCCCTCGGCTAGCTCCAGAAAAGCATCCTCCATCCTAGTTGCCTTGGTCGTAGACAGTACATTAGCCCGGCTATCGGCTATCAACAAAGAACCCTCTCGTATAAACCATATCGAATCACATTTATCGGCCTCGTCCATGACATGGCTTGAGATAAGAATGGTCGTTCCGGCTGCGGAAAGTTGACGGAACAGTTTCCACAGGCTTGTGCGCAGCACCGGATCAAGTCCAACAGTCGGCTCGTCCAATAGCAGCAGCTGCGGCTTCCCGAGTAACGCTACGGCAAGTGACACCCGAGCCCGTTGGCCTCCCGACAAGGTACCAACCACGCGATCTTGCAGGTCGGTTAGATCGACCTCGTTGACCACTTCTGCTTGTTGGCGCTTCGCAACGCCGAGCAGATCGGCAAAATAGCTAATATTTTCAATGACAGTCAAATCTGCATAGACTGACGGCGCCTGACTCACATAACCAACTGCTTGCTTCAGCTGCCGAGCTCCCGGTTTTTCTCCGAGAACCCGAACCGTCCCTTCCTCTTGAGGCTGTAGGCCTAGCAATGTCTTTATCAACGTCGTCTTGCCTGCTCCGGAGGGACCCAGCAAGCCAACGATACTACCGCGAGCAACATCTCCGGTTATGTTTGAGAGAACAGTTTGTTTTTTGATCGCTACCGACAAGTTCTTGATACTGATAGCATTGGACATATAGCGAGTATATCAAAAAGAGCTAGCGGCAGACCCTTACCAGTGTACGAAGATTACTGACCAACACTGCAGTCGCAACTAGCGTAGAGTCTCTGCAGACATTTCTTCAGTTTTGATTTGTAGATAGCGTTGGGTGGCAAGGGTAGACCATAGCGATGCATTGATTAGTGCCATTGCGAATGAATACCATAATGACAAACTGAAAAACACAATCACTTCCGGAATGAGAAAAAGCGCCGTCAACAAACTCGTCGTAATTCTGGGCTTGTGACGACCAATCACGGACGGAAGTAGAGCGACATTGAACGCTAGTACGCTAATAGACAACACAATATCTTGCCAACTATGCATGCGCTTACTATAGCAAAAGACGACTTCGCATTTTTACATACTTATTAGACGATTAAGATTCCAGTGAGGTCGCTTCACTCTTCCGTTCGAACATGCTCGGTACTTGCTCCCGCGCGTGTCCTCGCTCCACCGCACTCACTTCGTGAGTTTGAATCTCTCCGAGATTCCTCCAAACAAAAAAGCCCCATTCAGGGGCTTCTTTGTTTGGAGGGACGTATGTATCGCTGTTGCAACTATTATTCGGGCTTCTTCGCCACAAATACTACAAATTGAGGGAAGTGACTAAATCGTTTGTAGTAATCCTCGTCCACCTGCCTACATTCATCTATTGCCTTTGTCTCAACAAAGTCAGTTACATCGAATCCAGCTTCTCTCAATAATCCAAAATGCATACTTGGTGGAGCAATCCAGAATCTTAGCTCCTCTCCACTTGGGAATGTCTCGCTGTATTCGTGAAAGTTTGAGTAATCACCATATAATTTTGGCTTTGTATGACCTTCTGTATAGCCCATCAATTTGTATGGAATATCGTCTACTACCACACGTTCCGACGCCCAACGCATCGGGTGCCCTATCGAAAATTGAAAAGAACCACCTGGCTTCAAGATACGCCAGATTTCCTTGTAAACATCGACTGGTCGTGCAGAATAGTGCACGGTAAGACTACTGTACACAAAATCGAAACGGCCCTCCTCGTAATCCAATTGGTGCATATCTGCAACAGAGAACCTATGCTTTGGGTAAGATTCGTTCGCCAGTCTCACCGATTCTGATGACAAGTCAATGCCCTCCATAGAAGCAGCATCAAACTCTTCAAGCAGCAATGATTCTTCGCCAGTTCCGCAGCCAAGCATTAAGACTTTCTTATCCTTCAAGCTTGGAAGAAGCTTTTTCATTGCCGGTTTTTCAACGAATCGGTGTGGTAATTTCTCGCCCTTTTTTAGTTCTGCTTGACGTTGAGCAGCATATTTGTCGTAATCGTTTACCATTAATTTGATTATACCAATAAAAGCGAGTGGGAATTGAACTACTTTATAGATATAAAATACGACTCCCGATTTTGGAAGTCGTATCTGATTGTGTTCACTTGGAGGGACGTATGTATCGTAGTTGCAACTAAAATTGCGGAGATTCACCCCTCAATAGTGCAAATCCTTTCCGCATAGCCACAAATTCAACATCATCAAGGTCCTTTCCTTCTGTGGTCGCTTTTTCAAGCTCATCTTCTGCGAACCATCCGTATTCAGAATGATCTTCTGGGTTTAGGGTGATATTATCTAGGTCGCTTACAAAACGCGCAAAATATATAACTTCGATTGAATGAGAACGTTTCACGTCATTTGTGTAGGTAAAAACGGAAAACGGATCTCCGACCTCGATTTGCATACCAAGTTCTTCATCGATTTCTCGCTTCAATCCAGTCACTGGATCTTCACCGAAATCCACGTGTCCACCAGGTAATTCGTACACCCCGGGTAAGAATTTTTTTGTATTTGCACGCTTTGGCAAAAAAATCTTTTCAGCTCCATCAATTTTACTATGGATAAAGGCACAAGCAGTTATAACTTGTTGTCCTTCGGCTAAAACTTCACTGTCGTGTGAGATATGTGTCATTGTCTGATTATAGCAAGTAGGGCTAGAACTAAAAAACAGATACGGATTTATGCCAGATGCTCAATTAAGCAAACGTTGGAACAAATCTATATCTGTTTAGTGATTTATGGAGGGCCCAGTGAGGCTCGAACTCACGACACCCTGCTTAAAAGGCAGGTGCTCTAACCGACTGAGCTATGGGCCCGGCTAGACAATTAACTTCTTACATTATCGATATTTTTAGCAAAAAGTCAATCTGTTAGTGATGTTTGGGGCGTTTGTCGTGTGGGGCGTGCTTGTGGCGTTGGGTCCACAAGAAAAACAAACAAACTAGTGCACTAACCCCAACCACCAGCGACTGGAGCTGCTCTATTTTTGCCCAACTCATCGAGTCCTGCACTTGCTGCGAGAAATCAGCTGGCAACAGCGGTACGATCATGAGCGACAGCAACAGACCCGTCCCGATAGCCGGGAAGAGATTGAGAATCAGTCGTCCGCCTCGTATGGTCTTTGCCATAAAGATGGTCGTCAAAACAACTGGCAACAATATGAGTGCTAGCTTCAGATTGTTGCCGTTTAGCCACGGTAAAAACATATTGGCAAAATCGACGGCATCATTGCCGACGTAATGCAGCAATACTGCACCGAGACAGGCACTCAAAAAAGCCAACGCCGCGTTCACTCGTAATACCATAAATAACAGTGCCGGCACAGCAACCAACAATAGGACGACTATATCTGGTGACATATGCTCATAATAGCATGAGCGTCATGGGATTATCGCACCACTTCTTACGCGCCGACTTTGTCTTTTTTAGGTTTTTGCTTGGCGTTGCGCTCTACGTATTGAATTATCTTGGTAGCGACGTCCCGCTTGGTCATTAGCTCTGGCGTCTTGATGCTAGCACTACTGTTAACCTCGAGTACCTTCGGTCCATCTTTGGAGCGCATCATATCGACTCCGCAGACGGGTAGATTCATAGCTTTTGCCGCCTTTAAGGCTGTTTTTTCTTCTTCGGGCGTTAATTTAACGACTTTACCTACACCGCCTTGGTGCGTGTTCGAACGAAAATCATCATCGAGACTTTGGCGCTGCACACTGGCTACGACGCGACCACCGACTACAACCGCTCGTATATCGGTACCGGCAGATTCAGCCACAAATTCTTGGACGATAAAGTTAACACCCTCAACATAAAACGCCTGCATTACGGCCTTTGCTGCTTTTTTGGTTTCGGCCAATACAACGCCATTGCCGTGTGTACCCCTCGCTACCTTGATAATGACCGGTGCACCACCGACAAGGTCTACTACTTCTTCGAGGTTTGCGGTTTCTCGCGCAAACACCGTTTTGGGAATTCCCACTTCTTGACGGGCCATAATTTGATAAGCCCGAAGCTTATCGCGAGATCGATTGATTGCCATGGAGCTCGCCGTACTAAAAGTCCCTTGCATCTCAAATTGTCGAACCACGGCGGTTCCATATTTCGTGTAGCTTTGCGCGATGCGCGGAATAATAGCATCAAAATGCGGTAAGGCTTTGCCTTTGTAAAACACGACTGGCTTACCTTTTTCCATGGTCATGTAACACTTGGCATAATTAATGACTGAAACATCATGCCCACGAGCTATTGCCACCTCTTTGAGACGTTTCGTGGTATAGTTCAGCGCGCCTTTTGATAAAATTGCTAACTTCATATTTTCTCTTCTTCCCGATCTAATCGCTGCATATCGCTTTTTAGGCGTGCCGTTTTTTCTTGCTCCGCATCACGAAGTGGCTGACCCTTGGTGACATCAACCAAGAACTTGTTATGTAATAATCGACGTCCTAGTAATACAGGGTAAGTCTTGCGCGACCGGTCAGACAAAGTAAACGTCGCTCGTATCAGCCTACCTTTTACTCTTATACGCATTTTTACCTTGTAACGCAACTCCTTCTCACCGAATGAGTTAGCAACCCGTGTTACCGAAAAGCTACTCATGGGAAACTTTACCGGATTTCCAGTGTAAAACTCACTCGCTGGTCCAAAAAATATACAGTACAAACCTTCGTCGTCCAGACGTACGTCACTAACCCATATGGCGCTACTATCGGCCCCCGTATCAGTTTTTGCTGGCACACCAAAAACAGCTAAATCGACAAGGTCGATGTTCTCAGCTCGGCCTATAATTGTTTTGTCTGCTTGTTTCTTCATAAAGCGGCTTACCCTATAATAGCTAGGGTACGTATACTTCTCATATATTATATACTATATCACAAATGGATAAAATAAGCAATAACATATACGCTCACTACCGGCAAACTTTTTCACAGTTGCCATTCGATAAGCAATTCCATTTTGCTTCTCGGTTATACTTGTGGGACCAGGATGAGTGGGCCTCAAAGAAACTTGTACAGTTAAGGCAAGAATTTACCGCTGCCAATAAACCTGACGCCGCCCTGCAACAAGTAAGAAAAGTTGCACTGAGTTCTCCTCTCCATGGCTCAAAAAACGCTTCTGAGCTTCGTCGCCCCTACTTCGAGCTATACCCGAACCTCAAGTTGTATGTATCACTTTTATTTAGAACACTATTTTTGGAAACAATTTATGGCTACGACGCCCGGGACATTTTTTTGCAGCTCTGCCCACCAAACGAAGTCGAACAGCTCGTGGAGGATCTCCTTAATGACCCTGCCGCCTTGGCAATACTTTCGACACATGCCGTCAACTTTCTCTATCTGTACTCTCGATTATTTACACCGACTAAGCAGATCTTTTCACCTGACGTTTTTTTGGATGTCGGCCAAAAGCAGTATGACAGCAGCGACCCAATCCATTTGCAACTAAAGATTTACCTCTATACTCACTGTGTCATCGGAGAATCGATGTTTTATTATCGACCACTTCCTGCAAACACTACGGGTGTCTATATCTCCATGATGAAAGAACTAGAGTCATTAATTGATGCCAGTTTTGAGGACATTAACTTAGATAACAAATATGAATTTTTGGTTTGTTCGCAAATAGCCGGCTTTCAAAGCTCTTTACACCGGCGTATTGATGCCGAAGCATGTCGATCATTATCGGAGCATGGAACATTTTTAGTGGATCGCCACAATAATAATCCTCAGACTACCAACATATCACTTGATAAGTCGGAGCACCGAAATGTACTCTGCATTTTAGCCAACCGGCAATTCTCGCCGCTCGCTAGCTAGTCTGCGGATAGCAAATCTCTGAAGAACTTACCCACTACCTGGGATTTTTCCTCCACAAAAGCCCCGCTAACAATTTGCGGTTGAGAATTTATCTCTAAGAAATAATGCTCCCCTGTATCTCGGTGGAACATAACATCAACACCCGCTAACTCGTACTTACAAAAGGCTGCAAATTGACGAGCTTGAGCGATGATATCCGACGAAAAATCTTTTCTGGCTATCAACGTGGCCGTTCCGCCCTGCGAGGTATTGTTGAGGTGTGAACTTCCCGACGCCTTCCGCTGGATAATCAACTCTCGAGGACCTGCTATCAATATTCGATAGTCTGAGTCGTTAGGGATGTACTCCTGCGCTATAAAGCTCACAGTGGGATGTGCCGCTAATATTTGCTCTAATTCTTTATCTGAATGTACCAGAAAATTAATATTGCCATGAACTCCGTGTGAATCTTTCACTACCAAGGGGTGCGTCAAGTGTTCGCGAATCAAGGCGGGCAAATACTTAGCACTGGCGCTGACACTGTAAGGAATCGGTATTCCGAGGTCATGCAGCTGGAACATTTGCGCGACTTTACCAGTGGCACGACGGTTGGCGTAGGCTGAATTAATCGAAGTTATCCCCAGTTCATGCAGATAATACGAAACCAGCGCCACATCGTTCATCGGTCCTTTTAGCTTTCCCCGAAAAAATACTAGCTGATAGTCACTAAGCGGTCTATTGTTGCGTAAATCCTGTATTGCAACGGACTCATTATTAGCCACGAATCCAAGTTCATCCATATGACAGTACGACACTTCATAGCTATTCGTGCTGCTATTAACGGAGGACTGTACGTATTGTGCCATATTCTTTACGGCAACATCTTCGCCGGGTTCAATACTTAAACTGCCTAAGAGTAGTATCTTTTTCTTCATGTGTAATCCTTTTCTTTTGGAACCTTGCTTAAGCAGAGCCCGTTGCAAAAATTTGATCAGCTAATAATTCCCGCAAATGGTCCGCAATAGGAGCGTGCTTATCGTATCCTATTATATAGGGCGCTTTCGCATTTAGCTCAATTGCATGCCAATCTGGTGTCGAACCTTCTAAAGAGCCGTAACCGTAGTCGACCGTACCGAACAGAGCTCGAGCGTCGGTTATTCCTGCGGCAAGCTCAATGGCGTTTCTTGATACATTTAATAACCGCTCCGGCATAGATGCTGGGTCAACAAAGAACCACTGGTCGCCTCCCTGAATCGCCCGACAGACCGGAAATACTTCCGTCCCAGCCGGAGAATGAAACCCATATACTCGTAATTCCTTAGTTGCGTCTGACTCACTCCAACCCTCAAAGTTATCCTTACTTTGAGCATCATAGGGTCGCATATATTTAGGCAACGGGCCGCGAAAGTTAAGGGCTGGCTGTATGACTCGACTAGAGTAAAGATCTGGCTGCGTATCGAACATTGTCTCAACGGCGTCCCGCTTAACTTTTTCTACATCCTTACTATCACTTCCACCGGCAGGCTTGATAATAAATTCGTCAGCATGGTGCTCAGAAAGGAACACATCTATGTCTTCAACTGCTGACACTAACCGAGTTGGTATTCCGATATCAAGTGGCTTGAGTACCTCATCGTAGACACGATGCTTGCGATGCGCCAACGAACGCGTCGCATTTTCATTTATTAGCGGTGGCAGCATAATCTTCTCCGGTAAGTCGTCGTATTTTATAGACCTTCCTATGCGGTTAACGATGACACCCACGTCACTCAATAGAACCTTGCGAGCTTCTCCTGTGGTCTCCGTCGGCTCAGCTACCAAATCATGTACTTGCATCTCGGAACCCCGAAAAGCAAACTCACCTAGCAGACTAATTACGGGTTCGATATCTCTGGCTCGCAACTTCTCAAATATTGCTGGTCGACCTGACATATTAGGTGATGGCGGCAATTCAGATTGACGGTGGGCGAAACAAACAACAGTCATATATGACTATTATACCACTTTTGGGTACATAAATCAATATTAACTGGTGGTTCGAACTACTTATTGCTGGGCTTGGGCTACTCGGAGGTAGGCATAGACTATAATAGCGCCGACAACGAATAACACCGTGAGTAGGAGCGGTATTAACCCCTGTTCATCTTGCTTAAGGTTTTTCATCTTAGGCATATTATCGCTCAAGATAGCCAGTTTGGGAATAGGCTAGAAAATTCCGCGTTTTTTAGCAGATGCCTGCCCGAATTTTTCGAGCAATTCCTTTTGCTGTTTGGTCAATTTGGTAGGGGTATCCACGATAATGGTCACAATATGAGCGCCTCGTGTCGAACCCTTCAGGTGTGGCACACCATGGTTTGATAGCTTAAAATCACTGCCGCTCTGCGTACCGGCTGGCACTTTCATACGAACCGGACCGTCCACCGTGTCCACCTCTATCTCTACTCCGAGCGCCGCGCTCACCATATCAACATGCTCTTCACTAAGAATCAAGTCACCTTCTCGCGTGAACTTTTTGTGAGGCTTCACCCGAATATTAACGTATAGATCACCCTTGGGGCCATTCGCAATGGCTTCGCCGTATTCACGCAGCCGTATCACCGCGCCGTCATCAACGCCTGCCGGAATCTTCAGGTCGATTTTTTGCTGCTTGGCTTTCGTCCCCTTGCCGTGACACACGCTACAAACTTTTTCTGGCACCTTACCGCTGCCGTGACAAGTCGGGCAGATTGCCGCCTGCTGGATGTTACCGAAAATGGTACGTGTAGCCGTAACGACTTGACCAGAGCCACCACAGGTATCACAGGTCTTGAGTTCGTGACCCGGCTCTACTGTTGTACCTTTACAGTGTTCACAAGTGTCCTCGAGATTAAGCGAGAGTTTTACTTCGGTACCAAATACGGCGTTCTCAAAATCAATCTCGACCCGTGATTCTACGTCACGACCTCGCTTACTACGCTGGCCACCACTCGGTCCGGCGCCGCCGCCAAAAAAACTGCCAAAAATATCGCCTAATCCCAAATCACCGAAATCAAAATGCACATTTTGGCCTTGGCCGCCAAAACCTTGGAAGCCTTCAAACGGATTACCCCCCATGCCGCCATCGCCTCCAACACCGGCATGGCCGAACTGATCATAACGCTGCTTTTTGGAAGGGTCTTTAAGAACTTCGTAGGCCTCGTTAACCTCTTTGAACTTCGCCTCATCGCCCCCTTGCTTATCGGGGTGTAGCTCAATAGCTTTGCGGCGAAAAGCCTTCTTAATTTCATCGGCACTGGCATCTTTGCCAACACCAAGTACCTCATAAAAATCTCGTTTAGCCATTACAATTCTTCCATTCCTAATGCAGGTTCGTGCGTTTGTAATATTTGCTGCATACCGTCAGGGCTCAAACCATATCTGGCTGCTATATCAGACAAACCATCGCACATATACTGTATGTCTTCGTCACTATACCTGACACCGGTCCGTGCGATACACAAGGCGCCGGCAACTTCTTGCGTCAGAGCATTGTTGAATGCCTCATCATACATGAGCTGTTGATACTCATCCTCAAATAAACCATGGTCGGTATTGTCGTGTCGTAGTCTATTGAAAAACATCTCTTTATTCTATCAGTTATGCGCGCTGTTATGCAGGGCGGCTCACTCGTTGTCGTTTTCTGTCGGCAAACTATCGACCTCCGGGATTGGCGCTGTACCAAGTAATTCGTCTACTCGCTGGCGCAATCTAGCTTGCATTTCGTCGAACTGCAGCAATCGCAGGTCTGACTGTATTTTGCCGCCGAGCGCCCGCAAGACAAAGCCGTCTTCACGGAGTATAATGACCTCTTCTGCCTCCCTGGCCGGCTCTCCTCCTTCGTCGAGGTACGAGGCCAGTGCGTATTGGTAGCGGCTACGCTCACTGGGCCGAGGATCAATCCGCCGATGAAGCTCTATATGTCGCTGCGTAACCGTATCTTGCCAAAACGCATCTCTGTCACCGGCATCACGCCGTTCGCCCAGCAACTCCACGATAGTTTGCGCAATCTTCATGCGACGAGCAAACCCGGCAGGATCATCGTTGTGAGATGCCGGGTTGCGCTCGCTGTTCATCATTGACCTTTGTTATATCTAACGCTCTACTAAATGCTACTTTTTGTCCTCGTCGACGACTTCACCTTCGACTGGACCGTCTTTGTCCTTGTCTTGGGCATCATCGGCAGCATCGCCACCTTTTTCGTCCTTGGCAGCCTGCTCGTACATTTTGGCACCGATTGGCATCAGCTTGTCGTTAAGCTCTTTGGCAGCAGCTTCGAGCTTATCTTTGTCAGCCTTATCGTCGGCAACGACTTTCTTGGCTTCTTCGACTGCTTCGTCGAGGGCCTTTTTATCCTCGTCGCTTAGCTTATCACCGTTGTCACTCTTGAGTTTTTCGGCTTGATATACAGCACTATCGAGGAGGTTGCGCGCTTCGATAGCCTCTTTTTTGGCCTTATCTTCGTCGGCATGAGCCTCGGCGTCCTTGGCCATCTTTTCGACTTCAGTCTTGTCAAGATTACCGGAGCCCTGAATGGTAATGCTTTGCTCTTTGCCCGTTCCCTTGTCTTTTGCCGTCACATTAAGGATACCGTTGGCATCAATATTAAAGGTAACCTCAACTTGCGGAACACCGCGGGGAGCTGGTGCAATACCATCGAGAACGAAACGACCGAGCGATTTGTTGTCGGCAATCATGCCGCGTTCGCCTTGCGCCACGTGAATTTCTACCTGTGGCTGGTTATCGGCAGCCGTACTAAACACCTCGCTTTTGCTGGTAGGGATGGTCGTGTTGCGCTCGATGAGCTTAGTCATGACGCCGCCCATAGTTTCGATACCAAGAGACAACGGCGTAACGTCAAGCAGCAAGACATCTTTGACGTCCCCCTGCAGCACACCTCCCTGAATTGCAGCCCCAATGGCCACTACTTCGTCAGGGTTAACACCTTTCATTGGCTCTTTACCAAATATCTTCTTCACTTTGGCCTGAACGGCAGGCATACGGGTCATACCACCGACTAAGACAATCGCATCAATATCACTGGCTTTGAGGCCGGCATCTTTCAGCGCCTTTTCGCACGGTTCAGCCGTTTTATCGACGAGATCGCTTACCAGGCTTTCCAGCTTGGCACGAGTCAGCTTGTGCTCGAAGTGCTTAGGGCCGTCGGCGTCTGCTGTCAAGAAAGGCAGATTGACATCAACTTCTTGCGCTGTCGACAATTCAATCTTGGCCTTCTCGGCTTCATCGCGGAGTCGCTGCATAGCGGCATTGTCTTCGCGGATGTCGATACCATGTTCTTTTTTAAATTCATCGGCAAAGTAGTTAATGATAACGCGGTCAAAGTCTGCTCCACCCAAGTGGGTGTCGCCATTGGTACTTTTTACTTCAAAGACACCATCCCCCAGCTCAAGGACTGATACGTCGAAGGTACCACCACCGAGGTCGTACACGGCAATTTTTTCTTCTGACTTTTCCTTATCAAGTCCGTATGCCAACGCCGCTGCCGTTGGTTCGTTAATGATACGCTTTACCTCAAGACCAGCGATCTTACCTGCATCTTTGGTGGCATGACGCTGAGAGTCGTCAAAATATGCCGGCACGGTAATAACTGCCTCAGAGACTTTCTCACCCAGGAAGCTTTCGGCGTCAGCCTTCAGCTTGCCCAACACCATCGCACTGACTTCTTCTGGGCTGTATTCTTTGTCGGCCATCTTCACTTTGACGCCGTTGCCGCTTTTGACCATTTCGTAGCCCATAAGCTTAATATCGCGCTGGACTTCTTTGTCGTTCCAGTTACGGCCAATCAGGCGCTTCACTTCATAAATAGTGTTTTTTGGGTTGGTGACCTGCTGTCGGCGCGCCACCTGGCCTACCAATCGTTCACCATTTTTGTTGACCGCTACCACCGAAGGCGTGGTGCGATTACCTTCGCTGTTGGCAATTATCTCTGGCTTACCGCTCTGCATGACGGCCATGGCCGAGTTTGTTGTACCAAGGTCGATACCTATAATCTTTCCCATTTATTGTTCCTCCCTTACTAATGCGTAATCGCCACTTTGGACTGAATCGAATGCTTGAGCTGCCAGCCATTGGCGTTGCAATGGATGTAAGCCCTTGTATGATCGAGCAAGCATCTCATCGACGTGTTCGTGCGGATCGTGAACATCTTCGTATAGATCATCTCCGTCAATAAAAGCCTTCACGGTAGCCTCGGCGTGATGCAGCGCAATAACTGAATCCACAGTATCAAAAGATCGCGACATTTTATCTCCTTGTTTTAGCATTCTTCTGTTCAGACATTAGCAGCTATATGTTATGAGTGCTAACTTATTCTAGCATAAAAAATTGGCACTCAACTGTCAAGAGTGCCAGCATCTAACTGTAGCGCGTTGAGGTACTGATGAACAATCGCCATTTCGGCTATCACACGCCCGCGTTGAGTGGCCACATAGCTCGGGTCGAGCCCCTGCATCGTGGCAATACTGCCCATCATATCTTCAATGCTAGAGCGGTGGGTTGGACTAACAAGCTCTGCCGTCAGCGCCGCTGCCCACACCCCGTACCGCACTCGCTCATCGGGGGATAAATCAGCCGGCGTCCGATCTTTACTTTCCATACTAAGCCCGTTTAACGCGCACAATGGCGTGGCGAATAACATCTTCGCCGAGCTTGTAACCGGCCTGCAGCTCGTCAGAAACGATTTCTTGGTCGCCCTCGCCCTCTTCCATGCTGACAGCTTCATGCACATGAGGATCAAATGGCTGCCCAACTGTCACAATCCGCTCGACTCCCATATCGTTCAGGGTTTTTTCGAACTGACTGACGACTGCATTAACACCTTTGACAAAATCATTGCCGACCAAATCTTTGGGGACGTGCTTGAGCGCGCGCTCAAAATTATCGATAACAGGCAATAAATCTGCAACCACTGTGGCTTTCACCCGAGTCCGTAGCTTGCCCATCTCGTCATCGTGACGACGGCGCATATTGGTGGCGTCGGCTCGCTCGCGCAGCAGTGCTTCTGTTAATCGCTCTACCTCAGCGGCTAGCTCCGCCTGAGCGGCTTGCTGTTGCTTGCTGGGTTTAGGTGATTTTTTGTCGGTCATATCATTATCCTTGTATCGATTACTACATTCTTCGTAAAGCGTTGCCTGTTAGTTATAAATGGCTTCTTCCAGCTCCTGGCCGGCGCGCCGGACGAGCAACATGCTTTCTCGGTAACTTTGCCGCGTTGGCCCTAAAACACCGATGTAACTACGGTCTGAGAAAGGACTACGGAAACGGCTGATGATTAACGAGCAACCAGCACTGCGGCCGATAGGGTTTTCTTGCCCGATATAGACGCTCAGCGGCTCATTGAGGGCGGCTTCTCGTAACCACGGCTCCAGGTTGTCTAATAGATTAGCTACTTGTTGCACCTGGGCTCCATTCATAAACTCTGGTTGACCAAACAAGTTAGAGAGACCGCTCATGTACAATTGGTGGCCGATAGTGGCGATGCCGAGGTTCTGAGTAAGCTCTACCAGCGTATCGACAGCATTACGGATTTGACGTTCGGGTGCTCCACCGGCATGAACACGCTGAGCTAGGGCTCGTTCGCCACGATTTTCAATGGCTGAGTGCTTTTCTGGACTTTCATTGAGGCTATTGACGTATAGCCGGTAGCCACGATCGGTGGGAATACGGCCAGCGCTCGTATGCGGTTGCATGATATATCCCAAACGTTCGAGCTCCGCCATATCCGCCCGCACAGTAGCACTGCTGACGTTAAAAACCTTAGCCAAAAGACTACTACCGACTGGGCTCGCAACTTCGGCATATTGCTCGACAATGGCGCGTAATATTTGCTGTTGACGACTCGTCATAATGCTACTATTATACCAAATTTTGGCACTCAATCAATCCGAGTGCTAGTAAACCGCTCAGTCGTTGAGCCACTCCTCATACTTATGCAAGACCAGTGTGATGGTTTGCTCTGGATTATGCTTCTGAGTGTCAACGACGAGGTCATAGTTTTCCGTTTTATACGGATCTATGTTGTAGAGTTTTTTATATCGACGGCTCTCGCTGTCTAGTCGCTGTTGCAGGACTGCAGCATACTCACCGACATCACGATGAACATGTTCGCTAGCCAATCGTTCATCATCCATATTGGCAAGGATTCGTTCGGCGGCCACTAGTAACTCTAAATCCAAAAAGACCTTAAATGAATCGGGCATCCAATGCCAGGCTGTTCGTGAGTCGACTACCAACTGGTCTTCAGACTCCCCCATTTCCCTCAAACGACCATCGACCGCATGATCTATTTCGGCATTTTCCTCAGCACTCAGATTGGCGTTAAGTACATCTATGCCATGCTCACGAGCCAGAGCTCGAAATAAATCACCCGATGAAAAGTGAAGATAGCCTAACTGTGAAGCAACTGCTTTCGCTGTTGTTGACTTACCACTTCCTGGTCTTCCTGCGATTGTGATAATGTGTTTCTTCATCAAGCTAGTATACGGAATTATGGCGGTTGGCGGCAACTACCGTTGTGGACGAGTTGGGTGAATCTTTTTTGAATGATGCATCGGGCTATCATGCCCCTTTTGTTTGGCGACCGACGAGGCAGAGCTTGGCAGAGACTTGTGAGATGTTTGCTTTTCCGTCGGTGTCGCATTGTTTTGTTCGACGGTCCGGGTTGGCGGCGGCGTTGTATCTTGACCAGATGCCATAGATGATTCTTGCTGCTGCGGTTGTGTCGACACGGCTTCGGCAGAAGCGGTAAAACTTATATCCTTCAGGACGTCGCTCTTGGTAAGCGGATTGAGCGTATCGGCAACATTAACAGTCCAGATGTTATTCCGGTTGGTTGCACCGGCCAACTTCATGCTTGAGGCCTGCTCGGCAGCTCTCATGCCAAACACTGCAAACAAAATAAAACCGATAATCGTCAAAATGAGGCGGAAGACTTCAATTGGCTTATCGGTCATGCGAGCTCCTTTAGGTTAATGTGGAGCTTAGTTTCGCAAGAAAGTCAGTTATATGCTGTAACTTTTTTTACCGGTTGTGACCTGAGTCACGAAATCGTACGTTATTAATCGCGTTTGAGCATAACGGTGAAGGCTTCGGACGGTATATCGACTTTGCCGAATCGCTTCATGCGTTTTTTACCTTTGGCCTGCTTGGCTAATACTTTTTTCTTCCTCGAGACGTCACCCCCATACAGACCAGTCGTCACGTCTTTGCGATAAGCACTAATGTCTTCGCGGGCGATAAATTTACCGCCAATGGCCGCCTGCAACGCTACCTGAAAGTTCTGGCGAGGAATAACTTCTTTCAATTTCTCAACGGTGTTACGGCCGAGGCTTTGCGCTTCGCTGCGGTGCACCATAACACTGAGCGCATCAACTTTTTCGCCGGACACATAAAAGTCCAGTCGCACCAAGTCTTCGGTGCGGTATTGATCGAGTTCGTAGTTAAATGAGCCGTAGCCACTGGTAACACTTTTGAGTTGATCATAAAAATCGGTCAACAAATTAGCGAGCGGTGCCTCAAAGCTTACTAACGCCCGTTGATCGACATAGCTCAAGTTTTTGTGCACGCCCCTTTTGCCAGCAATTAGCTGGATAACAGCACCGACATAGGTATCGGGGACGACAATTTCTCCCTTAATCCATGGTTCGCGGATTTCTTCAATTTGGGCGACATCCGGTAATTCGCTGGCCGATTTAATGTCAATCTCTTCGCCATTCGTCAGCGTTACCTGATAATCGGTCGATGGATTAGTAACGACCAGGTCGAGGTTATACTCGCGTTCTAAGCGTTCACGCACAATATCCATGTGTAGCAAACCCAAGAAGCCTATACGCACGCCAAAGCCCAACACCGGCGAATTTTCCGGTGCAAACTGGAGAGCAGAATCGCTCAAGCTTAGCTTTTCTACCGCCTCTTTGAGCTCTTGGTAAAACTCATTTGATTCCGGAAAGAACCCGGCGTAAACAAACGGCTGAACATTTTTGTAACCTGGCAAAGCATTCGTTGCCGGATGAGCGCTGAGGGTTATGGTGTCGCCCACCTTGGCCTCACGGGTACTCTTGAGATTCGTCACGATATAACCAATCTCGCCCGAGGACAGACTAGTACCGGCAACCATGTCTGGCTTTAGGGCGCCGACTTCCAGTGCTATACCGTTGGCGCTAGTGGCCATCATTCGAATGTTAGCGTTTTTGGCGATCTCACCATCAAATACCCGCACGTACAGGATGACACCACGGTAATCATCGTAGTAGCTGTCAAAAATCAGAGCTCTGGTCTCGGGTTGTTGGGGGATAGTTGGAGCCGGAACATCGGCGATAATCCGCTCCAACACTTTGTCGACGCCCATACCGGTTTTGGCCGATATTTGGAGGATGTCATCGAATTCACAGCCCAGCAGACTGACTATTTCGGCACCAACCCGCTCGACATCAGCCGCCGGCAAATCTATTTTGTTCATAACCGGTATTATTGCCAAGTCGGCCGCCATCGCCAGGTAGACGTTGGCAAGGGTTTGCGCTTGAATGCCCTGGCTCGCATCCACCACTAATAGAGCACCCTCGCAGGCTTCGAGGCTACGCGATACTTCGTAACTAAAATCAACGTGCCCTGGCGTATCTATCAGGTTCAGCTCATACCCATCATGCTCCATGCGGACTGGTGCGAGTTTGATGGTTATGCCCTTCTCTCGCTCGAGATCCATCTTGTCGAGATGTTGCGCCTTCATGGCACGCATCTCAACCGTACCGGTCTGCTCAAGCAAGCGATCGGCTAAGGTTGATTTGCCATGGTCAATATGCGCAATAATACAGAAATTGCGTATGTGGTCTAATGTCATTTCCCCTATTATAACAGAGGTGTACGTTTTGTTTACTCAACCCGGATTGGCTTCAAAATAAACCGACGCAGCTTGGAGAATATTGGCTTTACTTCTTCGAGACCAAACAACGCCGAAATAGCTATGTGCACCACAAAGACAATGCCTGCAATAAAGGCAAGCTTACTACCGAGGGTAATAATACCGCGGTCAAGTGCACCGAGCGGGAAGAACCGGACTGCAATGTAACCGGCAATCACGCTAAAACCTGTCACCGAAATAATACGGGTGACACCTCGCCAGAATACCTTGTCTATCAACTGGTGGTCACGGATGACCATAACGGTCATAAGAATTATCACTTCTACCATCGCTACCACCGATTGCGCGATAGCCAATCCAGATACGCCATACTTGCCCTGCTGTGTCAGCATATACGCCAAAAAGATGTTAAACGAAATTGTAAAAATTGAGATAAGCAGTGGTGTTTTAGTATCTTTCTGCGCATAGAACCATCGCGAGATCAGCGTATACAGAGTACGGAAAAAGATTGCTCCCACCAAATAGCCAAGGATAAGGGCAATTTCTGGTGCATTCTGAGAGAAAATCAAACGAGCCAGATATCCTCGAGCAAAGAACGACACAACGGCTATCGGCGCCATAATCCAAATCATGGTACGCAGAATTTTCAAGAAATCCTTACGGAAGAGATCTGGACGACCCTGACTTAAGCGCTGGTTAAGCCGCGGAAATGCCGCAGTACTAATGGCCGTACCGATCAGCAGGGTCGGCGCCGTACTGAGCACATACGCGTTGTTGTAGTAGCTAATGTAGCCCTCGCCGAGCCGGCGGGCAAAGTTGGTCTCGACGATACTGTTCAGCTGGTCGATACCCTGGTCCAGCGAACGCGGTGGTAGCTGGCGAAGAATCAAACGAAAATCTTTACTGCGCCACACAATACGGGGATGCCAACGGAACCGAAGATTAAACAAGCCTGTCGCAATAATTATCAGCTGGGCCACGGCACCAATAAAAGCACCGATTCCCAAGCCCACCAGCCCGATATTGTTCCGGAAAATAAATATACTGGCAATAATACTGGCGTTATAAAACAACGGACCGAGGGCATAAAAGAAAAAGCGGCCAATGGTCTGCTGATAACTCGATAAAATTCCGGATATCGTAAAGAGTAACGGGTTGAAGGCCAGGAAACGCATAATCGTCACCGTGTGACTGAGCGTTTCGCCGGTCATGGTTGGTGCCACGACATGTTTAATCAACGGTTCGGCAAAAAAGAAAATGATCAGCCCGACGACCAACATAATCAACGCTAATAGGTTCATAAGGCTGGACGTAAGCTCGTGAGCGCCCCGGCGATCGCCCCGATGAAGGTGATCGGACAGCACTGGCATAAATGCCACGCCAAGTGCCCCAGCCGCTATCGTAAAGTAGAAAAAGTCGGGGATCGTAAAAGCTGCAAAGTAGGCATCGGTGCTGTTGGGGCCGGTCGCGGGGAAGTTGGAGTTGACAAGTTTGGTACGCAAAAAGCCCAGCACCTGCCCGATCATTGCGGTGCCTACCAGCAAAGAAGCGACACTCGCCAGTGGTATACGGGTGTTTTTACGTTTCTGTGAGGTTGACGCGGGGGGATTCATTCAATCTGCTTATCACTGTGTTCTTGTGCAAAACTACTCCACCCAGTATAGCGCGGCATAAGCACAAAAACACTCTTGATTATGCAAAAAGTAGGGTTATTGGAGACGTATCGTCCCGCTATCGCTCGAAAGTTCTTGTGGCTCGCTCTTTGGCCGGTCCTTGGCCCCTTGCTGCTCCGCCGATGGGGTGGTGGACTTAGATTTACGACGACGAGTGCGTTTTCGCTTGGGCTTTGGTGGCTCGTCACTACTGACTGGAGTCTCTTTTTGTGCTACCGAGGGATTACTTGCCTCGACGACAGCTGCAGGCGGTGCTTGCGCAGGTGGTGCTGGTTTGTGCATTTGAGGATTAGGACGAGCCTTGTGTTGTGACTGTCCCTGGGGTTGCCCTTTTGGTTTTTCGGCGAGTAAATACCGCTCGGCGACGTAGCGATCAACAAACGCGCGACCCACCCCATAACTCTTGCGGCTGTTTTCCACGATGTGCTGGCTATAATCCGTCTGCTGTGGCGGCAAATTAAGAGAGATTGCCGAGAATCCAGGTACTTTTTCGCCCTCAATTGTCATACTTATCACAAAATGACGGTTATGCATGTGTACTAAATCGTATTCGGTAAATTTTGGCTCAAAGTACTTGAGCATCGTGCGGGCATCATCGGCACTCATACGGAACGCCACGACCGAACCAACGTTACCAAACACCGCGTCTTTTACTTCCATCGGCATCTGTGCGATGTACTGGTTGGCTACCGTTAAGTTAAGGCCATACTTACGGGCCTCGGACAAAATCGTGGCGAAACTATCCGTCGCAAAGTTCTGGAATTCGTCCACATACAGATAAAAAGGCTCTCGCTGATCGGCCGGTATATCGGCCCGGCTCATCGCCGCTAGCTGTATCTTGGTTACCAGCAGCGCCCCCAGCAAACTGGCATTATCTTCGCCTACGAGTCCGCGACTCAGATTAACGATAAGTATTTTACGTTCGTCCATAATTTGGCGAATGTTAAAGCTGCTCTTGGGTTGTCCAATAATATTACGGACTAGCGGGTTGGCCGTAAACGCCCCTACCTTGTTGAGGACTGGCGCCACAGCTTCTGAGGCAAACTTATCATTCCAGCTAGCAAATTCAACCGTCCAAAAGTTGCGGACAACCGGATCTTCGACATGCTGCAATACTTCATTGCGGAACCGCTTATCGGTAAGAATCCGCGTAATGTCGAGCATGGTAGCGTTGGGGTAATCAAGCAAGGCCAACAGAGCGTACCGCAAGATGTATTCCAGCCGCGGTCCCCACGACTCAAACATTCGCTTCAAGTACTCCTATAAGTTCCGATACGGTGTGCGTTTTGAGCTTTGGATCGGTTACTTCCATGGGGTTAAAGGCAACCGGAAAATCGGTATCGGCCGGGTTAAAATAGATGACATCATTGGCACGTTCGGCCGGTATCCGACGCAAGGTGTTAATGGCATAATCGCCGTGCGGGTCCACCACCGCAAAGCCATAGGGGCTATAAATGTCTGATATCGTCAATAACTCGAGCAGACCGGATTTACCAACACCAGTTTGTCCAATTATATATAAATGGCGGCCGCGATCGGTTCGCGGTAAGCCAAACATGGTGTTGTGACCACGGAAATTGGTGTTGGCTACTGGGCTCACGTCGGGGCGATGCTCGGTCGTAATAATTGGCAGGTTGGCTGGTGGTTCGGCTGTTTGGCTGGTGGCCCACAGAATATACGGCGTTTCTACATTGGTATGCGGCAAGTGATACAACGTCGCAACCTCTTCAATGTTCAGGGTGTATCCCCGCTTGTCAAAATCGCGCAGCCGATACAAGCCGACAAGGTAGGGATCTTCGAGCACGCGCTTTGTCTCAAAGCCGTTAAGATAGGTGGTATTAAACTGCTTATAACTGGCGACGATGGCTTGCATTTGCATCTTCGCCTGTGGGGCGGGAACGTGACCCCGATAGACAATTTTAGTCGCGACCTCAAAGGCGAGTTTGTGACTTTTCTCTTCGGCCGCATTGGCTCGCGATTGCTGATACTCGGTGAGCTTGGCAGCTTCCGACGCATGCTCGGGTGGCGCCCACAGTGCACTCAACAGACCAGTCGTTTTACTGCTGCCGCCGCGGAGGCCAGCAACATACCGTTCGCTCTTGCGGTGCCAGTTGCTGGCAGCCGGTCGTATCAGTAGCTGTATCCAGGCTTCCTCGTCGGGGCCAAACTTAGCCAAGGTTGCCGTAATGGCAGCCAAGGGGTCAACCTCAAAACTCTGGAAGGTCTTTATTGGCAGTGCTTCGTTGCCGGTCAAACGCATTTCTGTTGCGAGGGTTGTGGTGTATGGTATGTCGCCATCCAGGGTGTAGTCAGGTACTTCAGAAATCTGTACCGTCGGGTACTGAGCATACACCTGCTCTTCGACGAAACTTTTTAAATAAGTTGGCACCCACACGTAAAAGCCAATACGCTGCTTAATGACAGCTATCTCAAAGCTAATACTTTCGCGACCAGCCGCTTGCCATAACTTTTGGGATGGTACGGTCAGCAGGCCATGCAGGCTGGCAAACATTTGCTCGGCTGCCAACTCTTTCTTTTCGTTAGTTCGCGGCACTTGCAGCAACAACACGACGCCATCTTCGGCGCGCGCTGCTTGGTTTGCTTGTTTCGTCGTCTTTGCCATTGCAATATAAGCCACTTAGTGGTTATGTCTATTGTCGCATTTTTACGCCGACAAATACAGGTACAAAAACGTGGGTGAGCTGTGCAAAACTAGTACAGCGCGGCTTCTTTGGGCAGCTGCGACCCTTCTAGCAAGGCTTCTGCCTCTTCGCCGTCGACCGTCTCCTTATCGAGCAGTAGGTCTTTTAGCTTATCGAGATACTTCAAGTTCGACTTTATGACCGCCCGGGCGCGGCTACCGGCTTCAGTGATGAGGGCTTCGACTTCTTGGTCGATCAGTTTAGCGGTATCGTCTGAGTATTCGCGTTCGTGGACCATGCGCTCCAGCATCATGCCTTCGTCGACCTTGAATACTTGATCGCGCAGCTTCGTGCCCATACCTTGGTTGGTGATCATGTCTCGGGCGATTTCTGCAGCTTTCTGTAGATCACTTCCTCCACCGGTGGTAATGCGGTCTTGGCCATAAATGATTTCTTCGGCAATGCGGCCACCCATGGCTCGCGCCAGCACGTCTTTGAACTCAACTAGCGAAGTGTACACACGATCTTCGGGTGGTAAGAACCAGGTAACACCACCAGTACCACCGCGCGGGATAATCGTTACCTTGTGCACCGGGTCACTGTCGGGCAAGACGTGCCCGACGAGGGCGTGGCCAGCCTCGTGGTAGGCGGTAAGCTCTTTCTCTTTTTCGTTCATGACTTTACTCTTGCGCTCTGGGCCAATAGCGACGCGCTCAAAAGCTTCAGTCACATCAGCTTGTGTTATCTGTGCATGGTTGTTGCGGGCGGCAATAATGGCCGACTCGTTCGCGATATTAGCCAAATCTGCACCACTACTTCCGGCGCTCTTGGCAGCCAACGAATCCAAATCTACATCTTTGGCAATTGGTTTCTTCTCAAAATGCACGGTCAGAATAGACACACGGTCTTTACGATCAGGCAGGTCGATACCAACACGGCGGTCGAAGCGTCCTGGGCGCAGTAGTGCTGGGTCAAGTACATCGGCACGGTTGGTGGCAGCCAGTACAATCACGTTCTGCCCCTGTTCGAATCCATCCATTTCCACCAAAATTTGGTTTAGTGTTTGCTCTCGTTCGTCGTGTCCACCACCCATGCCACTACCGCGACGACGGCCAACTGCGTCGATTTCGTCGATAAAGATAATGCAGGGAGCATTCTTTTTGGCTTTGGCAAACAAATCACGGACACGAGAGGCTCCAACACCCACGAACATTTCCACAAACTCCGAACCGGAAATGCTAAAGAACGGTACGTTGGCTTCACCAGCCACTGCACGGCTCAACATAGTCTTACCGGTACCTGGAGGACCTACCAGCAGAACACCCTTTGGTATACGCGCACCCACGCTGGCAAATTTCTTTGGGTATTTCAAAAACTCAACGACTTCTTGCAGGTCTTGCTTGGCCTCGGCCTGACCAGCGACACTGGCAAAGGTTACTTTGTCTTTTTCGTTACCATACAAGCGAGCTCGGGATTTCCCGAAGCTCATTGCCTGGTTACCCTGACCTTGGGCGCTCCGAAGCATAAAGAACAGCAGACCGCCAATCAACAGCACCGGCACTACCGAAGACAACAGCGTCAACCATACCGAACCACCACTTGACTCAGGTTTGTACGATACCTCGACTTTATTGGTGTCGAATCCTAATTCTTTGAGGCTCGAATTAGGGTCGCTAAACGCCTTGAGCGTCGGCTGCTTTTCGCCCTTGGGGGTAATGTCGAGTTCGTTGCCACTGACAACTATTTTTTCGTATTTGCCGTTATTAGACGCTTTTACTGCTTGGGTGACCGAAATAGTCTTGAGGGCACTGGGTTGGCTACTGGCGGCAAACACAATCAATCCTATTAAAATAATTAATGCGATAAAGCTCGCATTTTTCATACCGCGCCGATTTTCGCCGGGGCGATTACGCTTTGGTGGTTTAGGTCTCTTATTCATTGGCATATATAAAAGTATACCCCTTTCAGCCTGTTGTGGCTAGCGCTCCGCTACCTGGAGTGCCAAATAATGTTTACTGAGATGAAGGTGATGTCCTTCTATAATATCAAGTATTGTTCCGGGGTTGCCAGTTTTTATGCCAATTACCAGCCGTTCGAGCGTTTTTTTGTCGAATTGCCGTATGCCAACCCCTCGTAACCACGTGGCGAGCACTTCTCGTGCGACGCCGTGAGGCAGCTGCACAAAATGTCCTCGATGGAGCTGATGCACATGTGGCTGGCTGTGCAAATAGTTAATCAGATGATGTTCGAGCTCTCGATTGCGATGCCGAGAAGCTTCAATATGCTCAAGCAGCTGCTTACGCTGTGCAATGCTAAATCGAGGCATTATTTTGCGCCGGATATAGTTGCGGAGATACGCTTCATCGCTATTGGTTGAATCCTCTCGCCATTCCAGTTTTTTGGCGAGCGCATAGGCGTGAAGCTGTCGCTTGGTCATGTGCAACAGCGGTCGCTTAATCACATCGGTCGATTGTAACGAGGCCAGTCCTTTGCGCCCGGTGCCCCGAATAAGGTTGAGGACGGCCGTTTCGAGCAAATCATCTTGGTGGTGGGCAGTAATAATCGCCTGCGCGCCGGTAGCCACACGAACCTGGTGTAAAAAGGTATAGCGAGCTGAGCGGGCTGATGCTTCGCTGGCACCCTTACCTAATTTGCCATGGTGGTATACAAAGGGCAGATGATAACGCTTGGCCAATGCCTCGACATGTCGGCGATCGTCGGCTGAATCGTCTCTGATACCGTGGTCAAAATGGGCGATGGTGAGTTTCAGGTGTGGCAATTTGCTCAGCATATCGAGCAGGACTACGGAGTCGACTCCGCCACTGACTGCCACGACATAGCGTCCGGGTTCAAGCGTTACATGCATATGTGATTATTGTACTGCAATTACGGCAGCGTCAGTACACGAAATTCTCATATTCCAGCCAAACTACGCCGAAGCTCACTGTCGCCAAAAAAGCAGTCGCTAGACTTGCTTAAGACGCTCGGTCACGGCTGCTTCAGCCACGGCACGATGAATATTAAATGTAAGGGTATCGGCAACCCGTGAATCGCCGTGGATGGCAACGATTTCGGTAACGCCATCGGCAATTTTGTCCACCAAAGGCCCGTCGTCGCTCGCAAGCTCTGCGGCAACATCACGCCGAACATGCGGCTCGGCAGCTTTCTGTCGCACCCCCTCATAGACACCGTGCAGCAAGGAAAGCTCACTCCGGTAAACCTCTTCTTGATCCTTTGGCGGGAGCTCAGACAGTGCATTGCCAATATTTTGCTGCCAAGCTAACAGGTGTTTGGTCATGCCGTCTGTCGTTTCGTGTCGATGTGTTGTCATAGTTTCTCCATTAGTCAGAGCCATTATGCTAGCTCCATGTACGGGGGTCAAGCATAAGTGTTATACTACCTAAAACCCCTAAACAAACATGCTAGAATCTGTCATTTTATTTGGTATAGGACTGTGCATCGGCGCTATGAATGCAATTGCCGGTGGTGGAGGCTTGGTGGGCTTTTCGGCGTTAATTGCTATTGGCCTCTCGCCGCTCGTCGCTAATGCAACAGCTATCGTGGCCAGCATGACGAGTTTAATTACCTCAGCTTTTGGCTATCGCAAATACCTCCGTTCGGTGCCCAAGCTATATGCGCTGCTCCTGATTCCCTGTATTATCGGTGCTGCCTTCGGTGCATACATATTACGCCGGACATCTGGCGAAGATTTTGAAAAACTCGTACCGGTTCTCATTCTTATTGCCGTCGGCTTGTTTGCGTTCCAGCCTTTGCTACACTTTCATGTCCGGCGAACCTTGCGCGCCAACTCACTAAGTCCGCTTATTATAGTCGGATTAGCCCTTATTCCCTTAACTATTTACGGTGGCTACTTTGGTCCGGGATTCGGGTTTATTCTGCTCGCATTTTTGAGCTTTACTCGCTTGCACGATATTCACCAAATGAATGCACTGAAAAATATCGCGGGAGCCTTCATTTGTATCGCTGCACTACTTGTGCTCGCTCCTGGAGAATTTATTAATTGGCCGGCAGGTCTTGCCATGGCGATCGGAAGTGGACTTGGAGGTTATGGTGGTTCGCGGATTGCCCAGCGTATTTCGTCTCACTTTATCCGCATATTTGTCATCATTATTGGTGTTTCCACGGCGGCATATATCGGGCTCCACCGCTTCTAGTCAACAATGGCCATCTATGCTACAATCTCCTCTGTTCAGCTGCACTTCTGCAGCAAACCAAAATTGCAATCCAAAGAGCGATAGCGATTGAATGCAATTTTTAGAGGACGACCGTAGCCACAAGTCGAAATTTGTGCACACAAAGCAAAACGAGACAGCAGCATGCGGAAGAATGAGGCGGCGTAGCTCAGCTGGTTAGAGCACAGGACTCATAAGCCTGGGGTCACAAGTTCAAGTCTTGTCGCCGCTACCACGATAGAATTCAAAATAGCCTCCCTACAAGGGAGGCTATTTTCGTACGTACTTATTGTAATATGCTCTAGAGCTTGTTCAGCATTTTATCTATACGCCTAAAGTCTTGATTCGATACTGTTGCGTATTCGAATGCTAATCCTAATGCTTTTTTCACGTCTTTTTTTGCCTTTTTTCTTTTGCTTAGTTTTATATTTTTTATTCCTTAATGTTTGTTTTGTTGGCCATCAAAACTAATTATCATTATACACAATATTGCGTTTTTGTCAATCTTGCATTTTCATTTTTTCTTTGTCAGAACCATGCCCTCTATCGGCAGGGTGGAGTAAATGTTCGTGCTTTTCGGTAGGTAAGCGCTTTTCGGCAAACCACAGCCCAAGCCATATGATCCAGGCAATATCTACCACAATAAGTACAATCACCGCAAGAATTGATCCAGCCCATGACGCCGGACCGGATGCAGCGAACATTATTCCGATTATCCGTAGTGCTTCTGCCGGCAAACCACATAGCGACGTTGAGGGCAATCAACATGACAGTGAGGGTAATATGTAGGCCGACTTCTAGGTGTAATTTTTTCATAGCAATACAATAAACGATTTCGTAGCCGTCATATGTAACAAAAACTACTCTCTATCATTGACTTAACCCGAGCAGCACAAGCCACAGTTTATACAGAATAACGATTCGTATACTAGCTAGAATCTATCTAGAAAAAAGCACCGAGCACTGCAAAGAGCACCGACCCAATGAGCTGTATCAGGAGGTAGACTCCTAAAACCCAAAGCAAGGGATGGATCCGGCGCCTAGGTGCAGCTTGTGGCTGGAGGGCGCCTCCTTCTCCGCTTCCGCCCGTAGCATTCATAAAGATGGCGCTCTTTATTTCTGGATGTTTTTGAATATAGAGTTTGTGTAAGATCACCGCCAGTATGGTAAGGGTGGCATCAATAATCCCAAAAGCGGCCATTATCCGAAAGTAGAATCCCGGAAAATTGTCAGCGCTCCCTACCCAAATAATGGGCAAGATAAGTATCACCACCAGCACCATGAAGGCGTAATTAACGGCGACGATAGAATCAATTGAGCTTTTGACGTTACGAGTATCTACTAACATTTGGCCGTGCAAACAGGCAAACAACAGTACCAGGTACGTCCCGTATAGCTTGAGAACCACACTGCCGGCCAGCAGACCCCAGACGCCAAATATAGACGTAAAGAAGCTCAGAATAATTATGGCAAACAGGAAATTCTCAAAGAATTTAAAATTAGACTGCTGGTGTTTTGTTGTTTGGTCAACAAACGACAAAGAAGCCAAAGCATGAAAAATAATAAGAAGTAAGGTAACTAAAGCTCGGGTAAATACTTCGTTAAAGCTCCCGGCAAGCACTGCCACTACCGCTATGACTGCAGCCCCTATCAGCCCGCCAATCATAACTTGTATAGACCACCTTTTTATCTTTTCTGATTTTTCAGTTCTTTCTTGATGGAGGGAGCTAGGGCCAGTGGGCTGAATCGGTTGTGTGGTTATGGTTTCTGTCTGTTCGGGTTGCACGATATTCGGAGCTGGGTTTGATGATGTAGATTCTGGGTTTGTATTTTGTGGTTCCATACCAAAATAGTACTACACATAGTGGTTATTCCGTATGTGTACTGTTGCTGAGGTTTTTATACGTGACCGGAATGGTGAACAGCCCCTTCCGAACTGCGCTGATAACATACATTCTGTGCGTGGCTTTGCTACGCCGAACCTGTGGTTCGCTTAGGCTCTCGCATCAGGTTCTCGCCCAGCGCCAAGAACCAAAGAAAAAGCCCGACTGATGTCGGACTCTTTCTTTGGTTCCGGGGGCAGGACTCCGTCGTCGCCTATGGCTCCTTTGGGATAGCCTGGTCTTATCCTCTGTGCAAGCACCTGCGGGCAAGCCTGCGTTATCGCACCAGCGACTACGATATTTTGTCTACGCAAATTCTCTGTCGCAGAACCGAGGCTTGCCTCGAAAAACCAAAATAAAACACCCACATTCTGTGGGTGCCTCATTTTGGTTCCGGGGGCAGGACTCGAACCTGCGACCTCGTGGTTATGAGCCACGCGAGCTGCCGCTGCTCCACCCCGGGTTATCGCTTATAGGTAGTTTACTTCTAGAAAACTGACCTGAGTATCTTACCAACTATACCAAACCGTGTCAAACCTCTTGCTGGCGATGCATAAAAAAGTTCACCCACGAACGGAAATTTTGCTCCCAAAAGGGCAGCTCTGAGCTGGCCGAGCCATTTTTGGCCGCCTTGTCCAAATCGATGGTATGCGCCATAGCAACGGCCTTTGGCACAATAAGTTCCGTTTCGCCGGGCGCAGCTAAGCCAAAGTTCTGGCGGGCAGATAATTCTAAGTATTGATCGGTCTTGTAGTAATTGTTCTGGAGCTTAAGGTTTTGATTGGACAGTTCCTGGAGGCTGTTTTCTTGGTGCAGGGCCGAAATTTGCTTCTGGAGCCGGTAATTACTGTCGATTGTCTTGACGCCGCTCCAACTCACCAGCAGTACGACAACGCCGAACAACAGTAACCCTACCACTCGAATATCATGTAGTTCTTCGAGATAGGTACGATAGCGCTTGATATACTGTTGCAGTTGCTGAGCCATTAATTACCAGTATATAACCTCGCTGCAATCTGGTATACTCATCTTCGTTAACCATACGCTACCAAGTCTCGAAAAGACGGCGTTTATGCAAAACGGCGAGGGGGTGTAGCTCAGTGGTTAGAGCAGTCGGCTCATAACCGATTGGTCCCTGGTTCAAGTCCAGGCACCCCCACCACAACTGCCATTTTCTAAAATGATAGGCCTAAAAGTCACTATGCGGTGACTTTTTTAGTTTGCATCCCGCCGGACAAACAGCACCGCAGCAATAATTAGGCCGACAAGGATATATACTCCCGTCACTACCGCAGCATTAACAGCACTGTATGCCGCGCTAGAAGTTTCTCCGATGACCTGAAACAGCGAGCGATACGGTAAGTATTTGGCGTTGTCTTTCAATAGTAAGCTAGCGACATTTTCAATAGTCGTCGGGGCCACAAAGAACACAACTATCGCACCGACTTGATTTCTGATAATGGCGGCAATAATCACGGCAAACATGGTGTACCCCCAGCCGTAAAACAGGCTTCGCCACAATACCGATGCAACATCGAACGTCTGTGGCCCTACGGTGTGCCCATGGAGTTGGGCGCCCACATAAGCCGACAATGGCGACAGTAGGCAGAGCACAAGTGTAAATATTACTGCAAATGATGAAGCCACTAACACTTTAGCAAAGAGGGTTTTTAATCGATTATTGGTAGCTGTCAACGTATACATGATGGTGTTGTAGCGATATTCGTGGACCACCAACAACAAGGCCACAATAGCAGCAAATATACTCACGACCGTCACGGCGCTGGTTATTTGGTCTTGCAGATAGTTTGGCCACTGCAAGGCTTCGGGTTGTTGACGCCAGCCATTGAGAAAGCCGGCCACAAACAACACAATGACGACAGCCACGCCGCTGACGATATAGGTTGAGCGGATTGTGGCTAACTTGCGGACTTCGGATTTGAGTTCAGCAATCATGACTCCTTACCCTCCTGTTGCGTGGCATATTCCTGCGCCTCGGCGGTTAGTTCTAGGAAGGCTTCTTCTAGCGACGCTGATCGATTAACAAGCTCGTACACCGGTACTTTAGCCTTAAATGCGATATTGCCAACTTCCTGGCTATTCGACCCGGTAATGGTTAAACCGTCATTGTCTTTGGTATACGCAATATGCTTTTTTGTGAGGGCTTGCGCCAGTTTGTTGGTGTGTGGCGTACGGACAAACACTCCCGTATGCGTGCTGCCAGACAAAATAGTTGCCATCGAGGTGTCTGCAATTAACCGGCCACGGCCAATCACCACGATGTTATCGGCCATGAGTGCCATTTCACTCAGAAGGTGGCTGGAAATGAACACCGCATTGCCGTCCTTGGCGTAATTCTTGATAAACTCTCTGAGCCACGCAATACCTTCTGGGTCTAAGCCGTTGGCCGGCTCGTCAAGCAGCAGATACTTTGGTGAGCCCAGTATGGCGGCGGCTATGCCCAGGCGCTGGCTCATACCCAAACTAAATTTTCCCGGACGCTTGTTGGCGACCGCCCGTAGACCAACTATATCTAAGACTTCATCAACGCGAGAAATGGCGACGCCACCTGCATCTGCCAGAACTTTTAGGTGATGACGTGCTGTCCTCGTCGGATGAAAGGCTTTTGCTTCTAGGAGAATTCCGACCGCCTGCGAAGGCCGGCTATACTCTGTAAGCCTTTTGCCATCAAAGGTCGTCTCGCCCTTGCCTTTATCCAGTCCCAGCATAAGCCGCATGGCGGTAGATTTACCGGCACCGTTCGGACCCAAGAAGCCAGTTACTTTTCCCGTTTCGACCGTAAAAGAAATATCATCAACAGCAATCTTTTTGCGGTACTTCTTACTTAAACCTTGGGCTTCGATCATTGATATGAGTATATCACCACTGTTATTCCAGTACCTAACAACAATGAGGGCATGCTACGGTACGCGTTACAAGCTGTCTAGCACTGCTTAGCGAGCGTGTGTCATCGGGCCAATGTGTTTTGAACCTAAGTGGACGTGGCCCGTCACCATGGCGGCGATCAAAATCTTTTGAAGAGTTCCGGAGACAGCCCCAGGCTGCATGGGCTGATTTCGATAGACAAAATTGCCTTTTTCAACATAGTTGTCTTCCTCAGAAACGGACGGGAGTGGCTCTGCTTCAATCGCAGCCAAGCCAAAGGCTACCGCCGCCTCAAAGAACAGCAGCGCATCGATAATGTGCACTGAGCCGCCAAAGGTACGCACCAATGCAATGCCCACAAAAGATAGCGACACCGCACCAAGTATACGGCGAAATCGCAAGCTACGCGGCGGATTCGTGACAAATAAACCAATCATCATGACTATCAAGATAACTCGCGCAATGTTCATGATGTCAGATGTTGATGCCAGCCACATGGCTGCGCTGTTTGGAATGAGTACACTCCCCGCGATTAGAGCGAGGCTGATGATAATCGAACCAGCATAAACTGCCTTATCCATAAGAACCTCCCTTACTTACTTGAACTTGGTTCGATAGTAACAAGGAGGAGTGGGTAGCTCTGTAAGATAACTGACAAGATAGTAAAAATATGGTCAAGCTACAGAGGTGGAAGCGGCCATATTTAACAACAAAAGCAGCTCCTCTGTAGAGTTCGCTGCCATAAGCTTTTCGCGCAGCTCTTTGGCCCCATCAAAATCGCTTATGTATATCTTGCAGAATTTATTGAGGGTATGTATTGGCCTTTCGCCAGCTGTCCACGTATCGGCAAACAGCTCCACGTGCCGCTGATACAGCGCTATGCGTTCGGCAGGCTCAATTTTGTGCCAATGGCTTTGGTCGGCAAACACATACGGATCATGGAAGATTCCACGACCTATCATCACGCCATCTAAACCATGCTCATCAATAAGTTTCAAGCCATCGGAGCGATTAAGTATGTCGCCGTTACCCACCAGTAGCGTATCGGGCGCAATCTGGTCGCGGAGTTGCCGCAAGGTACCGAATTCTTCCCAGTGTGCTGGTACTTTGCTCATTTCTTTTTTCGTCCGAGCGTGGACGGTCAGCATGTCGAGTTGATGGCCCAGCAAAAACTCATGCCAACTCAGGTCAATCGTGTTATACCCGAGCCGAGTTTTTACACTCACCGGTAACTTGCCAGCGGCGCCCTGCTGAGTGGCGGCAATAATTTCGCTGGCGAGGGGGCGGTCATTAATCAGGGCACTGCAGGCACCTGCCCGCACCTCCGCCTTAGCTGGGCAGCCCATGTTGAGGTCTATGCCGACGAAGTTGATGCCCTCCGGCAGGCCAAACTCTCGAGCCAGGCTGCCATCGGCAATTTCTTGAGCGGTTTTATAAAAATTCTCAGGTTTGAGGCCCCATATGTGAGCAACGAGCGGCTGCTCGGTTTTGGTAAACCGTAATTTTTTGAGCAGTCGTGGCCGGCCAGGGCTCTGCAGCCCGTCGACATTGGCAAATTCTGTAAAAAATAAGTCAGGGGGGGCAATCGAGTGCACCATGCGGCGAAATACCGAATCGGTCACGTCGTCCATCGGCGCCAATACAAAAAACGGCTGGGGCAGCTTATACCTATGCATTTCGTCTATTGTACAGAGTTTGTCTGGTCCTACGAAGGCTGAAGACCATTGCTATTATAAAATTCATCTAATTGTTGGCTGAGCCGGTCCTGTGCGAGCCCAATATGTCGTTCACTGTTTTGAAATAGTAAACCAACTGATCGATTGTATTCGCTAGCGACATGCAGCATACCACCCCAATGGCGTATTCGATCTTTTTGCGATCCTCGGAAGAGTTTGTGAGCCAAGGCATTGGTCATGTCAACGTATTCGTTCGGCGTCAGCTCATGCTGATCACGCAAGACCTGCATCATGTTCGTAAAGCTACCCTGCCAGGCCTGGGTAGCCTTGATGCGCATATCTGCTTCGCGAGTACGCCAATAGCCAGGGGTGCGTTGCCACTCTGATAATTGGCTGAGGAGTTCGCCCTCCTGATGAAGTCCTGTTAACACCGTTTCGTGACGCTGCTTTTTAGTATCCAGCGAAGATAATAGAGATTTTAGTTCTTTTTCGCGCGTACGAAGATCACCTGTCGCAACATTGGCTGCCAGCGTCTTATTACGAATAGATGCCATAAAAGAGGATTGATTGCGTATCACCACCTCATACTGTTTCGTATTAAGGGCCAGTCCGTTGACGGCATTGTTTCCGTGCACTCCATAGAGCCCCTGACGAAGCGTGTCTGGTTCCGTGCGGACAAGGGAGACCTCTGTTAATCGGTGGTGTGGCGGCACCTCATATTCTTTTCCCAGAAGTGTCGGTATGCTTCCAAAGGCTCGCCGCTGTTCAGGATTGAAACGCTCGGGCGCCGCTGGCATGTCGGGTAGTGCCGGCTGGAAGCTCTCTGGTTGTCGTTCGGGCATTACGATTCCTTGTTATGCCGCATAGCCTCACGTGCTTCGGCTATACCACGGTTTATCCGTTCTTGCTGTTCCGGCGTGTCGTTATTGCGCTGCCATGATAATCGATCAATGCCATGTTTGGGGTTGCTGCCATCGTGCGGTTCTACCGAGGCAGTATCGAGTTCAACAAATTGTCCCATTGCGGTAGGACCTAGCCGTGATTCTATCGCTTCGGCAGTAAAATCGCTGTTGTCGGGAGCTTCTATGCCCAGCTTACGATAGGCCTCATTATAGGACACACCCTCTGTATCAACGATGTGATCAAGTTGCGCTTCAAATCGTGACTGGTTTTCGTACTGGTGTGAGTTAGACATAAGCTATATATTAGCATAAAAGTGCTAATTTGGCAATGGTGCTTATGGTTCGCTATTCCCAGCGGAAGACGCGGAAGGCGATCACATAAATGACGACCATCCATACAGCCATCAAACCAATTTGCGGGCCAATATCCACCAGGTGCTTCCCTTCGGTCACGACAAGGCGCAAACCATCAATTACAGGGGTGAGAGGGAGATATGTCGTGATATTTTGCAGCCAGTCAGGCATCAAAAAGCGCGGAAAGAACGTACCGGACAAAAACATCATCGGAAATACCACAATATTACTGAGTGGCGCCGCTTGCCGCTCATTTTTGGCCCAGCCACCAATAGCCAATCCGATGCCTAGTATCATCACCACGCTAAAGACTACAAAAAGAGCTATCTCTAGATAATTGCCAACTACTTTCAGGTTGAATACCGTCAGCGCTACCGCGAACATCACTGCCAGACTCACCAAGCCAATGGCCGCTTGTGAAATCGCCGTGGCTAAGAAATACTGCCAGACCCGAATCGGGGTGGTGTGTAACCGACGCAAAATGCCCTGCTTTTTTAGTTCAGGAAAGACATTGACCGGGCCAAATATACCAAGGCCGATGATAGCAAAGCCGAGTAAGCCAGCAAACGCATAGTCAAATGCCCGCAGACTACTGTTGTTAATCGGCTTGCCCTGAACCGAGAACGGCTCTGTAATTTGCACATACTTGGCATTGATCCCCTTGAAGACACCACCTAATACCGTCACAAGGGTCTGCCCTGCCTGATCGTTATTGCGCGTGTAATATACCTCTGCTTGCCCAGTCGGGTTGGCGCTATCGGCTGGCGTGCCACCAAAGTCTTTTGGCAGCACAATGGTGCCGTCGATCTGGCTTTTGCGCATGGCGTCTTTGGCTTGCTCAAATGTTTTAATACCGGACTTGACCTTAAACGTCTCGTCTTTGGTTAATTTTTGGGTAAATGAGCGTGCGAAGGCGCTATCTGAGCGGTTCAGCAACGCAACATTGAAGCTGACATTATTATCGCCACTGTTGAGGCCGCCAAAAATAAACAAGAAAATAACCGGGAACAAAATTCCAAAAAACAACGCCAGTCGGTCACGGAAGAAACGCTTGGTATTAAGCCGAGCAAATACCCAGACGGTAAATAATTTCTTTTGCATACTAATCCCGTAGCGCCTTTCCGGTCAGGTCAATAAAGACATCCTCAAGGTTGGCTTGCTCCACCTGTTGTTCTTTTTTGAAACCCTTTTTAATCAACTGTTTGATGAGGTTTTTGGGCGTATCGAGCTCCACGATTTCACCTCGATCCATAATAGCCACCCGGTCGCACAAAAGCTCGGCTTCGTCCATGTAGTGCGTCGTCAATAACACCGTGACGCCCCTATCGCGGACCATTCGGATAAGGTCCCATAAGTTGCGCCGAGCTTGTGGATCCAATCCGGTGGTTGGTTCGTCCAGGAAAAATACTTTGGGGCTATGGACCAAGGCCGCCGCAATACTCAGCCGCTGGCGCTGACCGCCCGATAGCGATTCGGCATACGAATCTTTCTTTTCGCCCAGCTGGACGTCATCCAAAAACTCCTGAGTATTTACCTTTTCGCCATATGCCGCCGAAAACTGTTCGATAATCTCGGATAATTTTTGCTTATCCTGAAATGAGGGACTTTGTGGCTGCACGCCTATGACGCGCCGGACATCCCATGGGCGCTTGGCGACGTCAATGCCATCAACCAGCACCGTGCCTGCGTCTATGGTTCTCATGGCTTCAATCATTTCGAGCGTGGTTGTTTTGCCAGCGCCATTGGGCCCCAATATGCCAAACACCTCGCCCCGACGCACGTCAAAACTTATATTCTTGACGACCTGCTTGTTGTCGTAGCTTTTACTGAGATCTTTTACTGAGAGAATAATATCTTTTTTCATAACTTATCTAAAAGTAGCACCTCAAGACCAAAATAAAAACATCCGAGTTACGTAACCCGGATGTTTTTGTAGCTAATCGACTGACTAGGCGCGCTTGACGGTCAAGAAACCGTTGCGTGGGTTTTCGTTAACTGTGTAGCCGTCTGGCAAGTCACAACCCTCTGGGCGTTCGTCCTTGCTGAAGTAGTAAATGCGCTGGTTCTTACCACCGCGAAGGGTGACTTCTTTGGAATTAAGATAGTACGTAACGCCCTTTGAGTTCGTGTGCTTGTAAGCCATGTAGCTTCTCCCTCTCTTACGAATTAGTTGGTACCCCTAACATACTCTGGGGTAAATTTATTTGTCAACCCTGATAAATCGTTTTTGCACCCCAGTAGTGGCAATATGGTCATGTTTTTATAGCGTTTTTGTGTATAAACAAGAGAAAAATTATTGCTCTTATGGCTACTCATGTATTACACTGGTCGGTATAACCATAAACGCTTAAAGAAGGTGGTGTAAGAAGTATGGATTTTACCAATCGTGGTCAACAACAAAATTCTCGTCCAACAAACCCATTTAATCCCGGGAGTCGGCCTGAAGAACCTAACCAAAAACCTAAGCCGGAGCACTCTGTGACCAAGACTATCACTGAAAGTAAAAGTAAGTGGCTACGCTGGGGTGGCGGCGCTATCGTCATTATCGTTGCCGTGCTTATTGCCGCAGTACTGGCGCTCTTCATCGGCTTCAAGCCAGCATCAGAAGCTGAACTGATCGATACTGATAAACTCCAGGCGGTATTCCTCACCAACGATCAAGTCTACTTTGGTGACATTACTTCCATTAACAACAAATACTTAGTGTTGAGCAACATCTACTACCTACAGTCTTCGTCGAAGACTTCGGCAAACAAAACCACGTCTGGCGATGTATCACTCATCAAGCTTGGTTGTGAGCTCCACAAGCCACAAGACCACATGGTCATAAGTCAGGATCAAGTGAGCTTCTGGGAAAACCTTACCAATGACGGGCAGGTAGCCAACGCCGTCAAGCAATACGAAAAGGCTAACCCTAAGGGTCAAAACTGTGACACCGCTAACCCGCAAAGCAACCCAGTTCAGGGTAGTGCAACCAAGGAAACAAGCACGAATAACACCAGCCCTACTCCAGCGGCCAACACTACGCCCACCAAAGCCACTCCATCTACCGACGCTACCACTACTAACCCTTAGTTAACTAATAGCTTCGGTCCATTCATACACCCGCCCACGGCGGGTGTATGTTTTTAATGCCTGTAGTCGTACAGTAATCGTACCCTCACTTTTTCGCGGTTTCTTAGCAAGTCTATTCTAGGAGAGAGTACGGCCAATTAGCTTTAGTACCAGCATGACAACAAAGCCAAGCAGGCTCAAAAAGGCGAGGACTATACTAATGCCAGCTAAGTCTGGCGCCCACTTGGGTGTATAAAAATCAAATTTATACAGATCTGGGTTGATATATGTTGTGGAAGCGTTGTGTTTCCGGACGTAATCTTGGATACAGCTAATGCGATATCGCCCCGAAAAACCACTCGGTATTTTGGCTTCACAGTACTTTTGCGCTTCGGTGTAGATACGAGCATTGTCATCATTAGTCTGCTGGCTCTTAGCCCGGATGAGCCGATCGTAGGTATACTTGAGTTGAATGGGCGGATAGACGCTGTTATCACCGCCTGATAAGTCAGTGTTCATATGGTGGCTTACGTAATCACGTAAATCTTGAAGAGCGCCATTCACATCTTTATTCTGCTGGTCGGCCACATAAACGTTTTCGCGTAATTGGGCCATGTGCAGATTATTGCTGCGGAGCTCATAAATCGCCACGGTCGTGAATATCAGAAATACCACAAACACATACCATGGTTTGATATTTTGCAGTTGGCGCGATAGGTGGTGCTGGTATCGTTTATCCATATTTGTATTGTAGTGTTTGTTACAAGTCTAGCACAGGGTGCATGCTAGAATGAGCACATGCATATCTACTTCTCTGGTATCGGAGGTACGGCCATCGGACCTTTAGCTTTAATTGCAAAGCAGGCAGGCTACGAAGTGAGCGGCTCCGACAAGCAAGATTCACAGTATATCCACTATTTACAGGACCACGGTATTAGTAACATCCAGATTGGCCAGACTCGTCAAACCATAGCTAGCGTTCACGATAAGCATCCCGTCGATTGGGTGGTGTACACGTCGGCGTTGACCCTAGAGAACCCCGACGCACCGGAGCTTGCTTACGCCAAAGAAATGAGTATCAAAATAAGCAAACGTGACGAGCTGCTCAACCAGATCATCCAAGAAAAAGCCCTCAAGCTTATAGCGGTGGCTGGCACGCATGGCAAAACCACTACGACAGCGATGATTATTTGGATTTGTAAGCAACTCGGCATACCAATAAGCTACTCTGTTGGTGCTAAGATCGGCTTTGGTGACATGGGTGAATATGATCCGGCCAGCGACTATTTCGTCTACGAATGCGACGAGTTCGATCGGAACTTTTTGGCCTTCGAGCCCCATCTGAGTCTCATCACCGGCGTATCGTGGGACCACCACGAGATTTTTCCAACCCGCGAAGATTATCAGTCGGCATTCCGAGAATTTATCAGCCAAAGTCAGAGCACAATCATCTGGCAAGATGATAAAGATTACCTCGATATAGAAGAAAATCCTGCCACTATTTTTGTCCAAAATCCTGACGACCCGGCAGTCGCCCATCTGAAATTAAAGGGCCTCTACAACCGGCTCGATGCTTGGCAAGCCGCTCAAACCGTCCACCAGGCAACCGGCGAACCGCTCATAAAACTGCTCGGTATCGTTAATGAGTTCCCTGGTCTGCAGCGTCGCATGGAGCTGCTGATACCAAATCTTTACAGCGACTACGCTCACACACCCGAAAAGATTCGCGGCGCCATGAGTGTCGCAATGGAGATGGCAGCCGACAAAAATCAAGAACTAATTGTTGTATACGAGCCACTGACTAACCGTCGACAGCATTTTATGATGGACGATTATCAAGATTGTTTTAACGGCGCCAGTAATGTGTACTGGACGCCGAGCTACCTAGCGCGCGAGGATCCCAACCAACGCATCATACCGCCCGAAGAGCTCATAACGCACCTCGCGGACCCGTCTGTCGCCACTCCAGCCGCCCTCGATGATAGCCTGGCTGAACGGATCAAGCAGCACCTAGCTGATGGCGCAATGGTCGTTGGCATGGCCGGTGGCGGTGGTGGCTCACTCGACGAGTGGCTCCGTACGAACTTCGTTTCTTAGTGTTTAGACATCCCAGCCGTACTCAAAATAAGATTTGCCGGCACGATATGCCCGCAGCATTGCAGCAAGCGAAGGGACGACATTGCTTGGCAAATTATCAAGTTCGAGCCATGTTAGCTCGGCATGTACCTGAGGTTCGGCATTGGCAAGCTCACCATCCCACGACGTTACTTCAAACATCATATCTACCCAGCTATTGTCTTCGTCAGGCTCTTGACGATGGCAGAACAATACCGGCAAAAGCTGGCTCGGCTGCAGGGTGACACCTACTTCTTCTCGAGCCTCTCGTATAGCAGCCGACGAAAAACTTTCGTGCTGCTCGACCTTACCTGCAGGCAAGCCATAATGATCATTCATCCATGACGTGTTTGCCCGTAGCAAAAAGGCTATCTTGTTACCATCACGGAAGATTACGTACGCCGCTGCCTTCGGCGTCGCTGCGCCGACACTCATCGGTTGTCGCCGCTTCCCTGTATCTTGTTGCGTTTCTGGCGGTCACGTAGCTTTGCAATGTTTACCTGGCCGACTTCATCAAAATTATAGCCAAGATGTTTAGCCAGTACCGCCAAGTACCAGAGCACATCGCCCATTTCTTTGATGAGTTCCTTTTTGGTTTCTTCCGACACTTCACCGTCAAAATCTCTAATGATTTTCTTAACTTTTTCGGCTACTTCGCCGGCTTCGCCGCTAATGCCAAGCACCCAGTGGCTCAAGTCCTTGAGGTCGTCCCCGCTCCATTGAGCAGTCACCAGCGCCTCAGTTTGGTAGTCATCTAATGTCATTGCCATTATGGTTCAATCCTTCCGTTTTCATTGATTATAACTGCACCCTCGCGGATCACTTCAATGGCATCATCTATCATCCGAATGACGGTTGATGGTTTTCGGCCCGACAAATCGCCACCATCGGCGTATGCGTCTATCGCTTCACTAAAGTAGTCGCGGGCCTGTGCCACCGTAGTAGCCGGTGGTTCGCCGGGCTGGTTAGCACTACTCGTCATCAGGGGGCCAGTTTTTGTTAATAAGGCGTTTAAGGAGGCGTCGTCGGGGATACGGACTGCTAAACTTTGCCTGCCGTCGTGGAGATACGACAAATTATCGCCGCAGGGGAGTATGACACTGACAGGTCCCGGCCAAAATTGAGCGACTGCCGTCACATAGCGGCGTGGTATACCCAACTCTACTAGTTGTTCGATGTTAGCGGCTATAAGCGTCCCAGGCTTGCGCTCGCGATGCTTGAGTTGATACAAGCGCTGCACCGCCTGCCGGTCGCTAGCACGAGCAACAACACCATATACTGTGTCCGTCGGGATAACAGCAATAGAACCGGGTGTTACCAATACATCGGCAATATCATTCACGCTACTTAGAATAGCGTGATATTGTTGGTGCGCAAATAGGCGTAGGTGGCGAGCAGGCCTAATCCCAGCACTATAATAACCGTAGCGGCAATTGCCATACCCACGCCAGGCTGTCGCGGCGCCTTGGGTGGCTTAGCGGCCTTCACGGGCTTTTCGGTTGGCGCATCTTTTTTCTTGTCCTTGCCTTCTTCTGGGGGAGCAGGTGCTGGTTTATCGGCTGGCGTCTCTGCCGGAGGCTGCTCGGCCGGCTTTGCAGCCTGTGGCTGACGCACATCCATCACTGGTTTGTGGCCGGTCTCTGCGGGTCTGGCAGCTGGCGCTGCAGCTTCAGGGGCCGCCGGCGCGGGTGGCGCGGGGTTAGGTTTTGGTGGTTGTGAGCCGGGTACAGTAGGCTGATCCATAATGGCTCTATTATAACATGCTTATGCTAACTGGTACTGCTGACCATCGCGGCGTATCATTCCCTCTCGTTCCAAATCGGTAAGTACTTTCCCGATACGATCGTCTTCGATTGTTTCGAAAATTTCAGTCTCATGGAGCTGCCCAGCACTCAATAGCCGCAGCACCTGCCCGCGCAGCTGCCGCACCGAGCCTTCAAACCTCGACTGTTTGGTGTAGTGTTTGCTCTTGGCCAGGTTGCTATTACCCTGCTTTTTCAGGTACGTCCCGTAATCCATCATTGCCCAATAAAAATCGCGGGGTTGTTCGGTCGGCACCAGTTGCTGCATGAGAGCAGTGAGCTGCTTATCAGTAATCTCTGTGTTGTCAGCAAAAAAGTGATGGAATAAGACCGTCCGGATATTGGTTTCGACGAATACGACTGGCAGGTTGTGGGCATACGCCACTATTGCACCGCCCGTATTTACACCTATGCCCGGCAACGTTTTTAATAGCTCGACCGTATCTGGCCACACCCCATGATGCTCTCGCTGTACCTGCTGCGCCGCCTGCCACAAAAACTTAGCACGACGGTTATAGCCGAGCCCCTGCCAAGCAATAAGGACATCACCGAGCGCTGCCTTAGCTAGCGATTGCGTCGTCGGAAATCGTTGCAAAAAAGCCTCATATTTAGGGATGACACGACCTACTTGAGTTTGTTGCAACATGAGTTCGCTCACCACGATGCGGTAAGTATCGTAGTCGCCAGTTGATGACGGGGCACGCCATGGCAGGCCAGGGCGGCCCTGCAACATATAAAACTCGAATAGCGTTTTCCAAAACCGTTTAATCTCCGCATTAGTTAGCTGCATAAGACCATTGTATACACTTGCCTGCTCACACTTCTAGGATGCGCTATACTTATAAGGTTGTGATCATAATCATTTTTCTGATTCGTACGTTATGGCGACTTATGGTATTGGCCCTCGGGGTTGCACTGTCATACGTTGCGGCCTTTATTGCACTGCCATACTTAGACGGAGAGTTACCATTTTTCTTTGCACTGCTTGCTGTGTACGTGGCTATGGCCTACTTTGTCTTTCCCGCACTCATGCGTACCTGGCGGCTGTTGATTCGGCCAGACCACATTCCGCTGTACGTTACCACTCGTGACGGTATTCCGTCTGATCCGGTTAATGTTGCTGTCGTGGCCAAATCTCGCCGACATTTCGTGAGAGCAATGAAAAAGGCCGGCTGGTACACCGCTGATAAAGCAACACTTCGCAATAGTCTCCGAGAAGCAAGGGCGGTTATATTCAATCGGCCCTACCCCAACGCACCCTTCAGTAAACTTTACTTATTCAACCGGCCGCAAGATCTCGGCTTTCAGATCCCTTACGGACCAAGCAATAGCCCCAGGCAACGCCACCATGTGCGTTTTTGGCAGTTGAATGCGGGGAGCGATCCTCATGGGCACGGATCATTCTGGCGCCGGCACTTCAGGCAATTTATTGGCAAACAAAACACTATTTGGATAGGCGCAGCCATAGACGACGTCAACCCTTATGGCATACGATGGTACAACCTGCAAATTACCCACAACACGCATCCACTACACCATCAGGAGCGCGACTTTCTGATTAAATCGCTGAGGGGCAGCGGCCGAGTTAAAAACATCAGTGAAATCAAATCGGGCGAACCGTTTCAGATGCGAAGCCAGCAAGTTGGCGTAAGCTTTGTTTGCGATGGTAAGCTCAAAATTGTTGAGCTCAACAAGTAGTTGCTACTGGAAAGTAAACGACTTAAGCATTGCCTCGACGGTATCTTTGAGGTTGCCCTTCCACGAGGTAGAGCTGATAGTCAGTGGCGATTGAGCGCTCTTAGCGCAGACTTCGTTAGCACAGTTTATAAACGTAACGTTAATGAGCGGGTCGACGCTGGTGATGTCTGTCTTGGGCACATAGCCAGCGTACTGGTAGCCAGCGTCTCCGGTAATATACACACCGTCCATACCGCCTTTTGTGGTCGTCTCTGCAAACTGCAAATAGCTAATATAGGTTGAGCCCCGCTGGCCGGCAGAAGGATGTGTGTAGTCGACCTTTTGGCTCTCGAGCACCGCCACGGCATTTCCCTTGCTGAGCTCTTCGGGGTTAGCCTGCTTGGGGCGGACAGTTAGCAACACTTTGCCCTGAGTGGTTTGGCCGTTTGCATCGGTGAGCGTCGTAATGGGCGACGTTATGGTCAGTACCCCATTGTGTTCGGCTGGTTCCCAATCTTCTGGGTGATCTACCGACAGAGAGAAATTGCTCGATTCGTAGGTCGTCATCTGCTTGGTAAATGGATCTTGCTGGCCGCTAGGCGACGGCGTTTCCTTATCTGTTTGCGGTGAAGTTTTAGCGGTATTCTGAACGGCCGTTGGCTCGTCCTTAAACTTTTTTTCGTACACCCAAAAAGCGGCGGCTCCCCCGCCCATTAGTAGCAATACCAACAATACTATCAAGATAGTATTGCGTACTTTGTGCGACTTTTTGGGTTTATCGTTGCGTAAGTTTCGTAAGTATTCCAGCCGAGCTTGATGCTCGTCCGAAATGGGGTTTGGCTTACTGGCTGCAGCTGTTGGGGCTGGGGGAGTAGTAGCTGACTGGTCGGTAGCTTTGGGGTTAGGTGTAGGTTGAAACACGGGACCTTTCTCGCGGGTTGCGGGTGCCGGTGGCGCCGACGGAATCTTAACGGCTTTGCCGAGTTCTGGAGCACCAGGAGTGTTATAACGCGCTGGATCTGGTTTGCGTTCTGCCATGGTTACAGTATAACGATAGGAGCGTAAGCATTAAAGCCCACACAAGTTGTGATATTTATTATGCTTTTTTAGGTGGCAGCGGCACAATCATACTGGTGCGGCGCTTGTATATCTGGTATTCGCCATCGCCTGCTCGGCGCTTTTCTATAGATGGCACGCCCGATACAAACAGCAACAGATAGGTCAGCGTCAGCGGTCCGGCCAGGCCTAACCAGCCCCAGCTTACCTGCAAAGCCATCAACCCTATCGCCCACCACTGCACCATTTCCCCAAAATAATTTGGGTGGCGGCTGTAGCGCCATAGGCCTAGGTTCATCACCTTTTTCTTGTTGCGCTTGTCAGCCAAAAACTCTCGTAGTTGCCGGTCGGCCATCGCCTCTATGCCAAAGCCTATAACCCACAGTGCCGCACCTACGACGCTCAACCAGCCGAGGTCAGGATGTTGATTGCCGCCAGCAGCTAGCGTTACCGGTAGGCTAATCACCAGCACTAATACTGCCTGCAAAACAAATATAGACACAAAAGCTCGCAACCAAAAATTGCCCCGCCACTTATCACTCAATTCTTTATAGCGGGGGTCTTCGCCGCTACTAAACACTCGACGCGCCAAATGGTTGGTGATCCGCGCCGCCCATATGCTCACCAGCACCGCTATCAGCAAGCTCCGCGCCGATGGTTGTTGCACTGCCACCAGCCACGCTACCAGCGCAAAACCACTGCCCCACGCTACATCTACCGTATTAAGCTGATTGCGCTTTTTGCCCACAGCAAACCATACCGTCATGTATATCAACAATGCAGCAAGATTAATCAATAGCAGCTTGAGGATCATAACCGTATTGTAGCACTGGGCAAGAGCGGTTTCTTCATAATCACCGGTGGGTAGGAGATGGCAAAAAAGTAAAGTTGGCTTATCGCCGGCGTCGAGAAACACGCCAGTCGACTATATCTGCCACGCCAAACACCACCGCAATCGCAATTGCCCACCAGCCGGTATGGTCGGCGGTGGGCGCAATAGCTTTTGTATCGCTAGTGACTGCGGCTGCGGCGGTATGGCTACCTTTTACTTCTCCGCTCGTTTCAGTGCGCAATGATGTGGTACGCGAAGGAGTACTTTCCGCCAATGTTTGTGAGTGTTGCAGCTGCAACACTTGTGCCGTCGTAAAGTCAGATCGGTTCTGCGTATGGTTGACTGGTGCATCGGGCGAGTCTTTGTCATTTATCTCAGTTGTGGAAGTCGTCTTATTTTCTGGCTTGGCGCCGATTACTGGGTCGCAGGCATCGTCAATCCCATCCTCATCATAGTCAACGCCACTTGCCGGCAAAAACACACAAGCTTGATCAATATTATTGGTGCCATCGCCGTCAAAGTCATCGGCACTAGCGGCCACATACACTAATTTTTGCAGCTGGATTGGCTCATTACCAAAATCTTCGCCATACACATTAATGGCATGAAACCCTGCCGGCACATCATCTGGAATATGTACGGTGCCGTCAATATTTCCTTCACTATCTGAAGTTATCGTACCAAGGCGTACCGGTTTTGAGTGCAGTTCCACGACGTAGTCCGTATTTGGTTGGAGATTATATTGCAGACTATCCGCCTGCACCGCTACGTCAGTGCCACGCACCAGCGTTCCATTGGTCAGGTCTCGAACCGTTTGCAGCTTTACCCAGTCGTCGGAGGGCTCGAGCCCCTTTAGCAAGGGCATGTCATTTGTTATTTCTGGAGGAAGCACAGTGTCGTCTGCATGAGGCATAAGTTGCGTCAGCTCGTTCGTTTGTGCAAGTACAGCCTTTTCTATCAGTCTATGGCCCAGCTGATTTGGGTGATAGCTTCCCTTATCTATCGGGCCGAGTTGCCAGTTAATGTACGGCACATAAAAACCTTTGTCATTACCAACAGTTAACCCGTTCACCGCTATGCTGCTATCAGATGCCTCGCACAGTCGATGCCCGATAAGTGCATCTTGTATGTCTACATAGCGAGCGCCAACGCTAGTTGCTGCCGCCTCTATGGTTTGGTTAAGGTACGAAATTAACTGATTCGAGAATTTAATTTCGTTGTTACTCAGATGTACATTAAGGCCACAATCTCCATCATTCTTTGCAACCGAGGGATAGCCGACGACATAGAGATTTTCGACGCCGTCGCCATATATAGCATTATATGTGTTTTTCAATTCCTGAAATAAGTTTTGTATCTCCTCAATCTTTTGCAGCCGGTCTTCGTAGGAGCTGTAACAATCCCCGGCCTCAACGCATGATTTTACAATGTCAGCGAACCCGACATTATTTCCACCAGCCGACAGTATTACCGCCCGAGGAGAATAAGAATGAGTAAAATTTTGTTGTTGAGCAACTCCTGGTGTATACCTAAGCAAAATATGTGCTAACTTCGGGTTTCTGTTACGTAATTCAATGTGAATTTTTGTTTGCCCCGTATATTTATCACTTAGTCCTTTAAGATCTTCCGTAATAGCTCCAGAACAAGCAACGCTATTGTAACTATCGTAGAATTTGGCGCCGATTAGTATAGGGTAAGAGGTATCGGATAGATGGCATTTATTATCGCTCGTATCCGTACCAGGTCGATAGTCTTGAGTACCCTCCCCGGAAATATACGAATCACCCATTCCAAGCAGTAACAATTTATGCAGCTGTGCTCCCGGAGCCGTTATATACACATTCTTAAAGCTAGCACTTGCACCACTTCCGCTTTGAATGTCTATTGAAAAATTATCATCATCTATAAAGCGTGGGTTACCCAGAATTGTTGTATTTTCCGGTAGATCAACATGCTGCCGAGACAGGCTATTAGCGTCCCAGATTGTTCTGGCACCACATCCTTCATACATTGGACTTTCATTTATTCCAAAGCTCTTCACTTCACATGTTTCGACGCCATAGATTTGCATAGTATCCGTACTCGCAGCCACTATATGTTTGCCACTGTTGCTAATAGCAAAGTAGACTGGCTTATTCCATCTAACACTGCTTGGCGAAGGAGCAACCGGAACTATGTGCTTAAATTCTCTATCAATCCGCATTAGCCCTTTATTGGGCACGTCAAACACCATCCATTCACCATTGCTGGAGATTGCTAGCGGAGGCCCGGAAGTTTTTAGCAGCTCGCCGGTGTCATACTTTAGTGCATCATCTAAAGCAACATTTAGCTCATACTGAATTCGTATAGGAAGTCCTGAATAATAATGTTTTTCTAGGTTGCTTTTATTAAGATGGGTGTACTTTTTGACATATGCTCCCCACCCCGTTGCATACGTAACTTCTAGGTAACTATCCGTACCAGAAATCGGATATATAATACCTTCGCCATTCGAGTCCGTTAACGGGTACAGATGTCCATCGACGAGAATTTTACTGTCATAGCTAATAGCACCGAGACTCGTCTGTGTTAAGCAGGATGTTTGCGTACCGTCTGCCGATGACCAGAATGAGCATTTGTATCGGTGCGCTTCTGGGCGTTGCGTATACGTCAGCCCAGGAGTAATTGCTGGAGCACTACCATTAAACCAGTCGGCTTGAGCAGCCTTGCTCAGCGACGAGAGGGTAATAACGCAAGCTAATATCAGGAATACTGACAGCCACAGTCTGTTAGTACATTTATAAAACATAGTCACCTACTTGAGGGCTTATATTATACTATGTTGGACAAATATACAAATTAACATCATAGCGTAAATATCGCTGTTTTCTTCTCCCCTTCGCTAGCCAGTATTTACAGACCTATATTGTTAGTTTTTTAGTACTTTGTATCCAGGGGGAAGTATTCGCTCTGGTCGCCACCTTCACAGGAGAGACTAACGGATAATCTCAACTTACCTACATAATTTTTTTGATTGATAGCTTTGAGGATTTAACTCATGGTCTAGAATCTCGATATTCATATCCGTAGAGCAGTCTTTAATGCTGGGTAGATCAAATGAGGAGAGGTTTAATTCTTCTTTACCGGGTAGAGGAGAACTGTAGGGTTTATACCCCTTTATGCGAGAACTACTGGCTATTTGCTTGTCTATATTTTTTGAGAATGTAATTGCATCTGCCTCAGAGTCTAGAACATAGGAAAAACTCCTGGTTATGAAGCAAGCTAGAGGTCCTTTTTCGTACTTAATGCTGCTGCGGTGGCAGTAGGGCTTAAATTCGGTTTTGTCTGGCTTGCCTACGTCGGCGACAATTTCTTCGTACAAATTATTGAGCTCTTGCGTCGCATGATTGTATTGGTTCCGTTCTATAGCGACGCGGACGGTATGAGCCGTAAACCACACGCCAAACCACACAGCCAAAAAGACGGCGAATACGAATAGTTTTTTATGTTTTACTTGTTTAGGAATAAACTTTGAAATTAGCAACGCAATAGGATTCAAAACATCCATAATAATAGGTTGTTTCGATTTATGTGCTTTCTTTTTGCTTCCAAGCCGCTTATTCTTTTTTGCCATGAGCGCATTATAACTATTTTTTGCGCTAAAGTAGAATCGCGCTCGATATACCGTAGCTCAGAGGGTGTAACCTCATTGAATACATCCCCTCAGTGGTGTATTATCCCGTAGCTATGTCTGTGGAACGATTAGATGATGAATTTTATATGCGCCCGTTAGAAAACACGAGTTACGAGGGCACGCACTTTGCCCATGACGCCCGGCGTTACGCTCGCTTAGGCGAAATGATGCTGGCAAAAGAAGTCGTGCTCGATACCCCGCCCGAAAATAGTGAATTTACGGGTATGATTATGCGCAACCCCCTGTCGGGGCGCCATGCGTTTGTACATGAACTAGCCGAAGCCGGCATGAAGATATCGCTCACTCGCATTACCGACCAGCCGACGTCGTACGTCTTTGATGATAGAACCAATTTGCTCGTGCACGCACACGACGATGACTCATGGATGCTCGAAGAAGCCCTGGGCGGCAAGTGGCGAAGTGGCGTGGTAAACCTGCGCTTTTTATCCCAGATTAGTTCGCTTGGGATTTCGCTGACCGACCTGCGCGAAGACGAGTTGCCACTGCCAAAAGGCTTGGTGAGTCTTCGTGTATTTTTGCAAGATGGTCGCCATGGGCTACCTGACGCTGAAATAAAAGATACATACATCGAGCGGGGATTTATGAACAGTGTATTACTGGGAGCCGACCGCATTATGAGCCCGCGCAGCTTACGAGAGCAACGAGTGAACGATGAACTCGTCGAGGCGTACGAAGAACTGCGCGAGCAAGGCCGGCGCCCCTTTGATGGCGAAGCGCTGTACGGCATGGCGAGCATGGCTGTCCGTGACTTTTTGGAGACAAACCCTGATATAGCCAGTGAACTAGCGCAACGGAAAACCGCAAAATAACTATGCTCATTACCGATGCTGTAGCCGAAACTGCGGCCAACCATCTTACGCGGCACGACCCGCGTCTAGCCAGCGTAATAGCAACGACCCAGCGCTGCACCATCCGGCCGCACAAAAATTATTACCAAGAACTGGTGGACAGCATCATCAGCCAGCAACTCAGTGTTAAAGCGGCGCGGGCTATCGAAAACCGCTTTCGTGACATGTTTGGCGGCAGCTTTCCAAACCCCGAGCAAATCCTGACAAAGGACGTCGAGCAGCTCCGTGCCATTGGTTTTTCTCGCGCCAAAGCAACCTATGTCCGCGACCTCGCCCAGCATATTCTGGACGGCAGAGTACTATTCGATCATTTTGATGAACTAAGTAACGAGGAGATCGTTGCCGAACTAACCGCCGTCAAAGGTATTGGCGAGTGGACTGCCCACATGTTTTTGATGTTTTGCATGGGGCGCAGCGACGTGTTGCCAGTCGGTGATTTAGGCATTAAAAATGCCGTGCGCACCCTGTATGGTCTCGATTCCAGCCCAAATGCGTATGACATTCATCACATATCAGTCAAAAACAAGTGGGCGCCATATCAATCAATTGCCGCCTGGTACCTCTGGCAGAGCCTAGACAACACCCCAGTAACGTTGTAATAAGTATTGATTTATATCACTGTTGTATTGGGGTTCGATTGCTAGAGTTATTGCACGAGACCTCACATTCACTACACAAACATAAAAACATTACCCTAAAAGCTAAAACTAAGTCTCGGCAAAACATCACTTAACTGGAGACGGACTATGGTACAGAAGCCTAACAGGCCTCCCGCGTCCAAACCCAGGCGTACGGTAACAGCTACTCGTAAGAGCAAGCGGCTTATGATACAGCGCTTGCGAGAAATCGATCGGCTGAGTCGCAAAGAGTTAGATAATCTTATGAATGACACCGAACGCCTGAAACGGACGCTACACGGCTCAAATTAAACACACTCAAACTTTCTCGATTTATCAGTACTCTTCTCTTATTTTGTTCCATTTTTATTCACTCTATTCAACCTTCCAAGACCTTCGACAACAAAAATATGCTACTTACGGCATAACGTACAGGTACATAAATAAGTAGTGGCACAGCGCGGCGGCCACTACAATAATGTGCCAAATCTCATGAAAGCCAAATTTGCCCGGCCACGGATTGGGGCGTTCGACAATAAACAACACAAAACCGCCACTGTATAGCAAGCCGCCGGCGGCTAGCAAGGCCATGGCGCTCGCTGGCAGCTGCGTCCCCGCCACCGCTACCAAGATCGCTGGTATCCACCCCAGCACAATAAATAACGTATTGGTCATGTACTTGGGCAGGTTATGAAAGACGGCGCGCAGCGTTATGCCAAGCGCAATCAAGGCCCACACCACACCCAACACCGACCAGCCCAGTGGGGTTCTGTACTGAACCAGTACGATGGGCGTCACCGTACCGCCAATGAGCGCAAAAATTGCCAAATAATCAAATGTGCGCAACAGCCGATTGGTTCGCTCGCTTAGGTTAAGCCCATGATGCAGCGTGCTAAAAGTAAACAAACTCAACAAGCCAATGGCGTACACCGAAAAGCCGACAATCGCCCAGATGTTGCCTGCCGTGGCCGCACTGACCAACAGTAGCGTGCTGCCAAGCAGCGCAAAACAACCAGCCGCCAAATGAGAAATAGTATTGATTACCTCATCGGTAACGTGCACACTCCCATCGCGGCTCAGCTGTGGAAGTGAATCTTGTTGCATATCAGGCCCGTCGTTTTTTAGTCTGTTGCCACCACCACGCGATGTTCAGCACCACGGCAGCAATGAGTACTACGATGCCAGAGTTACTCAGTGTCCATAGACCACCTAGTAGTAGTGCGTTGATAAACGCCCACAGCAAAAAGGTCCGTCGCCGTACGCGCCAGCGGACAAATTCGGCGCCCAGGTAATAGTACGGAAAGACCGTCAGGACCAAGAACGTACTCGAAGCCAACCCAAAGATTAGCACCACGGCCAAGCCCTGCCAGAACGGACTGGTCACGGCCAGTGGTATCAACGACACGATGGCGGTCAGGCTGGTGGCGATTAGCGGACGGAACCGTTCGCCCAGCGCTGCCACTGCCGCATCTATCGGCGCCATGCCGCTGCGCCGAGCTTGGTTGGCGTAGTCGGTCAGCAAAATCGTGTTCTTAATACTGAGCCCGATTAGCGCAAAGAAGCCGAGCATGGCAAAGAAGCTAATGGCGTTATCAGTCAGGTACAGCCCCAGCGCAATACCAAACATGCTAAACGGAATCGCCATAAATATGAGCAATGGCTGCAGTAACGATCGGAACTGCAACGCCAGTAACAGATAGATAGCTAAGAGGAGTATCGGGAAGGCGAGCGCAAGTGTCTTAAATGATTCTTGATTCTCCTGCTCTTCGCCAATGTCAAAGGTCACATCATTTGGCTTGAGGTTGTAGGTGGCGAGCTTTTTGGCGGTAAATTTATCTTCGACCGCCTGCTGGGCCAACGTGGTTAGCGTGGTCGTGTCGGTGCCGTCAAATTTGGCATTCACCCCAATCACCGGCTTACCATCTACCCGATGATACACACCAGTATTTTCAACCGCAGCCTCGGTGATTTTGGCGACTTCACCACTCGGCCGTTCCAATGACCGCCCCTGCAAGAACATGGCCATGTCGGCGGCGAGCTTTTCGGCATCGGGGCGGTCGGTCGCATTGATATTGACCGTAAAGCCACCAGCTGGTGGGCCAACACCCAGCTGATACACGTCGACCTTGGCAGCACCAAAGTTTTCGAAGCTCTTGGTCAGCTTATCGACAAGTTGCGGCGAAGCAACATCGCGCTCTGTATAGGGTGTGATGTTAACGTAAAGTGTGGCAGTTTGTGCGGTTGCCAGGCCGTAGTACGACGCGTCTTCAAAATACTTGCCCAAGACTTTGGTGGTCCGCTGATCGGCCTGCACGGCAATGTCACGGGCTCTCTCTATGGTGGTGCCGTTCGGGAATGTCAGGTTTACCGCCAGCTGATTGGCGTCTTTGGTAGACGGGAAAATATTAAAGGCGACTTTGGTAAAGACAAAGCCAGCCGCCACCACAAACAACACACCAATAAGCACGGCGGCGATACCCACGGACCATTCGCGTTTGCGATGGTGCTGCGCCCACAGCATTGGTTTGCCAAGGAATGTGGCGATCTTGCGCTCCACACCGGCGGCAATTTCACGCACGTTGCCGCTATTACCCATTTGTTTTTTGCCCAGCAACAAAAAGCGAGCAAAAAACGGAATAAATATCAGGGCCACCAATAGGCTGATGAGCAATGCCGAAATTATCGTGATTGGGATAGCTCGGATAAAGCTGCCCAAGATTCCACCCACAAACAACAGCGGTGCAAAACTCAGCGCAGCTGTGAGTGTAGCCGCCACCATGGCGCGGCTAATCTTGCGGGTCGCTTCGGCGATAACCCGTTTGGCTTCTTTCTCGCGTTTGCGGCTGGCATCAATAGCCTCCACCATAATGATGGTGTCATCCACTATCAGCGATAGTCCGAGAATGATTGCAAATAAGGTAATAACGTTGAGCGAATAGCCGATGAGGTAGAGGATGCCGATGGTTGTGGCAATAACGGTCAACATAGAAATAACGGTAATGATCGAGGCGCGTACCGCAATCACGATGGAGCCAATAATAAGCACAGCCAGTAGGCCCTCTAGCAGCACCCGTTGCAGCTCGGATATACTCTCTTTGATAGCCGGCGCGTTGCTAGCACTGACGACCGCTTCGTAATCGGCAAAAGCGGATTGTTTCTGGAGGTCTTGCAGGTCCTGGCTGATTTCTTTGTCGAGCTTAATGGCATCCGAGCCATCAACTCCGGTTACGCCAATGACGACCGACTGATGGAAACGAGTAGTGGAGCCGACTCGCTCACCGTAGCGGTCGAAGGTACGCTGCACTTGGATATCTTGGCCAGTGAGCGGATTAGTTATTTCACTAAACGGATCCAGCACAAAATAGGTTTTGACCTGTTGTTTTGACTGTTTATTAAGATAGTTTGCGGCCGCTTTAGCCTTGGCGGTCAGCTCTTGCAACGTATTGCTGCGTGGCCCGTACATTGCGACGGTGGCATCAATTTTCTTGGTCGCACCACCGGTTATACCAAAGTATGGTGCGCTATAGGTTAGCTCTGCTCCCTTTGGTAAGTCGGCCGTTTGCTGGACAGCTTTTTTGAGCTGGTCCTTGGCCTTTTGGGAACTGACATTTTCGTTGTACTGCACGATGGCCGTAAAGAAATTGCCTTCGCTATTCGTCTGGACCGACGTAGCTCCTTCTTGTTGAAGTGCTGTCTTAGAAATTGGCGCTGCCAAATCTTTGTCGACGGTGGCGGGATTATTCACCGCATAGCTACCATTGACGATAACGATCGGTATATCGATGCTGGGGAAACCTTCACGCTTAAGCAAGGTAGTGTAGCTCAGTACACCAAACAGCGTGACGATAAGCCACAATATAGCGGTAGTCCGGCTGCGCTTAAAGAAGGCCATACTCAGGCGTGGCAGGAGCTTATCGGTCGGTTTTGTGGCAGCAGGCGTAGACTTCGGTTTTTTCGGCATATTCTCTCTTATCGTTTTAGATTAGGGGATTTGCCTGTTATTATACCCGGTTTTGTCTATCTGACGATGGAATTTCCTCGCATTGCCATGTGGGTCAGGCCGCCGCCGCTCTCCACCTTGGTAAAGCCATGTTGGCGCAGGATATGCGCCGCGGTGTTAGCGCGAGCGCCGCTGCGACAATACAGCACCAGTTCTTCATCTTTTGGGACGTCTGGGAGTTCGCCAGCTACTAGCCGCTCCACATCGAACCACAGGGCGCCCTTTACGTGGGATTGCTTAAATTCTGCTTTAGATCGAACATCAATTATTTTCATACTCCCATAGTAACAGAATCATTGTTTTTTCCATATGGTTTTTTATATGGATTTTTGATGGTACAGTTTGAGTATGGGACGCAGAAAAATCGGCGAAGAAAAAATTCGCAATATCCAAAAATGCAATGGCAGCTACATTGTGAGTATCCCGATCGACCTGATGCGTGAACTCGGCTGGCGCGAGCGTCAGCGTGTGGTTGTCACCAAGTCTGGCTCCGGCAAGCTCATCATCAAAGATTTCGACCCAGCTGCCTAGCGGTTTCGAGCTGTTAGCCTTCGACGATGCGGAGGTTGAGGTCGTCGAGCTGCTCTACTTCTACGCTATTTGGCGAGCTCATCATGGCGTCCACGCCAGAGCCGTTCTTAGGAAATGCCACAACTTCGCGAATGTTGTCTTCGCCAGTCAGTACCATAAACATGCGGTCGATACCAAAGGCACAGCCGGCGTGTGGTGGCGCGCCATATTTAAAGGCATTTATCATGGCGCCGAAGCGCTCATTGACGTACTGCTCATCAAAGCCGAGGATGCCAAATACTTTATACATCACCTCGGGGTTGTGGTTGCGTACACCGCCACTACAGATTTCGTAGCCGTTCATGACCATGTCGTACTGGTCGGCTACTATCGTCGTTTTGTCTTCGGTTTCGAGTGCTTCCAGGCCACCTTTTGGCATACTGAACGGGTTGTGGCTAAAGTCTAGCTGGCCAGTCTTGTCATCGGTTTCGTAAAATGGAAAATCGACAATCCAGCACAGCGCAATCACATTGGGATCTTTGAGGTTAAAGTGGTTGGCGAATTCGTTGCGCAGCCGGCCCAGTACTTTATTGACCACTTTACGGCGATCGGCGCCAAAGAACACGGCATCGCCATCGGTAGCGCCAGTTTGTTGCTGGATCGCCGCTAGTTCGGCTTCGCTCAAAAACTTGGCGATTGGTGATTTTACTTGGCCGCCTTCGTACGTCAAGTACGCCAAACCGCCAGCGCCTTCACTTTTGGCAATGTCGGTAAAGTGGTCGATTTGCGACCGGCTCAGAGCCGCGGCACCTTTGACACAAATCGCTTTCACGCACTCAGCATTTTTAAAGACGCCGAACTCAGTTTGTTGCAATGCATCGTTGAGGTCGACCAGTTCCATACCAAAGCGCAGATCTGGCTTGTCGGTGCCGTACTTTTCCATCGCTTCGGCATACGGAATGCGGGGAATCTCTTGGCTCTGTAGTTGCTTGCCGGCAAAGTCGGTCACCAATTGGGTTATCAGCGGTTCCATAGTGCTACGCACTTCTTCGCCGTCTTCGACAAATGACATCTCTAGATCGAGCTGATAAAAGTCGCCATAGAGGCGGTCGGCGCGCGGGTCTTCATCGCGAAAACAAGTCGCAATTTGGTAGTAGCGTGGCACGCCGCCCACCATCAGCAGCTGCTTAAACTGCTGCGGGGCTTGTGGCAAGGCATAAAACTTGCCGGGGTGGACCCGTGACGGAACCAAAAAGTCACGAGCGCCTTCGGGGCTGGAGTTTGCCAAAATTGGCGTCGTTACTTCGGTAAATTCGTGTGCCTCCATGTAATCGCGCATGTACTTGTAGTACTTGGCGCGCTGCGCCAGCATGTGTTGCATCTTAGGGCGACGCAAGTCGAGGTAGCGATACTTAAGGCGCAGCTCTTCGCTTGCTTGGGCGTCGCCCTCAACCTGGATAGGCAAGGCTTCTGAACGGTTCAGGATAGTCAGATCGGCCACTTTGATTTCGATGGTACCGGTGGCTATGTTGGGGTTGCGCAACGCTTCGTCGCGTTCGGTCACGACGCCGGTGGCACTCACGACAAACTCACTACGGAGCTCTTCGGCGCGCGTAAAAGCGTCGCCTGCCTCTGGGTTAATAACCAGCTGCACAATGCCGGTGTGGTCACGCAGATCGATAAAAATCAGGCCGCCATGGTCCCGACGTGTATTAACCCAACCAGACACGGTCACAGAATCGCCAATGCGATCAATCGTTTTGATATTTGGTATTCTCATCTCTGTTATTCTACCATCTTTTTGCCGAAATGCACCACGCAAACGTACTCTAGCTGTACTGTGCTTTGGCAGCTTCAATAAATCCCAGCGGCGATAATAGTTCGTCCCCTGCAATTTGCGTGTTTCCTTCGCCACCCCTCACGTCGAGGCGATAGCGGCCTTCTATCTGGCTAGCCCGAACGGTATATACCGGGACTTCATCGCGAGAAGAATCATCATTGCCTTCGCTATGATAAATAATCGCTCGGGCCAAATACACCCCAGCCGGCATCGGGCGGCCGTCGACTTCGACAAACCAAGCGCTGGCCGGTATCTCTGCCTCGGCAGGTGTTTCAAATAGCGGTCCTGATCGAAATTTCCACGTTTTTACGGCTGATCTCTGTCGATGTTTGTAAGCCCCGCGCAACAACAACGCCTCGGCTGTCCGGCGGTTAACCTCGGGGTGGTGGCTAGCTACTTTAGACGCATCTAATTCCAACCGCTTACGCCAGCTCGTCTGCGTACGTCGTTCTTTGGTAGCTTTTGCCAACATGAGTCTACGGAGTTCAAACACTTCACTGGCCAAAACGTTCTCTAACTCTACCCCGGCAAACTCTGGTCGGTTGCCAGCTGGGTCATTATCGTACGTGTTGGGGCCATACTCGCTCATATCTTAAGTGTAGCGAGTCCGGGCTATCTAACCAAAAGCGTAATCTAGGATTTCGAAGCGGTAGCGGACGGTTCCGGCTCGGGTACGGCTTGCTGCTCCGGCTCTGTTGATGGTTGGGTATCAGCCTGTTCTACTGGCTCCTCGGTTTCGGCTTCTTTTTTGGGATGCTTAGCGGCTACTTCGGCACGGTTATCTGGCTGGTCGTGGGCATCGACAATGGCATGGCCCATGAGTTGCGCCAGTATATCTTCGAGCGTCACGATGCCAACGTATTCCTCAAAACTATTCACCACAATAAACAACGGATGTTGGGTTTGGTAAAACACCTGCAGTGCTTCGGCGAGCGTATCGCTTTCGTGTACATAAAACACCCGATCTTCCATCACTTCTGATACACGCGGCTTACTCTTGCCTTTGTGCTGCACGACGTCGTACAGGTAGAGGGTGCCGACCATGTTATCCTTTTTGCCATCGAACACCGGAAAACGGCTGTGGCGGCTTTTGTGTAGTTCGTCCATCGTTATCGGGCCAAGCTCTTCGCTGGCCGCAACTGCCACCACTTGCTTGCGTGGCTTCAGGATGTCACGGACGCGGCGAGTGCCAAACTGCAGAGCCGCCTGAGCCATTTCGAGCTCTTCTTCGCTGATACGATTGTCCGTCTGCTTTTTTTGAGATTCCAATAGCTCTACTAAGTCTTCTCGCTGAAATAGACCGGTGTGATCATGGGAAGCAAATTGGCCGACCTGGCGGTGCAGCCAGCGCAATAGCGGGTAGGTTTTACTTAGCAACCATACCAGCGGAGGGGTCGCCCATACTGTGACACGACCGCCCACAGACGATAGCTTGGTATTGGGTAGCCAGCCAAAGGTAAATAACAGCAAAAAGCCCACGGCAATAATCGCTAAAATAGTCGGGGCAATATCAGCCAACAGCACAAAGCCAATACCCGCTGCCACAATCATCAGTATCCATAGCAACAGTCGCAAGGCCGCTCCGTACGCCGCCGCCTGCCAGAGCGTTGTAGCCAGGGGGTCGTGATGCTCGGCTTGTCGCTTGAGCTCTCGCTGCGGAATGTAATAGTAGGTTTTTTGCATTACCATAGCCAATACTGCTATTCCCAAGAAGACTAATGCGAGGAGAAACTGTATCATAAATGTAATAGTACGTTTTTTGCAGTAAATTTTAAAGGTTAGCATGAGCACTTCAGGGTGCGTTATACTATTTCGTGAAAGAGAGGTAACTAACTATGTCTAAACAATTCTGGGCAATCCTGATTGCCATCGCAATACTATTCGTTGGGGTTGTACTCTTTAACAACCAAAAAGAATCAACCACCAAATCATCCAATGCCAAGCCGACCAGCCACGTGGAAGGTCAAGGCAAAACCGGCGTCAAACTCGTCGAATATGGCGACTTTCAGTGCCCGGCTTGTGCTTCGTTTTATCCGATCGTAAAGGAAGTAGCCAGCAAGTACGACGAACAAATTACCTTCCAATTCCGCAACTTACCACTGCCATCACTGCACCAAAACGCCGTGGCAGCAGCCCGCGCCGCCGAAGCTGCCGCAATCCAAGGCAAATACTGGGAAATGCACGACAAGATCTACACCGATGCAGCCAACTTCTATAACAACGGGCAGACTGGCAGCTCATGGGTCAGTGCTACTGATCCCATGCCTTACTTTAAGAGCTTCGCCGGACAGCTCGGTCTCGATGAAACGAAATTTGCGAACGACTACAAGAGTAGTAAGGTAAACGACGCCATTAACGCAGATATTGCCGCGTTTGACAAAACCGGAGCCGACAAGGGGACGCCGTCGTTCTTCCTGAATGGCAAAAAGGTTGAAACCAGCTCGCTCGTCGACGATTCGGGTGCACCGACCGTTGATTCATTCTCGAAGGTGCTCGACGAAGCTATCAAAAATAAGTAACCACTCGGTTTACGCCATACAAAAAACCCCGGAAAATTTCCGGGGTTTTTTGAGAGACGGTGGCGCAAGGGCCACAGCTGGCAGATAAGCATCTGCGGCAGTACAATTAGTACTGCAAAAATTGCTGCCAAGCCGGCCGCCGTACGCGTACGGTGACTCTCGTCTCGTTGCTGTTCATTACCTTTACCTTTACTGGCATTGGTCTGTCTCCCGACTACACCGCCGGACCTGTTGGTTTCCACCTGTGCAAACACTACGCAAATGGAACAGCATACAGCTGTGTAGACTTTTTAATTTTTGTTAATTTTTGTCTCTGTAGGCAAGTCTCGCATAATTGCGCTAGAAACTACTTCTATAGTACCGAAAGCATGAGCGTATTGTCAACGGATACATAGTACAAATTACAACTATTTGTTGAATGATACGTACAGCCAGTTTTGCCGGCTATAACGCAAAACACTACTGAGGACACCGGCAATCTGCTGGCGCTGGCGCAGCGCTCCTCTGACCACTTGTGAGGAGACAACCGGCGCATAGCTCTCAAACACGGTTAGCTTCTGGGGGCGCTGTGGCCAGGTTTCTACCAATAATTCCATCCCTTCTGGCGACTCACCCGCCCGGACGGCTACCACCAGTTCGGATTGCTGCAGCAACCGATCGGCGAGTGGCCACGACGGTATGTGCGGCAGGACGTCGGAACCAACCAGTAGCACTAGCTGGGCGTCGCCGAACACGGTACGCAGATGCGGCAACGACCGACGCACGCTAAACTGAGCCTCCACCAGCTCCAGCAGCCCAAACTGCTCATGTGGGCGTAGGGCTTGCCGCAGCATGGCTACGCGGTGGCCGTAGTGCTCGGGCGACTTCCGGCGTGGCCGGCGCTCAGGCAAAAACATCACTTCGTCCAGATGCGCCTTGTCGAGCGCTTGCAACGCAAACGTAATGTGGCCGGTATGCACCGGATCAAACGTCCCCGCAAAAATCCCAATCCGCCGCTTTTCGGTCATATAATGAGACCCGTCGTTAGCGCAGCGAATGGCTCGGAGCTTGATGCAGCGCTAGGCGCCAGCGAGCAACGCAAGGAGGCGTATAGATTATACGCCGAGAGAGTAGCGCAGAAGGCAACAACGCGCGGCGCAAGCAGCGCTGGCAGTGTTTGCGGCCGCGCCGCAAAGCAGGTCAGCGCGTTCCGTGTCATTCGGCGGGCAGGCCTTCGCAGCATTTAGTCGGCATCTTACAACTCGGACACACAAAATGCCCATGCACCGGCTCAATCGGATAAAACCCACAGCTATCACAGAACAGTTCCGGGGCTTTTTCAGCCACTAACTCCTTATATACATCAACGTGACTACTATAAATATCTTCTTCTGCCATGCCCTTATTGTACCGCGCCTTAACCCTTGCCGCCGTGTTTTTTGTCGCACGACCGACATAGACCGCATGGTCCGCACCACTTCGGTTTCTCCTCCTTTTCAGGAGGAGCCTGGCAGTCGACACAGTACATTTTCTTGTCAAACTTATAGGCGGTCTCTTCGTCCGAAGACCCGCCATAGCCCGCTTGATCAAGTTCATTAGCGGCACCGCCTAACTCGCCGTTGCCACCAGCCAGACTGGAGCCACAACCGCTAAACTGTCGACCTTGCTGCACGGCTCTTCGGCCAGCGTTCAAGAGTTCTACTTCAAGTGTCGTGACATAGCTGCCCAGGTCGAGGGACGTGGTAGCACGACGCTCAGTCGGCGAGAGTCGCTTGCGCCGCTCATAGTTTTCGTACATTAGAGCGGCGACGTTATAACGCTCCACATCGCTAGCCACTCCTGCCAGCTCTGTTTCCACCAAATAATCGACTAGTTGTGATTGCTGACGCACAAAATCATAGGTGTCATGTGTTGCTTCAGGCCGTCCAGCATACCAAGAACCACCGTACTGAGCCTGCATGGTCCGGTCGTAAACCCCCACCAGTTTATCGAGTAGCAGTTCCTGCTGCTCCGGCTCAAGCTGCAAGTGACGACGTTGACCAAGCAGCTCGCCCGCCTCGGCCGGCGCGTCAACGCTCGCGTACATTGCTTGCAGGGCCTGCCGATCCGAGCCATCTAAACTCTGGCTAAACATTTTGATGCTTCCGTTCTGATAGGTAATGACTCGCAGCATCGTCTGCTTGCGGCTCACGTTGTACCCACCCACATCGCTGCTTGCATCCATCAGCTCAGGCGGGAAGTCGGATACAACCACCATGGTGTTGGGTAGAGCGTGTTTGACCATTGCCATCATGTCGGCATACTCATCAAGTTCGTGCTGGCGACGTCGTATCTCAAATGCTAAATTAGGATGACGCTGCACGAGTCGACGACCATCAACCAGAGCGTCCTCAAAAATGGGTCGCAGTCGACTCCCGTCCTCAGCCACCAAGTCATGCCCGTCGTATTGATATTCAAAAGGGGTTCTCATCGATCCGTCGAGCGTTTCGGCTAGCCAGGTCGTCGTATCGTTATAAACGCGTAGATAGCGGTCGAATTGCTCGACGTCTGTCGTCCGCTCCGCTTGCGCTACACCCTCCATAAAAATACCCTCTGCTCCTGAGCGAAGACAGAGGGCCGCAAGTTGCGCCACCACTGCTCTTGCTCGAGAGACTTTACTCCCGTATCTGGCTTATGCGGGGCAAATTACAGTTGCGGCACAGCTCGGGAATTACACCCGATTCCGGTTTCGATTATTAAACTAACTAGTACTCTAGCAGGTTATCGTGACGCTACATATAGTATTTTTGTATACAATTTTAGCGAAGCGCAAAGGTATCGAGCATATTGGTAAAAGCAGTGTAGTCGGGGCTGGATGAATGATCGGTGTATACAAAGAATACTCGGTGTTTTCCTGTTTGCGGACCCTTCAAGACAATCCCGTTAATCGTGTCTGGAGTGCCCACGCCGACGAGGTTACGTGATGAGTTGGCGCTGTCACAATAAAATGTCACGCCGGACCACTTTGCCGTAATGATTCCCGTGTGGGTGTCAGCCTGTTGTGCTTCGGTAAAATTAACGCAATTATCAGAGACATTGTCGCCCACCACAATATTATTCCCGCTGGCACGGAGCGGCAGCAGGCGGTTAACGGCCATCTTTGCCGGGATGTCGTCGATATAAATATCAATCCGTCGGGCACTGTCCTCTAGGTCGTTACCTCTCCAAGCATAGGGCGCCGGTGGCGCAAAGTCAGACGTAAAACTCTCCCAGGTAGCGGGGATTTTCATGCTAAACACCTTATTTTGCACCTGCTTGGTCTTAGCCCTCGCCACCTGAACATGGCGAACTACGCTTTTTGACTGGCTCAGTGACGTATCGGCCGTAAAATAGTGCTTCGCGGCCAGAGAGCCGCCTACAATTCCAAAAGCGATGGCAAAAACTAATACAAGGTAGATGGTGCGCCTGTGGTGTGGTGGTCGTTCGCCGATTCTATACATACCTGTGGCAACCTTTCGGTACTTATGATTATACACGCTTATGCTTGAACCGTTTGCTTCAGCGTGGCGATACGAGTCGTAAAGCTCTGGGCGGCACCGTCTAGGCCTAAGATTCGGAGTGTCTGCACCAGCGTAGCCAGATCAGCTAGCGTCTGCTCGTCGGGTGCACTCAGGCTTTCGGCTTGCGACACCAGATGCTCTATCTTTTCTATCAGCCAGCGCTCTTCGGCGGGCTTAATCTGGTTACTGGTGAGTTTGATATCTCCGGACGGCTTGACTACCTCGAGTGACCGGGCCGAAAAATCCCGTTTGCGCAGATGACCTCGCTTGATCAAGCTTTTGACGTGCAGCGCCACCGTCGCCACCGACGTATAGTTGAGGCCGTTCATAATTTCACGGTAGCTGGGGCTGTAGCCATGCTCGGCAATAAACTGCTCGATATAGGTCAGAAGCTCTCGCTGTTTTTTGGTTGGGCGGACCTGGGTCTCTGTTTGCTTTTCGTTCATACCTACCGATATGATAAGCAAATATGTAGCTCGGCGCAATAACGCTTGTGGCAATCAATAATATTGATATCTGCATATTTCCGTCATAAGTTATGCCGTGGCTTCTATTTCTTTTTTGTGTCGTCGTACGTATCTGGGTTAACGAAGACCCAGTGCTTGTACCATAACCATTTCCACACGGTAAAGAATTGCGACGCAATGATCAGGCCGAGGAATGGCGATAAGCCCGCCCAGGCCAGCAGTGCCACAATGCCATAATCAATCAGTAGGTTGACGACGCTTATAGCGGTAAACTTACCGAACACCACGTGCGGGCGATGCCCTTTGCGTTCGTGGCGAAAGGCGCCAAAGTACTGAATCAGGAAATTACAGATCCAGCCCAGGGTATCGGCCACAATTTTGGCTGGCAGCCACTGCCAATGAAATGGACCGTACAGCAACACAAATACGCTATAACCAACGACAAAAAACGCCACGCCGCCAGCATTAAATATCACAAACTGCACCACAGTGCGCCGAGAGGGTTTAGTGAGTTTTGTGGGCCGCTTCATCGCGCCATCCTATTAGGGGTTGCTGCGCCAATGCGATGCCAGCTAGTGAACCCCACACATACACAATCGTGTCGTCCGTCCAGATATGCATGAGGAGGGCCATCACCGTTAGGCCAGCCAATGAGGCCAAGCTAACCTGAGCAATCACCGTCTGTCGCCGCCGCCACAAGCTAGCCGCTACCATGCCGTACATCGCCACAAACAGTGCCAGCCCTAGCCAGCCTACCTCTTGCCCGATTTGCACAAAATAGTTTTCGGCTAAGCGGTCGGCATACCCAGGGTTATAGACGGCAGCGGGACCGGCTGTGCCTGGACCCCGGCCGAGCGGCTCGTGTATTACTTGCGTCGCCGCAGAGAGCGTGGCTTCGAGGTGAGCGTCGTTAGAGCTGACGCTGGAGCGAGAATGTTCGTCGGTATGAAAAAAGGTATTTTGCACAAAATCGTTGTCCCGCAGCAGTATGAGACCGCCGCTCAGCAGCAGCACGAGTACCAGCCCTGTTACTACAGCAAGCCGGCGCGCACGCTGCGTTTGCAGCTGTAGCATGGCTAGTACCGCCAGCGCCGCCACCGCTCCCAGCCATGCCCCCCGCGAGCCGCTCGCAAACAACACCACCAAGAGCACCGCGGCCGTCAGCAGCCATTGCCACTGACGCCTCGCTACCAATAGCCGCTGAGCCACCACCGACCCAACTAGCAACAGATAGCCGCCCAGTAGGTTGGCACCGCGCAGCGTGGAGCGGACCCGGATGTACGAGACCTTATGATCAATCGTTTCATAGGGCGGAATCGTCTGCATGGTGTAGCCAAAATGCCTGAGGACGTCGTACGGCAACACAAACCGCTGCAACAGCCCGATACCCATTACTACAACTGCCGGATACAGCACCAGCTTTACCCAGTACTGATACAGCCAGCCAACACACTTAGCTGCCACCCACGCCACCAGCACAATCAGCAGTGGACGAAGATTTACCAACAGCCCGTACAGCAAGGCGCGTTCGGTTACGCCATGCCGCAAATACGCCACAATGCCCCACATAAGCGTCACTACCGCATAGGCCAAGGCTATGCGCGCCAACCAGCTGCTAGCCAGCGAACGACGCAAGGCGCCCCGTTTCCACAGCAAATAGCCCACCCCCACCAGCGCACCGAGCAGCAGGATTTCTTTCCATAATCGTAGCGCTGTGTAGTGCCCCACCGCCGTACTGGCCCACACCGTCACAAAAGCGTGGAACGGCAGCAGCACAAGCCACACAGCCACAATACCAGTGATAGCGTCGGCGATATTTGTTTGCAGATTGCGATGATTCATACGGTGTTACAATCTAGTATATAACTATGAAGACCAACTCGTCGCTCGCTTACAATGTTTCCTTGGTTATCGGCGATTTCGTAGCGCTAACCGCTGCCTTTGGTGTGGCCTATGTTTTGCGTGTGACGCTAAGCCACACACCTCTGAGCGCCGATGTGCAGGCGCTGACCTACATCAGTATTATTGTCAGTATTTTACCATTTTGGCTGCTGATTTTTGCCCTGCTCGGGCTGTACAACGCTCGCATCCACGATAACCGCTTTGCTGAGTTTGGCCGCCTCTTTATTGGCTCAGTCATCGGCGTCATGGCCGTTATCAGCTACGCCTATCTGGCCAATGTCAATATCTTCCCGGCTCGCTTGGTTGTGCTGTATGGCCTGCTGCTGACCTTTTTGTTCGTCTTTATCTTTCGCACCGTCGCGCGGGGCATTCGCAACCTCATGTTTCGGCGCGGTATCGGTATTAACCGTGTGCTGCTTATCGGTGATACCAAACAGACTATCCGCCTAGCCACCGCCATGAACGGCAGCACCCGGGCCGGTGACCATGTAGTTGGCATCGTCGGCGGCAAAAAGTTCCCACTGGAGCACAACCCCGGCTACTTAGTGTTTAATAATTTCGACGAAGCCGCCGCCGCCTTCGAACATCAACTACCCAACACCATCATTCAGACCGAGCTCTACAGCGCCACCGAAAAAAACGACACCATCCTCGCCTATGCCCAGCAGCACCACATCGACTATCGCTTTGTCCCTGGCAATAGCGAGCTGTTTGCCGGAAATATCGATGTGGAGCTATTCCATGCCGTCCCGATGGTGGCGGTGCACCAAACGCCGCTGATTGGCTGGGGTCGAGTGGTCAAACGCATGACCGACGTCGTCTTGTCGCTGACCGCCATTGTCATGACGTCGCCTATTATGGTCATCACCGCCTTTGCCATCTGGATTAGCAATAGTGGCTCTGTCTTTTTCAGGCAAGCGCGTTTAACCAGATTTAATAAGGTGTTCTACGTGTACAAATTCCGCTCGCAGTATGCCGCCTACGACGGCACCACGCCAGAAGAAGCCTTTGCCAAGATGGGGGCGCCAGAGCTCGCCACCGAATACCGAGCCAACGGCGATTATCTACCTCGCGACCCCCGTGTGACCCCTGTGGGGCAATTTATCCGCCGCACCAGCATCGACGAGCTACCGCAGCTGTTTAACGTCCTCAAAGGCGATATAAGCCTCGTTGGTCCACGGGCGCTTGTGCCTGCAGAACTGGCTAAATACAACCGCCGCCACACCATTCTCAGCGTCAAATCGGGCATGACCGGCCTGGCGCAAGTATCGGGCCGCCGCGATATTAGCTTCGACGAACGCCGCAATCTGGATGTCTACTACGCCCAAAACTGGAGCTGGCGCGGCGACCTCATCATCCTCATCCGCACCCTCTGGATCGTCCTAACCAACCGCGGAGCAAAATAAAATGAGCAACGCTCATTTTACATTTGCCAGATGGCATTTGGGAGATGGTAGTTAGTATGTGGAAAATAGGAAACAGCAGATGGTAGAAAGTACAAAAAAGATTACCTCTTTCGAGCAACTGGTGGTATGGCAGGAATCTCATGAGCTCGCCGTAAAAGTCTATGCTCGGACTAAGGAATTTCCCAAAGAAGAAATGTTTGGTATCACCAGCCAGATACGCCGAGCGTCGAGTTCTGTATCTGCTAATATTGCCGAGGGCTTTGGCCGGTCAAGCGCTGCCGACAAACACCACTTTATGACTATTGCTTACGGATCATTGTTGGAGACAAAAAACTTTCTCTACCTCGCAGCGCGCCTCGAATATATCAGCGAGAATCAGCTCAATGAACTGTTATCCCAGATAACCACATGTCAAAAATTATTAAACGGTTACAAGCGAGTGCTCAAGTAATGGCGCAAAAACCATCTACTAAATCCCACCTGCCATCTCCCAATAGCGACCTAAAGGTCGCCATCGTCCACGACTGGCTCATCGGTGGCGGCGCCGAGCTTGTCGTCGAGCAGCTGCACCAGCTCTATCCCGAAGCGCCAATCTACACCTCGTACTGTACGCCCGAATGGCGCCAACGTTTAGATGGCAAAGTCGTCACCGGCTGGCTGCAGTACTGGCCGTTTTCGCACATCCGCAAGTTTATTCCCCTGCTGCGCATCTGGTGGTTTACGCACCTCAATCTCGAACAATTCGACCTCGTTATCAGCAGCTCCGGCGCTGAAGCCAAAGGTATCCGAGTAGGTCGACAACGCAAGCCAGTGGTTTTCGAAACGCAATCGTAATTCTACGGCAGACACGGATCAGGCGGTTCGGAGACCACTGCACATAAATTATTGCCATGCGCCAACTCATTACTACTGGAGCCGCTACGAAGAATATGTCCGTTCGCCTGGCTTTGGCGTGTTCGACTGGGTGGCGCGCATAGGGTTGATTGCACTGGTGGCGCCACTGCGTCGCTGGGATTTTCGCGCCGCTCAGCGTCCCGACTATATCATCGCCAACTCTCACCACATTCAGGCCGAGATCAAAAAGTACTACAAACGTGCATCGGTGGTCATACATCCGCCGGTGTATTTTGAACGTTTCCAAAATTCTAAGCATCGCAAAAAGAAGCGAGAGGGTTTTGTTATTTCCGGCCGCCAGACTCCGTACAAACGGTTTGACCTGGCAATCAAGGCCTGTAACGAGCTCAATGTACCTCTCACCGTCATAGGTGATGGACCCGAACACCGCAAGCTCCGCCGCATGGGCGAAAAGACCGTGACCTTTCTGGGCAGAGTTTCCGACGAGATCGTCGAAGAAGAGTTCGCTCGCGCCGAGGGTCTCATCTTTCCCGGCCTCGACGATTTTGGTATTACCGCCGTCGAGGCGCTGGCGGCCGGTACGCCCGTCGTAGCCTACAAGGCTGGCGGTGCACTCGATTATGTGCGGCCTGGTAAAACCGGCGAATTCTTTACCAAGCAGACAGTCAATAGCCTGGTCAACAGCCTCAAGACCGTCATGAACCATCCCTATAACGCCAAAGATTGTCGGCTGATGGCGCAAACCTTCTCCACGCAGGTTTTTAACCACAAGATGCAAGTTTTTGTACAAAGAGCTTTACTAAAGGCCAAAAAGTAGTATATTTATTACCATGTGCGGTATAGTCGGCTACATTGGCACCCATAATGGTATCGAACCCGTCCTCGACGGCCTGACGGCACTCGAGTATCGTGGCTATGATTCGGCAGGTATTGCGTGCATCAGCAAGGATACCGGCCTGGCCACCAAACAAGTCGGCGAGGTCAAAGGCCTCCGCCAAAAAATAGCCGAAGAAAAGCTACAATCATCTCCCCTCGTTATCGGCCACACCAGGTGGGCTACCCATGGCACCCCCACGCTCAGTAACGCCCACCCGCACCAAAATACCGACGGCACAATTTTTGTCGTCCATAACGGCATTATCGAAAACTACGTCGAAATCCGCAGCAAACTCGAAGCCGAGGGTTACACCTTTGTGTCGCAAACCGATACCGAAGTCATTCCCCACCTCATCGATTTTCACCTCAAGAATCACCACAAATTTAAGGTTGCCTTTGAGGCGGCTCTGCAAGAGCTCAATGGCGCCTATGCCATCGCGGCTATTTCTACCGCCGACCCAGACACCCTTTACGCCGCTCGGCTCAGTAGTCCGCTCGTCGTCGGTGTGGGCAAAAACGAATTTATCTTGGCCTCAGACCCTGCTGCCATTCTGGCGCACACCAAGCAAGTGCTCTACCTCGATGATTACGAAATGATTACCCTCAAGCGCGACGGCACGCATGAGCTCACCAACTTCAAAGAAGCCAAAGTTGTCCTGCGCGAAGCCGAAATGCTCGATCTCGACGCGTCCGATGCCACACTCGGCACCTTCCCGCACTTTATGCTCAAAGAAATTCACGAAGCTTCAGCCACCATTCGTACCGCTACGCGCGGCCGCATCAAGCTCGATAGCAACACCGTCAAATTAGGCGGATTGGAGAGCGTTAGCGAGCAGCTCAAGTACATCGACCGTATCGTCATTGTCGCCTGCGGTACTAGCTACTACGCCGGTTTGGTGGGCGAATACCTCATCGAGGAACTGGCGGGTATTCCCGTAGAAGTGCAGCTGGCCAGCGAGTTCAAATACCGCCACGAGCCGTTTAGCCGCAGCACCGCACTGCTGGCCGTGAGCCAATCTGGCGAAACCGCCGATACCATCGCCGCCCTCAAAAAAGTCGAAGACTACGGCGTGCTGCGCCTGGGTGTCGTAAACTCCGTGGGCAGTACCATTGCGCGCATGACCGATGCCGGCGTGTACTGCCATGCTGGGCCCGAGCAAGCCGTCGCCAGCACCAAAGCCTTTATTGCCCAAGTGACGGTACTCGCCCTCATCGCCCTGCACCTCAGCAACGGCGACACGCCACTGTACAAACCGCTCCTCAAAGAACTCGCCGCCTTACCGGTCAAGGCCGAACAAGTACTAGAGCAAGCCGACGCTATTAAAAAGATTGCCGCCAAATACCAACACAGCCGCGACTTTCTATTTATCGGCCGCGGCTACGGCTTCCCGTGCGCGCTCGAAGGCGCCCTCAAGCTCAAAGAGATCAGCTACATTCATGCCGAGGGCTATGCCGCCGGCGAGATGAAACATGGGCCGCTGGCGATGATAGACGACCACTTCCCGACCTTTGCGCTCGCCACCGATACGCCGCTGCTCGAGAAAACCATCAGCAATATCGAAGAAATCAAAGCCCGCAAAGGCCCGGTGCTGGCCGTCGCTACCACCGGCAACACTTCAGTTCAAGCGGCTGGCAGACGACGTCATTTATACCCCGCCAACACTGGAGCAGACTCAGCCACTGCTGTCGGCCATCGTCATGCAGCTGTTTAGCTACTACATTGCCGTCGAGCGCGGCTTTAACGTAGACCGCCCACGCAATCTCGCCAAATCCGTCACCGTCGAATAAATATTGCTATTTACGAGGATAGCGAAGACGCTTAATGTCTTCGTACATCTTCTCTTGCGTACTCTGAACGCGTACAGTCATGTCCGCCATAAGTCCAAGCGCCCACAAGAAAAATGCCATGGTAACCAGATATAACCCAGTAAAGCCCACGAACTTAAAAGGAGAAAAGCTTCCGGTCGCAATCCAGTGGTAGCCAAAAAAGATCAAGCACAGCATACCCAGGACAAACGGAACCATGCCAACGCTCAAAAAGAAGCGGAGCGGTGCAAAATCGCGATACGCTCGCATAATATTAAATGAACTAGTCGCGACATATTTCAGCAAATTCGTCACGACGCGCGACTTACGACCTTTGTAGTAGGTTACGTGCGTCGGCAGTGTCAGAATACGCAAACGCTTTGCGGCCAAAACTTGGAAAGACTCCTGCGTATAGGTATGGGAGCTATTGAGGTTGAGCGCGAGGATGGCGTTGCGATTGTAGGCTCGAAAACCACAGGTAACATCATTAAATTTGTGCTGGGCCAATCGGCTAACCACCCAGGCTCCCAGCTTGTTACCATAGTACTTCCCGGCTGGCATATTATGCGGTCGGCGCATTTTGCCCGCTTCTTCATCGTAGAAACGATCGGCTGCCACAAAATCGGCTTCGTTTTCTAGGACGGGGTCCGCTATCTTCGGTATATCCTCTGGGCGAAATTGCAAATCACCATCAATGTTCACCAGTACATCTGCTTGTTTTTGCAGTGCGATATCTACCACTTCGCGGAAGCGGTAGGCCAAGCCTTTGTTAGCTCCATCGCTAATAACGGTTGCGCCGGCTTTACGCGCCAGCTTGGCAGTATCGTCGGTACTTCCGTCATCGACAATGCAAATTTCTAGTTCATCAACGTTGGGATACTCCCGCGGGATTCGCTTTATTAACTCTTCAATTGTTTGGGCTTCATTTTTGCAAATTGATACAACTAGTAATTTCATTCTAAGCTTTTCCCATTCACTATAATTTCAGACTATTTCCCATTATAATACCAGAGAAGACTAATAGAGAGGTAAAGATGCAAGATATAAAAACTATTGCAGTAGTGGGACTAGGCTATGTTGGGTTGCCACTAGCCCTCTTGGCGGACCGCAAGGGCTACAAAGTACTTGGGCTAGACATCGACGCCAAAAAAATCAGTGCACTACACAAAGGCACTTCATACATAGACGACATTAGCGACGAACAAGTCGACAGCTCATCAGTAAATTTCAGTGATGACTTCTCTCTTATCAAAACAGCGCAAGCCGTCATTATCTGCGTCCCTACCCCAGTACACGAAGATAAAAGCCCCGACCTTTCGCCCGTTAAGGGGGCGATAACTGCCGTCGCACCATACCTGCAGCCTCATACGTTAGTTGTGCTCGAATCTACCGTCAATCCCGGTGTCTGTGATGAAGTAATAGCACCCCTTCTCGAAAAATTAACCGGCAAAACTATAGGCAAAGACATTGGGCTGGCACACTGCCCAGAACGCATTAACCCCGGTGATCCAAACTGGAACGTCAGCAACATCAACCGCGTTATCGGTGCCAACAGCGAGACAGAACTCGAACAAGCAAAGCTACTGTACGAGTCACTTATTGATGCCGAAATACGTGCCATGGCGTCACTCAAAGAGGCAGAAGCCGTTAAGGTAGTCGAGAATTCCTTCCGAGACATCAATATTGCCTTTGTTAATGAACTTGCCATGTCGTTTCACAAAATGGGCATCAATGTCGAGAATGTCATCAACGGCGCCGCCACTAAACCGTTCGCCTTCATGCCGCATTATCCAGGATGTGGCGTTGGCGGCCACTGCATACCGGTAGACCCGTACTACTTAATCGAGTACGCCAGTACCCACGGTTTTAATCACGAATTCCTCAAATTGGCCCGGGATATCAACGAACGTATGCCCCGCTTTACCATAGAATTACTCGAAGAAGCACTCAACAAAAAGTCCACCCAGCTCGAAGGTACTAAAGTAACTCTATTGGGTATTTCATACAAACCAAACGTTGGTGACGAGCGAGAGAGCCCCGCCATTGTTATCCGCAAACAGCTCGAAGAAGCCGGTGTTGACGTTGCAGTCTACGACCCTCATGTTCTTGGCAAATCTACGGTCAAAACAATGGATGAGGCACTGGCTCACAGCAACACTCTCCTGATTGCCACCGGTCATGACGAATTCCGTAGCCTGCGCGCCAAAACTCTCAAAGATAACGGCATCCAAATCGTCATCGACGGCCGAAACATCCTGCAAGATCTTCGCCCAGAGCTTAAGGAGGCAAACATCCACTACTCCGGCATCGGGGTATAGGGCACAAAAAGAGCCGCATCCCTGCGGCTCTTCTATATGCAGGAGTTTTCTATTGCTGGTTCGAAGTTCGAACGATAAAGAACGGATTTAATATGTTGACCGTTGGGTTATAACCCAGCGGTATATTACTGTCGGCGTCTCGTACAGACCCCCCGGCTGCCCGTACTACGGCGTCAGCGGCGGCTGTGTCCCAGAGAGAGGTTGGCGCAAAGCGAGGATACATCGTAGCCTTGCCTTCAGCCACCAAACACAACTTAAGCGATGAACCCATATTAATCTCTTCAAACTCACCAATGGGTTTTAAGAATTCGTCCAGCCTACTGTCACGGTGGCTCCTGCTGGCTACAATTACTGGTTTATTGCCACTAAACACAGCCTGGATAGGTTCTTTGCCTTCTGGAGTTATTTTATAAGCACCTTCGCCGACAATACCGGCATACAGCGTATCGATTGCCGGCGCATATACTACCCCCAGCACCGGCTGTTCATTCTGAATCAGCCCTATGTTAACCGTAAATTCACCATTGCGGTTTACGAACTCTTTGGTCCCATCTATCGGGTCCACCAGCCAGAACTCGTCAGCATCAAAACTATCATGGCCGCCCTCTTCCGACACAATCGGCAGGTCAGATATTTCCTTCAGCCCTGCCTCGATGATCTTATTGGCGGCAATATCAGCCTTAGTAAGTGGAGTGTTATCTGCCTTAATCTCAAGTCCAAAATCGTCGGACTCATATATTGTCATGATTTCGTCGCCGGCCTCACGAGCAATAGCAATACACTGCTCTAGTAGGGTATTTGTAGTGTTACTAACTGCCATCTGCTATCTACATATCTCCCGGCGCAAGCTATGCTTGAGCCTTCAGGTAGCCTTCTTTTTCCAGATATAGCAGTACCTGGTTGGCTAGTTCTTCAACATTGTAATTGACGGTGTCAAGTGTTAGTTCAGCATCGGTAGGCTCTTCGTACGGGTCTGATACTCCGGTAAATTCCTTGATTTTGCCGGCTCGTGCCGCGGCATACATTCCCTTACGGTCGCGCTTTTCACATTCTTCGATAGGCGTTGCAACATGCACCAGCACAAATGCTCCGCCGTTACTCCTCACCATGTTACGCACTTCTTTGCGAATATTGTCGTATGGGGCAATTGGCGCACACAGTGCGATACCGCCATGTTTTGCTATTTCAGATGCCACGTAGCCAATCCGTTTTACATTGAGGTCACGGTGTTCTTTAGAAAAGCCTAGTTCGGACGAAAGATGCTTGCGTACATCATCACCATCGAGCATCGTCACCGAGTGCTTACCAAGCTCTAGCAGCCGTACCATCAATGCATTTGCTACTGTCGACTTGCCCGCACCAGATAATCCAGTAAAGAAGACGGTCAGGCCCTGCTCGTGCCGCGGCCGGTAGGTTTTGCGTAATTCCTCCGCTACTTCGGGGTACGTAAACCATTCTGGTAATTCGCGGCCATCAGCTAATCGAGCGCGCAGTTCTGTGCCGGAAATACTCGAGAATTTTGTGTCCTTCTCGATATCATCGATAGGCATGTACTTGTCGTGTTCGTCGACATATACCATCATCTGGAATGGCACTACCTCGATGCCAATTTCTTCGGCATGCTTTTCGGCAAGTTGTTGGGCATCGTAGGCTCCATAAAAAGGCTCGCCGTTACTATCATCACCCGGCCCCGCGTGATCACGGCCAACTATAAAATGTGTTGCACCGTAGTTTTTACGAATCAGCATGTGCCATACCGCCTCACGGGGGCCTCCCATGCGCATTGCCAGCGGCAGCAAGCCAATCATTGCGGTAGATTGAGGGAATTTTTTTATAACTTCTTGGTACACACGGACGCGAGTGTAATGGTCTACATCGCCGGGCTTGGTCATCCCGACCGAAGGGTTTATGAGCACATTGGCGCCAGTTTGCTTCGAAGCTCTTAGTGCTAGCTCCACATGGGCGCGGTGCATTGGGTTGCGAGTCTGGAAGGCAACGATTTTGGTCCATCCCATTTTTTTAAAGTATTCTTTGAGTTCCGTGGGGGTGTAGCGATGCTCGTTAAAGTCATAATAGGTTGGTAGTTCCAGTCCTTCGAGTGTTCCGCCAACGTAGTAGTCGCCGGCTTGATTCATCAAATATGACGGCGGGGTGCTTTTGGTCATTCTTGCCATATACCTGTTCGGCTTCTGCTTCTTTGTTAGGCTGCCATACATCACCTACCGTTAAGATTGCTAAGATCACGCCTTCGCGGTCACGCAGTGCTACTTTTTCGCCTTTTTTCAGGCTATTAGCAAATTCTTCATGAGACATCAAGCGTGATGGGCATCGGCCACAACTCGCCAGTAGTCAGTCGCATATCTTTGCAGACGCTCTCGTAGTCTGCTTTGTTCATAAAGCCTTTTAGCGGCGCAAAGCCGCCATTGATCAGCAGCTCAACATCGCAAATCTGCCGATGAGTAAGGTCCCAACTCTTATAATCAGCGCTTTGTTTTTTGAGTAACTGCGCTTTGTTATCATCAACCATTAAATCAATGCCTTCGGCATCTGCACGGGTTTGTGCTGTCATTATTCCCCC
>CAWCZQ010000006.1:0-16872 GCA_963800205.1 uncultured Candidatus Saccharibacteria bacterium
CCGAAACACTAGCTGAAAAAATCGGTGCGCGTCTTCGTGGTGGCGAAGTAATAGAGCTAGTGAGTGATTTGGGTGGCGGCAAAACTACTTTTGTACGTGGATTGGCGCGCGGTGCTGGCAGCGACAGTGCCGTAGCCAGTCCAACCTTTACTGTCAGTAAGGTTTATGAGGCTCCAAAATTTATTATCTATCATTTTGATTTTTATCGCTTACAAGACGCTGGACTCATGGAGCACGAGCTCCAGGATTTGTTGTTTGACGATCAAATAGTTTTGGTATTGGAATGGAGCGGAGTGGTGGAGAATATTCTGCCGATTGAACGCGTAGTAGTTGAGCTGCAAAGAATAGACGACAATGCTCGGGCACTGAGAATTACCTGCCCGGAAAAATACAAATATCTCGTGGAGGAATTGTGATAATTTTGGCTCTGAGAACTGATAAGCCGGATAGTGAGCTGTACTTATTTGATGGCGATACACAGCTAAAATCAATTACATGGCAAGCTCATCGAAAGCTCGCAGAAACTTTGCACGTAACTATAGATAAACTGCTAGCAGAAAGTTCAAAATCGTTAAATGACGTCGAAGGCATCGTCATTTATGAAGGGCCAGGTAGCTTTACTGGGCTGCGCATTGGCATGAGTGTTGCTAATGCACTGCACTTCTCTTTGAATGTTCCGATTATTGCCTGTGGCGGAAAAGACTGGCTGAAAACCGGCAGAAAGAAATTGCAAGCCGGCAAGGATGACCCTATAGCTTTACCGTTGTATGGCAGTCCTGTGCGAACCACCACTCAAAAGCATTAACAAGTTTGACACTTGGACTAAAGGTTTCTATAGTTAAAACAGCGAAAAATAAGATAAAAATGCAACAAAAACGCAGAAACTACCAACGTCCGGTGCGCAACCAAAGCTACTCTCGTAGAGTTGATAGTTTTGTGGCTGCGCCAAGCCGTCAGTCTGCACAATATCAGCGACGTTCAAACGGTATAATTCCATCCACCGAATCCGAATACATGATTGCGCTTGGTGGTAGTGCTGCCAGGCGACACCACACTTCGAAGCCCAAATCTACAATTCTGCAAAAAGTTCGCAGTAAACTGCCTAAACTTAATTTCAAAACCCCACGCCAAGAAAAACGCCCAATGTTGATTATATTCGCTGCGCTGATGCTTATTGGCTGTCTGGGGATTGTTTATAGGCGCAGTAATAGCCCGGCGATTGCCGATGCAGATTTGCGCCAAATTTTAGAAGACAACGGTGATACACCTACGGACAAGCGTCCGTATAACGAAAACAACTATGCAGTTGCACCAGATTTGCCTCGAAAATTGACCATCCAGAAGCTCGGCATTAACGCACGAATTGTAAGATTGTCTGCCCGCGACAATAGTGAACCCAAATCACCACAAAACATCTATGATGTCGGCTGGTATGAAAATAGCGCCAAACCCGGCGAGACCGGCGCAGCACTGCTGCTTGGTCACATTCGCGGACTTGAAAGAGATGGAGTTTTTACTGATTTAACTCGGTTGGTGCCCGGTGATGAATTCCAGTTGGAGCTTGGCGATGGGACAATTCAAAACTACCAGATAGTCAAAATGGAAGCCTATACTCGCGGACAGGTTGATTTCAAAAACCTCACGCAGTCGGCTGTGGACGGACAAGCCGGTCTCAACCTTCTGACTTCTGTCGCAAGCTACGAGTCTAACGCAGAGGTGGTTCAGCAGCTGGCTGTCTTTGCTGTGAGTAAAGATATTTCAAGCACGTCACAAACTTCACTGAACGTCACACAATAATCGTTGCGATTGTGGGCGTGGAGACGTATAGTTAAAAAAGGATTTTTAGTTTTGAGAGTCCGCAGTTAACCAATTATTTTTTGATTTTCTTACAATCAGCTCGTGGCTAATGAAGTGAAAGTGATCGCCCAAAAGCTTTTGTAGGTACCGATAGAAAGGAAACAGTATGGAACCGATAACGCTATTGCTCGCAATTGGCGGGATTGTAGCTGGCTTTGGAGCCAGCACAGCGATTACCAATAAAAAACTAGGCGCTGCCAAAAGCCAGGCCGATAAAGAGTTAAAGAACGCAAAAAAAGAAGCCGAAAAATCACTCGAAGACGCCAAAAAAGAAGCCAACAAACTTGCCGAGGATGCTCGCAAGGACGAAGCAACCCGCCGAAAAGAATTAAAAGACGTCGAGCAGCGCCTGATTAGACCGTGAAGAGTCACTCGACAAAAAGCTTGATGAGCTGGATAAACGCGCAGAGAAGTTGCGCAAGGGTGAAGATGAAGTCGAGAAGCTAAAAAATGAAATTCGGACAAATTCGCACCAAGCAACAAGAAAAGCTGGAAAAAATCGCCAAATTGACAAAGTCTGACGCTGCTGAAAAGTTGATGCAGATGACTGAACGCGATATTCGCGGACGACTTACTGGTCTTATTTCAAAATTACAGAACGAAGCCAAAGAAGACGCCGAAGAAAGAGCTGCCAGTGTGCTGGTCAGAGCCATGGAACGAATGGCCAGCGAAGTAACTGCCGAGCGCACCGTGACTAGCCGTCAAGCTGACCGACGATGAAATGAAAGGCCGAATTATCGGTAAGGAAGGCCGCAATATTCAGGCCTTGCAGCGAGCAACCGGCGTCGAATCATGGTCGACGATACGCCGGGCATGATCGTACTTTCGAGTTTTGATCCTGTTCGCCGCGAGGTTGCCCGCCAGGCACTAGAAATGCTTATGAAAGACGGGCGTATTCATCCGGGCCGGATTGAAGAGATTGTTGAAAAAGCTCAAAAGCAAGTCGAAAAAGATGTTTTCCACGCCGGTGAAGATGCCGCACGTGAAGTTGGTATTATTGGTATCCCCAAAGAAGTGCTTGCAACTACTTGGTGAACTCAAATATCCGTACCAGCTACGGCCAAAACGTTCTGAAACACAGCACCGAAATGGCGCACATCGCCGGTATTATCGCTGAAGAGGTTGGCGCTAATGTCAAAACGGCCAAGTACGCCGCGCTCGTGCATGATCTTGGTAAGGCATTAACGCACAAGATGGAAGGCAAGCATCACCACATTTCTGGTGAGATGCTACGCAAGTACGGTGCCCCAGAAGAAGTGGCCCTGCGCTGCCGAGGCGCATCATGACGATATGGAAGCGACCACCACCGAAGCTTTGATTATCCGTGTGGTTGATGCAATCAGTGCCGCTCGGCCTGGTGCGCGTAATATTTCCGCTGAAAACTTTGCTGAGCGCATGAAGGAACTCGAAAACATTGCCAATGGTTTTGAAGGTATCGACAAAGTCATACGCTATCAGCGCCGGACGTGAGGTGCGGGTATTTGTAAGACCGGGTGATATTGATGATCTGTCGGCTATTAAATTGGCCCGAGACATCGCCGACTAAAATAGAATCGACCATGCAATATCCAGGAACGATAAAAGTCAACGTCATCCGCGAAACCCGCGCTGTCGAATTCGCAAAGTAGCAGAACTGGCAATGAACATTCTCTACATTGGCGATGTAATGGGGGAGAAGGGCATAGAAGCCGTGGAGAAGTGGCTCCCCGAAATCCGCTTTAAAGCGGATTTAAATCTGATTTTAGCTCAAGCCGAAAATGTTACAGAAGGCAAAAGCATGTCATTGCCGACATGAAGCGTTTACAGTCAGCCGGAATTGATTTTTTTACCGGCGGCAATCACACACCCAGCCGCTCGCAATTGCACCCGCTGCTAAAAGACCAGAATCAGCCGGTTATTGGACCGGCCAACATGCTTGAGTCTCCCGGGCCGGGCTGGAAGTTTGTAGATTCTGCTTCCGGCAGAGTACTAGTAATTTCTTTACTTGGGGGCAAAGTTGGCCGCCCGGTCAAAACCACCAACCCGCTCGTTAAGATTGATGAAATACTTGAAAAGAACAAAGACGTACCCCGTACAGCTACAATTGTAAATTTTCATGGTGATTACAGCAGTGAAAAAGTCGTAATCGGCTACTATCTGGATGGCCGGGTTTCGGCAGTAATCGGCGACCACTGGCATATACCAACTGCAGACGCTATGGTTTTGCCAAAAGGTACCGCGCATATAACGGATGTTGGAATGTGCGGGGTATTGCATTCCAGCCTGGGGGTGGAATCACAGATAATCATCGACCGCTGGCGAGATGGAGTAAAAAACTCCAATATTTTGGAATCCTATGGGCCGCTGCAATTCAACGCAGTGCTGGTATGTATTGACGAAAAAACTGGTCTGAGCAAAACTATCGAGCAAATTCAATTTGCCAGCTGACGACTATAGCTAACAGCCTTAATTAACAGTGAAAAATAAGCTATACTGCTTATGAAATTGAGAGGAATTGGCGTGTTGTCGTCCAAGACACAAATGTTAAACAGGGCAAAACAGAGCGTTCAGTACATTCTGCCGGCTTTTTTACTGGTATTTTCGCTGGCAGTCAGCATAATTTCGCCACGCACCCAACAGAAGTGCAGGCCGCGCCAGGGGATGGCCGGATGCTGCTATTTTGGCCAGGGGGAGTGCGCCGAGCGGGTGGACATGTGTATCTTGAGCTGGCGGTGACCCGTTTTATGACATTTTCCCAAGAGCTAATGACACTTACGGCGGTACGGGAGGAAATTTAACGCACACCCACACGGCCAGCAGCAGTATCGCGCCTACGGGTTCAGCAGCCGTTACCGATACACAGGCCGGTACCACTCTCAGCGATAATTCACAAGCCACAGCGTTAGCGTGACGATAGGCAGCGCATCCAATCTTCCGAGCTATCGTCAATTGAATATAATTCGTGCAAACTCTACAGGCGAACCAACAACAATTCCAAGCGGCGCCATAGGTATGTTTGATACTACTTTACCCGGCAGTTGGGCCAGTTATAGCGCAGAAAACGGCTACTTTTTACGAGGCGGGAGCTCTGCAGGGAGCACAGGTGGAAGTAATACGCATAACCATAGCCTAACGATTACCATTGGCGCGGCCACTGGCGGTACCTATGGCACAAAGAATCCAACACAATCTGCCGCAGCCAACGCCGGACATACCCACACGGCCAGCGGTACGACTGACACGGTCGATAATCAGCCGCCCTATATCAGTGTCATTCTTGGCCAGGCCAGTTCCGATACCAGCCCGCCAGATGGTTTGATTGCCATGTGGGACGACGATGCACCGTCGAATTGGACGGTGCAATCAGGTCCAGCCGGAAATTTTTACCAACGTTTTTTAAAAGCCGCTGCCAGCTATGGAACTACGGGCGGTAGTACTACACATTCTCATGCCGATACCAACATTGTCACCAGTGGCCCGGTAGGTGGCACAACAACCAGCCGTAATGGAAGCGGAACGGCTTCCGGGAGTCACACGCACATAGTTACGGTGTCTGGTTACTCTACGGCTAATCATATACCACCATATCGCGATGTAATTGTCAGCAAGCGCGTACCACAACCGACTATCACACAGAGCGCTTACCGCGTTTTTGCAAACGCCGACAGCAGTGATGTTGGCTCGCCACTGGCTTCTCAGGACACTATTTCAACTGCTCCACGTCAAGGCAAACCTTTTCGACTGCGCATGAACCTGCATATTGCCACAGCAAATCTCGATGCTGGCAATAAGAATTTCAAATTGCAGTACGCTACTAGATCGGGTACCTGCGACGTTGGTTTCAGCGGTGAAAGCTACAGCGACGTCGATACGGCCAGCGGCGATATCCGATACTATGATAATGCCAGCGTCGCCGACGGTGCGTCGCTCACGACCAATGCCAATGATCCGGTACATAGCGGTCACACCACAATTGCACAATCGTATGAGGAGGCCAATAACGCAACCGTCGCGAGCTCTATTGCCACGGGACAGGATGGTATGTGGGACTTCTCGCTGATTGACGTGTCGGCGCCGGCCAGCACCAGCTACTGTTTCCGCATAGTGCTTTCCAGCGGAGTGGTGATCAATGGCTACAATGTAATACCCGAAGTAGTAACTGACGATGGGAGTGGTCATATGTTGCTGATGTGGGACGGCGGCAGTCCGCCGTCCGGTTGGGAGTGTGTATCATGTAGTGCCGGACAGGATTTTTATCAGAGATTTTTCCGCGGCTCAGACAATTACGGCACCACCGGCGGTAGTGCTACCCACACCCACACTGCGTCGGGTTCTGTAGCAACAGTGACCGGCACAATAAATAGCTCGGCGGGTTCCGGTGTCTCGACCGCGATCCCATACCCATACATTCACGCCAATTATCGGTAGTGCCAGTAATTTACCGACTTACCGACAATTAAAGATTATTCGCTCGACAACTAGTGGCGTGCCATCGACATTACCTGCTGGCGCAATTGCCTTGTTTGACGCTACGGTTCCTGCTGGCTGGACACGCTATAGTGCACAAGACGGTCAATATATCAGGGGCGAAGGTACAGCTGGTAGCACCGGTGGCTCTTTGACGCACACCCACACAATTACCGGTACGACCGGAGCGGCAGTAGGAGCCACAGGGGCGGCAACCAACGGTAGTACGGGGCCGTCAGCCGCCGATGGCCATACGCACACTGTCAGTGGAAATTCAACCAGTGCCTCGCATGAACCACCTTACATTGCAACGATTCTCGGCAAACTCGGGGCCAACAGTAGTGTGCCGCTAAATATAATTACATTGTGGGATAACCCGATACCTGGATCATGGACTGACGTGTCAGGTTCCGGACAGCCGTTTTACCAAAAGTTCGTAAAACCGGCTGCTAGCTACGGCACAACCGGTGGATCGGCAACCCACACCCACGCCAACACAGTTTTGACCTCTTCGGGACCAAGCAACACCAGCACACACCGAACTAATGGCACAAACGCCGACGGCAGTCACACGCATCAGGTTACAATTAGTAGCTTTTCAACTGAGAGTAACTTGCCACCTTATATCGATGTTTTTATAGCCAAGTTGACGACCCCAAATTCAGCACCTAACAGTCCATCAAATCTTGCTCAAACCCGCACAAGCGACATGAGCACAATCGCTGTAGGTGCTTATGCGAACAGCGGCCAGGTATCGTTCAGTGCTGATGCGACTGACCCAGATGCGACCGACGATTTGCAGCTGTGTGTAGAAGTGCAAACAATCAGGCACGTCGTTTAGTTCAACACCTACCCAGTGTGGCTCACTAACATCCTACACGGGCTCTACGATCAGCCTTTCAGTTACAGTATCAGGGCTAACCGACACTGCGCATTATCATTGGCAAGCGCAGGTAAAAGACGGCTCCGGTGCAACCTCATCCTGGGTTAGTTTTGGCGGTAATCCTGAAACTCAAGACGATTTTGTCATGGATAGTACTGACCCTAGCGGAAATGTCTATGACGGGACAACTACAGGGACAGATTATGAATATAACGATGGCTCGCTGGATACGCTGTCCGCCAACTGGTACATAACTGACGGTGGTTCTGGCCTGAGCGGATTTGAATTTGCTGTTGGAACATCGGCTGGCGGGAATGACGTAATTGATTGGACGAGTGCCGGTCTGTCTACCAGTTATAATGCAACCTCTCTGGCATTACAGACCTCACAAGTCTATTTCTTTAGCGTGCGTGCATCAGATGTTGCCGGTAACCAAGTTGTAATTAGCAGTGACGGACAACAAGTAGCGCCAACTTTATTGTTTGGAGTCGGTGGCAGTGGCGTCACAGTCGATAATCTAAATGCGGCAAATTCATTCAGCGGGACTGGAACCAACACCCTGACAACTTCTACCAACGCACACAATGGCTACACTATTCGAGCTTTTGCAACCGGCCCACTCGAGAATCCTTATGCGACAGCATACCTATGTTCAGCGGCGGAAGCTATGCCGCACCAGCGGCTTGGGGCGGTGGGCAGTTTGGCTACGGCTATACTTCGAGCGACACGCTGGTTGATGGGATTGATCGCTACAATTCTGTTACTTGTTTGGGTGGCGGCGCACCGCCCTGCTTCGCTCCGTTTAGCCAGACCGCTCCAGGTGACATCGTGGCCGACAACGATAATCTACTGACCGGCACCCCAATAAGCAACGAAACCTTTACAATAACTCACCGTGTCACTGTGGACTCTTCGCAGGCCGAAGGGCTTTATCAGACAGTTATAATTTTTAGCGCAGCCGCAAACTATTAGCGCAGCAGCTAAGCTACAATGAACTACATGAAACGTATTGGGTTAAATGTTTTTGGAGTTTTTCCCTAGTCGGTTTGTGGCTGATGCCGGCCCACGTCTATGCGCAATCCGAAACCAGCCTTAGTGTCAGCCCAGCAATAATTGAAATCGCTACTAAACCGGGCGTAACTGAGCAAAGCCAAGTGGCTGTTACTAATACCAGCAAAACCAGCTTACCCCTGAGCTTTGAGGTTCGCTCGCTGTATTTTGACAACCTGGATAACGGTACTGACACCAGCAATTTTGATGGCAGCAGCTGGATAGAGCTGGATAATAAGACGGTTATATTCAAAGCTGGTGAGACAAAGAATATTCCACTTCATTTTCATGTTCCCGCGGCGGCCTCACCAGGTGGTCATTATGCCCAACTGAGTGTCCGTAGCTTGTTGCTTGAGAAAAAAGCCAGTGCAACAATAGTAATTCCAGAGGTTAGCGTGGGAATATTTATGACAGTAGCGGGCGAAAGTCAGCAGTCATTGGAATTTGGCAGCAGAAATATTGTGCCCTGGCAAATGGCGCCTAATCAGTCACGAATGCTAACGGTGCGCATTCATAACGACGGCAATGTACATAATATCGTCACGCCGGAGCTGGTTGTCGAAAATGATTCGGGGGAGCTGCAGCGCCTGCGGTTCGGCACAAAAGTCGTATTGCCCGGAACGACGGTCGAATTCAAGAAAGAATGGCAGGCACCACAAGCATACGGAAAATATCGGGTTCATGCTGAATTTCCTTTTTCTAGCAGCGGACAGGTCATCTCGAGTGGTTCTGAGGTAGTGGTAGTCACGCCACCTCTCAGCCAGCTATTTACAGCACTATTTTTACTCGGCCTATCAGTTTATTTGGCGCTGCACAGGGGTAATTTGCGAGCAGCTATGCGGATTTTACTGCAAAATTCTTCAAAAAGCTTGTGATTTATATCACTGATGCTAAAATAAAACTATTAAGAGGGAAAATTAACATGGTTGACGCCAAAAAATACATTCGTTATTCACTATTTTGTATCGCACTGGTCGTGGCTTTCGTAATATCGACACTACATGCCAGCGCACTCACGAACTCATCGCTAACATTATCTGATCCACGACCTTCGCAGACTGGTGTAACTTACACCTTTGATGCCTCAGGGTATACAACCGGGACAACAATTCGCTGTATTGACGTTGTACTCAACACCGCTTCAGACGCCGGTGGTTCGGCAGCTGCTACTACAACTAGCTTTGCTCTTGGAGGCGCCTCAACAGTCATAACACCAGGTTCTTGGACGGCAGATGCCACAACTAATGGAACCTTGCGGATTACTAATGCTGGCGGAGAAACGCCAAGTGCCAGCGGTACGCTTGTATTTAGCAATATCACTAATGACGGCACAGCTGGGCAAAACTATTACGGCATACTGACCAGCTATACAGACGCTAGCTGTACAGGCGGTAACGAAGTAGATCAAGTTACCGTGGCTTTCACACTAATTGATGGTGCTCTCGTACAACTGACTATCGACCCAACTCTCATCTTTACGGTCTCATCTGTCGGTGCTTCACAATCTGTAAATGGCGCTACAACTACCATTGCATCAACTCCTACGGGTATTAATTTCCAAAATAGCGTTTCAGCGGTCGCCAATGGGATCTCGGCTCACGACCTTAATGTCACAACAAATGCAACCAATGGATATACCGTTTACATTCGTCACACCGGACAACTCAGTAATGGTTCAGACACTATAGCTAACCATACGGGGACAAATGCTGCGCCAACAAGCTTCTCATCAGCTGGCACAGAAGCTTGGGGATATACAACCGAGGATAGTGCATTAGGCGGGGGAACAGCCGATCGCTTTACTAACCCTGGTGATGCTTGGGCCGGATTTACTACTAGTAATGACCCAGTAATGGATAACACGGTTGCAGCTACCAGTACCGAAACCGTACGCGTAGGCCAACAAGTTGGCGTAGCCGGCACAACTCCAGCTGGTACTTACCAGACTACGATTGTCTACACTGTTGCTTCAGTCTACTAAATAGCTTTCAAAATTAGCTCAACCAAGCTACAATAACCTCAGATATGGAGATTCACGTGCTGGTAAAAAGGTGGCGAGCGCTGACCCTGGCGGCTGTCAGCACTCTTTTAGTTGCTCTATTACTACCAATACTGGTTCGCGCTCAGACAGCTAATGATTCTGTTAGTCTTGGCATCTCACCACAGGTGCTGGACTTAACGGCTAACCCCGGCGAGAAGCTTACCAACAGCTTTCGTTTGACCAATGCCTCAGACGAATCGGTTGATATTAAGGCTATTCCAGAGAACTTTACGCCGCGTGGCGAGGAGGGAGCAGTGGATTTAACGACCGATGCCACCACCTATTCCTTAGCGCAGTGGATTAGTGTTACCCCCGAAACCGTAACGCTGGGCTCCAAAAAGACCCAGGATTTCAAGGTAAGTATCAGTGTGCCTGACACAGCCGAGCCAGGCAGCCATTTTGGTTCGGTGGTCTTTAAGACAATTCCCCCAGAGCAAAAGGGATCCGGCGCTCTAATCTCTCAGGAAATCGCTCCAGTTATTTTATTACGAGTAGCAGGCAATGTTACCGAGAGTGCTCAGGTGGCTTCTTTTACCACGGCCAAAAGTTTTTACAGTATCGATGATAGCGTAGAGTTTTTGTCGCGAATCGAAAACACCGGTAGCGTTCACTTCAAACCAACTGGCAAAATAACTGTCAAGGATATGTTTGGGCATGAAATTTCAACGCTTGAATTAGACAAAAAAAATGTACTGCCAAGCTCGATTCGCCAAATCCCAACCACCTGGAATAGTAGTGGCTTCAAATTCGGTCGCTACACAGCCACGCTTACATTAGTTTTCGGCGAAAACAATGAAATCCGTACAGTTACTCACAGCTTCTATTTCTTCCCTTATCAGATAATTTTGCCAATACTGTTTGTTCTTTTACTGCTTGTCTATGTCATCGTTAAGTATCAAACGCGTATAAGAAAAGCTCTAAAGGTACTTAGCGGCAAAGACGCAGAAAAGTAGGAATTTAAGTCATGCGGCAGCTTAGAATACTGGGTTTTGTCTCAGTAATTGCTTTGTTTTTTCTATTACCAAACTCAATTCTGGCTGTTGGCGAGAATATACCAGTCAGCCTCGAAGTAGCCCAAACACGACTTGTAGTGACTGGTCATGCTGCACCGAACAGTCAGATTATTATCAGCCAGCAATTCAGCACGTTGGCTGCGACCACTAGTGATAATGTTGGGCTTTTTGCCCAAATAATAAATCTTAGCCCCGGCATTCATACATTGAAATTTACCTACACCGACGTAGAAGGTTTAGTTTCTAGCATTACCACCAGCTCGATAAGTATTCAGCCGCAACAAGATACGGCACTTGAAGTATTATTGCCGCCAGTAATCTCACTAAAGTCTAAAACCAATTTAGAGCAGGGTGAGCAAGTCATACTAAGTGGTCGGGCTACGCCTACTGCAATAGTCCGGCTGTACGTGAATGGTCAATTTGTAGTACAAACAGTCGCTAACCCAAGCGGACACTACTTGCTCAAAGTAAATAGTGTGCAGCTGCCATTGGGTGCAGATACGGCTTATACATCTGCCGAATTCCTAAGCTTAGTTAGCCAGGCGTCAAAGACAGTTACATTTCATATTGATGTACCTGGAGTAATTGCGAGTGACGATTTTGTTGTTTATCCTGCTCTGGATACACCGCCGCCTGCGCCCAATTGTGATAATGGACAGATATGTTTTGGTGTCACACCACCACAAGCTGGCAGTATTACTCCAAGAGATACGTTCTCGCCACCGCTGGTCGGTGACACCCTATCCAGACAGGCCTATTCGCCGTCTAGCGTACGTTTTGTAAATAATCTGTTTGCAACCGTAACGTTGACGCTCACCGGTATGGCATTCGTAGATCTCTTTGGCTTTCAATTGAAAAATACCTTATGGGTTTGGTCTATGCTCAAAAAGATAGGTTCATTATTTAAAAAATAAGTATGCAGGCTATAGTCTATGCAGCAGAGAGCTGTATCTGTTATAATAACCGGAGTTTTCTTCAGGTACTTGACTTGCTGAATAACGGGGTGTGGCGCAGTTGCCTAGCGCGCGCGGTTTGGGACCGTGAGGTCGGAGGTGAAGAATGCCAGTGGCATTCTGCAAGGGAGCCACACTTATAAACTATCATCCTTCGTAGTACTACGGAGAACGGGTGTTTTTAAATGAGGTTGGACGGGGTCGCGGAACGTGACCGAGTCCTTTTCAAACAATCCTCGAACCTTTACAATTCATTGATACACTATCGGGGTGTGGCGCAGTTGGCTAGCGCGCGCGGTTTGGGACCGTGAGGTCGGAGGTGAAGAATGCCAGTGGCATTCTGCAAGGAAACCTTCACTTGAAAACTATGTTTTCAAAGGTGAAGTTTCGGGGTCGCGGAACGTGACCGAGTCCTTTTCAAACAATCCTCGAACCTTTACAATTCATTGATACACTATCGGGGTGTGGCGCAGTTGGCTAGCGCGCGCGGTTTGGGACCGTGAGGTCGGAGGTTCGAGTCCTCTCACCCCGACCAAATTAAGAGTCCAGGTTTACCTGGGCTTTTTATTTGGTTTTGAATTGATAGACTCGAACCGACAGGCGAAAACAGCCAGTGGCTGTTTGAGTTTTCCTTGCTTGACCTCGAGCTGAACGCATTCAGCGAGAGTATCTAAGTCGAGTCCTCTCACCCCGACCAATGAAAATAGGTTGTATTTTGACAGCCTATTTTCATTTATAGACCGGGGACTCGAACCGATAGGCGAAATATGCCAGTGGCATATTGAGTTTTCCTCGCTTGGCCTCGAGCGCAGCTTTAGCTGAAGCGAGAGCATATAAAGCGAGTCCTCTCACCCCGAAAAATATGTAAAAAGATTCATATCATTTAGTGAGCCGGCGTTGGTATTCTGTTGTTGAAATGTAGAGGAGAACTAATCATGACCAAAGATGCTGCTCAGGGCGATGTCACTTCAAACCAAGAATTAGAGAAAAGATTGCTCAATGTACTAGATGAGGATTCAGTCGCTGATGATGCTGCAGAGACAAAAGACAAACCAGCGCCCGGGATTCCGCACATTCATGATGCGGACGACTCCTGAGATTTGCTTTTAGAAATTACTTGTTCGCGTGCAGTAAGATTCATGCGTTAGAATAGATATATGCTTGAAGTACTCGGTACACTCGGAATTGTTTTTGTTATTTTGCTTTTAAATGAATATTTGTGGAAAAAGCGGATTTTACGTGGTGAAGCTTCGCGAAAATTCATGCACATTATTATTGGAACATTCGGCGCCTTTTGGCCGTTTTTTTTAACCTACGGCCAAATATTTATAATTTCCATGGGGGCGCTCGGCTTTATTATCTTGCTGCGCTACACAAAAGTTTTCAGGAGTCTTTATACGGTTCGACGCAAAAGTTGGGGAGATTTGATTGCGCCGGCCACCATTGGTATATTGGCAACTTTGGAACCAACAAAGTTGGTTTTCACGGCCGCTGTTTTGCATATTTCATTGGCTGACGGGCTAGCCGCACTGGTAGGCAGTAGGTATGGTGAGAATAATTCTTATAAAGTTTTGTGGAATAAAAAATCGATAGTCGGCACATTAACTTTTATCGTAATGTCATTTAACATCTTGGTCTGGGTTTATGTACGTGGCTCAGTAGGCTTTACGCCTATTACTTTGCCTGCACTGCTGTTGATACCTTTTGTCACGGCCTACGTCGAGAATATAGCTCCGTGGGGCTCAGACAACCTATTTGTGCCACTTGCAGTCGTGGCTTTACTGGGAGCTTTACAAGTAGTGCTCTAAGCGTTGCCACCGACTTGGTGCTTTGTCCAGGAACCATGCGCACGCAAGGCATTAAATATGACTATGACGTCTACGACTTCCTGAAGGCCAGCACCATAGATTGGTGCGAACTTGCCGGTCGCGAACACCAACATCAAACCAATGCTAATAAAAATACCAACTAGGATACTTTGTTTGGCGATGTAAAAGGTGTATTTGGCGATTTCGACGGCACTAGCTACACGACTAAGATCGTCGAGCATTATTACGACGTCAGCTGATTCACTGGCTGCAGCAGAACCACGAGCACCCAGAGCTACCCCAACATCTGCGGCTGTAAGCACCGGCGCGTCGTTGACACCGTCGCCAATAAAAGCCACTGGGCGGTTTTCAACGGCTTCTACAGCCAGCAGCTTGTCGGCTGGAAGGGCGTCGGCACGCACATCCGTGATACCAATTTGCTCGGCAATTGCCCGAGCACTCGACTCGTTGTCGCCAGTCACCATCAAGAAGTGTTTGATACCGGCTGCCTTGAGGCGCTTCAGGGTTGATTTGCTTTCTTGCCGAAGCTCGTCAGCGAACGAAATCATACCGGCAGCCTGGCCATCAATGGCTACGAACGAAGTGGTAGTTGCCGAGTTTTTTAAATACTTTTTTGGAATATCTATGTCGTTGTCAGCCAGCAAGGAATTTTTGCCAACGAATACTCTTTTTCTATCTACCTGACCACTTAGCCCAAATCCGCTGTGCTCTTTGATGCTTCCAGATCTGCGCAAGCTGATATTTGACCGTTTTGCTGAAGTGACAATTGCTTGAGCCAGTATGTGATTGGAGTGTTGTTCGACACTGGCGGCAGCCTGCAAAACATCGTTTTTAGTGAATTTACCAAACGCTGTTATTTTGTCTACGCTAGGCCGACCAATTGTTAACGTTCCAGTCTTGTCTAGGGCAACTGTCTTTACCTGAGCTAATTTCTCTAATGCCGAACCCGTCTTGATTATGATTCCGTGCTTGGCTGCACGGCTCATTCCGGATATAAGGGCAATAGGGGCTGCAAGTAATAGTGGGCAAGGCGTGGCTACGATGATTACTTGCAAGAAACGTATCGGATCACCAGAGATAACCCAGACAGTTCCGGCAATAATATAAGCCAAAATAGTAAAGGGGATGCTGTAGCGGTCGGCAAGCCTCACAAATGGTGATTGGCTGGAAGCCGCGCTTTTAACAAGTTTAATAATCTGCTCGTACTGACTCTCTGCGGCTACGCGCAATGCTTTGGCGGTAATAACTCCGTCCAGGTTTACAGAACCACTAAGCAAATCGTCGCCCGTGGTTTTTTCGACAGGCAAGCTTTCGCCGGTCAAACTGGATTCGTCAACGTTGGTTTCTCCCTCGATAATTACGGCATCTACAGGAATAAGTTCGCCGGGACGAATCAGCAACTTATCGCCCTTTTTTACTTCGCTTGCCAGGACATCAATAGTTTTACGTCCGCGTAGTATTCGGGCTTTTTTCGGCGCTTTGCTAAGCAGAGAATCCAGCTCAGTTTTCGCGCGTTTTTCAGCGTAATCTTCAAGTGCCTCGCCACCGGTGAGCATCAAAACAATCACCATGCCTGCCCAGAATTCGCCGAGCAATACAGATGTAATAATCGCAGTCGCAGCCAATATGTCTATACCATAGCGACCGGATCGGACGTCTTGAATCATGTCCCAGACCAGCGGTATGGCCGAAAGTATGGCAGTGGCGCCCAACACCCAATTAGCAAGCGTATTTTGACCAATAATTGCCAGTACACCACCTACCAAAATGGCTAAAATAACCAGGCTCAAATGACGATACTCATTCAAAAAATGTGTAATTTTCTTCAACGTAATCTCTCTTTCTTTTGCTTATCTCTATTATAACAGAGATAATTTGCTATAATAACTCCGTTCTTGCGGGCGATGTACAGTGGCAAGACAGCAAGCCTTCCAAGCTCGAGACGGGAGTGAAAACTCCAGAGAATCGAACTTTCACATATCCAATCAATTTAAGCGGGTGTAGTACAGTGGCTAGTATGCAAGCCTTCCAAGCTCGAGACGGGAGTTCGATTCTCCCCACCCGCACCAATTCGACTCAATTCGTTCGCTCATGGTATACCATTCATTGCCAAGCGGAATATTTTTATCACACAGACGGTGATGATATGAGTGAGGAGAATGACCTTGAGTGAGCAAGGCGAATTGAAGGGTCAAAATGTCATCATGGTTTGTATATATTTGTGAAGCAAGGACCGGACGATACTATGTAGGTATATCGCCAGAACCTACCAAAAGGTTACAGCTGCACAACTCAGGTAAAGGATCACAATTTGCTCGGGATCAGGGAACTTTAAAATCGTGTTTGTAACTTGCTTTTCAAACAAAAAGCCTGGCGAGAAAGCAAGAGATAAAACTGAAGGGTTGGTCACGGATATAAAGAAGAAGAGCTTATAATAGGTGAATTGCAGCTATTATAGAAAGATTATGCCCCGGTAGCTCAGTGGATTAGAGCAAGTGGGTTCTAACCATTAGGTCGGGGGTTCGAATCCCTCCCGGGGTACCAAATAAAGAGTCCAGTTTGTCTGGGCTTTTTATTTGGCCTGGTGAACCGAACTTTCGACACTAAAGGTCGGGGTGAGACATGCCGGTGAGCATGTCGCAAGGCAACCTTCCCATGGAAACTATGTTGACATCGCAGAAGTTGCGGGCCTGCCGAAGGTAGGTCGAATCCCTCCGGGGGTACCACGAAATCCACTAGTTTTTGTTATTATTAATTCAGATGAAACTAAAATCTTCTAACGATAAAGTATGGTTCACAG